>NZ_JBEOVW010000008.1:0-304348 GCF_040295705.1 Micromonospora sp. NPDC002717 | reverse complement strand
GCCGTGCCCGGCGCAGGGATCAAGCCTGACCGCCCGGAGCCGGGCACGGCGGGCCACACCCCCACACCCCCACATCGGCACGCCCGCAAGGATCAGGCCGGGCGGAGGATGCCGAGGCGTTGGGTGGCGCGGGTGAGGGCGACGTAGAGGTCGCTGCGGCCCCGCGGTGACTCGGCCACGATGCGGTCGGGGTCGACCAGCAGGACGGAGTCGAATTCGAGGCCCTTGGCCTGGGCGACGGTGAGCACCACCACGCGGCTCTCCAGCTCCGGGTGCTCGCCCACGGCCGCCTCCGGCAGGGCGGCGGTGACCGCGCCGCCCAGCTCGTCGACCCGGCCGGCCGGCACGATCACCCCGAGCCGGCCGTCGTCGAGGCCGGCCGCTTCCCGGGTCGTCGCGTCGACCACTTCCGCCGCCAGCCGCTCCAGCGTCACCGCGCGGTCCCACGGCGGCACCCCGCTGGAGCGTACGGAGCGGGGCGGGCGCAGCGCCGGGTCGATCTCGGCGAGCACGTCGGCGGCGACGGCCATGATCTCGGCCGGGGTGCGGTAGCTGACGGTCAGCTCCTCCAGCCGCCAGCGCTGCGCCACGTACGGCTCCAGCGCGTCGGCCCAGGACGGCGTGCCGGCCAGCGCGCCGGTCTGCGCCACGTCGCCGACGATCGTCATCGAGCGGCTCGGGCAGCGGCGCATCAGCAGCCGCCACGCCATCGGCGACAGCTCCTGCGCCTCGTCGACGATCACGTGCCCGAACGCCCAGCTCCGGTCGGCCGCGGCCCGCTGGGCGGTGGTCAGCCGTTCCGCCTCCTCCTGCCGCTCCAGCAGGCGGTCGGCGTCGATCAGGTCGGTCACGCCGAGGATCTCGCCGCCGTCGGCCTCGTCCTCCACGTCGATCGACCGGGAGCCGCGGGCGATCTCCAGTACGCCCTCGGCGTACTCCCGTTGCATGGCCCGGATCCGCTCGCGGCGCGCGGCGGCGGCCCGCTCGTCCTCGCCGAGCAGCTCGGCCGCCTCGTCCAGCAGCGGTACGTCGGCCGGCGTCCAGCCGCCCGCCTCGCGGTGCAGCAGGGCGCGCTCGGCGTCGGTGAGCACGGGCGCGGCGGCGGCGATCCGCTCGGTGTCGGCGTACAGGTCGGCGAGCAGGCGCTGCGGGGTGAGCACCGGCCAGAGCTGGTCCAGGGCGGCCCGCACCTCGGGCTCCTCGCGCAGCTCGCGGCGGATCTCGGCGACGTCGGCCTCCTCCAGCAGGTTCTCCCCGCCCAGCGGGTCCGCGCCGATCCGCTCGGCGACCTGGGCCGCGAGCGCGTGGACGATCTCGACGTCGAAGAGGGCCCTGGCCAGGTTGTGCGGGCGACCGGAGCGGCGGGCCCGGTCCCGGGCGGCGCGGACGGTCTCCGGGTCGAGCCGGAGCACCTCCTGTTGCGGCAGCTCGATCTCCAGCGGCTCGTCGGGCACCCACTGCCGGTCCCGTACGGCGGCGGCCAGCACGTCGGCCATCACCGCCCGGCCTTTCAGCGCGGCGGTCTCGGCGGGCTCGGTGCGTCGGGCGCTGACGCCGGGGAACAGGTCGCCCTGCGTCCGCAGCAGCACGCCCGTCTCGGCGAGCGCCGGCAGCACCTGCGAGATGTAGCGCAGGAACGTGGCGTTCGGGCCGACCAGCAGCACGCCCCGGGTGGAGAGCTGCTGCCGGTGGGTGTAGAGCAGGTACGCCGCGCGGTGCAGCGCCACCGCCGTCTTGCCGGTGCCCGGGCCGCCCTGCACCACGAGGACGCCCGGCAGGTCGGCGCGGATGATGCGGTCCTGCTCGGCCTGGATGGTCTCCACGATGTCGCGCATCCGGCCAGTCCGGCCGGCGTTGAGCGCGGCGAGCAGCGACGCCTCGCCGGTCAGCTCCTCGTGTGCGGTGGGGGAGGCGGTGGCGAGGTCCAGCACCTCGTCGTTGAGCGCGGTCACCTTGCGCTCCCGCGTGCGCAGGTGCCGGCGGCGGCGCACCCCCTGCGGGTTCGCGGCGGTGGCGAGGTAGAAGGCGCGGGCCGCCGGGGCGCGCCAGTCCATCAGCAGTGGGTCGTAGTCGCCGCTGGTGTCGAAGATGCCGATCCGGCCGATGTAGTGGGGGCCGCCCTCGTCGGTGTCGAGGCGGCCGAAGCAGAGGCCGTTCTCCACCGCGGCGAACTGCTCGACCTGATCGGCGTACATCCGCACCGCGCTGTCGCGCTGGGAACGGGCCTGAAGGGTGCCGCCGGTCGCCCGCAGCTCCTCGGTCAGCCGGTGGGACGCCTGCTCACGCAGCCCGTCCAGCCGCCGGTAGAGCATCGAGACGTATTCCTGTTCGCGGCCGATCTCGTCGTCGGACTGCAATTCAGCGGAATCGGCGGAATGCCTTGACAAGCCGTCTCCCAATTGGTTAGTATCCCTCTCGGAACGGCTTTTGGGAGCCGTTCCTTTTTGTTGTGCCAACTGAGAAAGATACCGCGCCCCGGCCGTCCGGACCAAGCGCGCCGGACCAAGCGGGCCGGGCCACGTCACGGGCCGTCCCACAGACGAGTCGGGGGCCCGCCTCGTGGCGGACCCCCGATCGCTCGACTCCGCTCAGCCCTTCGCCACCTCGTAGAGCCGCTCCGGGGTCACCGCTCCGGCGATCACCCGGCCGTCGTCGGTGAGCAGCACGCTGAACAGCTTCCCGGTGAGCAGCCGCCCGCTGCCCCAGTCGCCGCTGACCGCGGGCAGCGCCCCGAGCAGCGCCGCCGCCTCGCCGGCCGGCTCCCGGTCGGCACCCGCCGCGGGGGCCTTGCCCGGGCCGCCGGGCGCGCCGGCGCCGTCGAGCCGCGCGACCACCACCGTGCCCCAGCCCTCGCCGACCGTACGCACGTCCGGCCGCTTGCTGTCGCCCGCCCGGTCCTTGCGCGTGGCGGCCGGGCGTTCCCCGACCGTCTCCTCGGTCACCTTCACGCCGGGAGGCGGGTTGAAGGTGAACTGGTCGGCGTCCGGCCGGGCGTACGACACCTCGGTGAAGGCCATCTCGAAGGCCGGCTTGTCGCTGCCGTCGGCGAAGACCTCGAAGCGCAGCGGCACGTGCTCGCGCGCGTCGATGGCGATGCGCACCTGGTGCACCAGCGAGGCGGCGTCGCGCGGCGCGAGCACCAGCTCGTACGCGTCCCGCCCGGCGACCGTGGCGGACCGGCCGACGCTCACCTCGGTGCTCGGGTCGATCGCGGCGAGGGCCCGGTCGGCCGCCTCCTGCGGCGTGGCCGGCAGCTCCGGGGCGGCGGCCTCGCCCTCGCCCGCGGGCAGGGTGCGGTGGGTGGCGGCGTTGGCCCGGCTGTCCCAGGTCCACACGTCCCGGCCGTTGCGGATGACGTCCCGCTCGCCGAGGGTGTCCAGCAGGGCGATCCGCTGCCGGTCCGGGCCGGAGTGCCAGACGCGCAGCGTGTGCGTGCCGGTCAGCAGACCGGTCAGGTTGTCGCCGCCGACCAGCCCGGCCAGCGGCGGCAGGCCCAGGTCGGCGCGCTGCACGACCGTGCCGGAGAGCCCCTCCAGCCGGGAGGTCTGCAGGTCGACCAGGAGTTGGGCGGCGGTGCGCGGCGGCAGGCTCGGCTCGGCCTGGGCGGCGAACGTGCCGAGTGCGGCGCCGCCGCCGATGACGGTCACGACGGCGGTCGCCGGGACCAGCCACCGCAGGACGGGACGGCTCTTCAGGACGGACATGTGACACCTCCTGATGACATCCTGCCCGTTCGACCCTGTGAGGGTGCTGAGGACGACGGTACGGCCACCCGCGCGGGGGTGGCACCCTTGACTGCGTGCGGGTGCTGGTGGTGGAGGACGAGTCCCGGCTGGCGTCCGCCCTGCAACGGGGGCTGCAGGCCGAGGGGTTCGCGGTGGACGTGGCGCCGACCGGCCCGGCGGGGCTCGACGCGGCGCGGCACGGCGGCTACGACGCGATGATCCTCGACGTGATGCTGCCCGGGCTCTCCGGCTACGAGGTGGTCCGCCGGCTGCGCGCCGAGGAGCACTGGCTGCCGGTCCTCATGCTCTCGGCCAAGGACGGCGAGTACGACCAGGCCGACGGGCTGGACTGCGGTGCCGACGACTACCTCACCAAACCCTTCTCGTACGTCGTGCTGCTGGCCCGGCTGCGGGCCCTGCTGCGCCGCGGCGCGCCCGAACGCCCCACGGTGCTCGCGGTCGGCGACCTGCGGCTCGACCCGGCCCGGCGGCGGGTGACCCGGGCCGACGCCGAGGTCGCGCTGACCGCCCGCGAGTTCGCGCTGCTGGACTACCTGATGCGCCGCCCCGGCGAGGTGGTCTCCAAGATCGAACTGCTGGATCACGTCTGGGACGCCAGCGACGAGACCGCTCCCAACGCCGTCGAGGTCTACGTCGGCTACCTGCGGCGCAAGATCGGCCGTGAACGGCTGGAGACGGTCCGGGGCGCCGGCTACCGGCTCGCCACGTGACGGGCGGAGGAAGGGCCCCGTCCGATCGCCTCCGGTACGGCAGGCGCCCCTTCCCCGCGCCCGGGGTGCGGGGGCTGGGGCGGCGGCTGCGTGCCGCGCTCGGGCTGCGGGGGCGGCTGATGGTGGTCGGGGTCCTCGGCGTCTCGCTGGGGCTGGCCGTCGGCGGGCTGGTCCTGCTCGGCGTACTCGGCTGGTCGCTGCAACGCGCCGTCGACACCGAGGCGTTCCGGACCGCCGACGCCGTGGCGCTGTTGGCCGCCGAGGACGCCCTGCCCGACCCCCTGCCGGTGGCCGGGGGGCAGGTCCGGGTGCAGGTGGTCGACGCGCAGGGACGGGTGCGGGCCGCCTCGATCGGCGCCGATCGGCTCGTGCCGATGGTCCCGCCCGACCGGATCGACGCCGGCGCGCGGCAGCGGCTGACGGTGTCGGGGGAGCGGATCGACCTGGCCGGACCGGTCCGGGTGGTGGCCGTGCCGGCCGGCACCACCGCCGACCCGCTCACCGTCCTGGTGGCCCGCTCGCTGGCGGACGCGCGGCACAGCGGGCACGTCGTGCGGACCATCCTGCTGGTGAGCTTCCCGCTGCTGGTGGCCGTGCTCGCCGCCGTCGCCTGGCGGGTGGTCGGGGCCACCCTGCGCCCGGTGGAGACGCTGCGCCGGGGCGCCGAGGAGATCACCGGGCGCAACGGGGGCGGGCGGCTGCCCGTACCGGCCTCGCAGGACGAGATCCACCGGCTGGCGGTCACCCTCAACGGGATGCTGGGCCGGCTGGAGTCGGCCCGGGACCGGCAACGGGCCTTCGTCGCCGATGCCGCCCACGAGCTGCGCAGCCCACTGGCCAACATCCGTACGGAGCTGGAGGTGGCCCGGCGGCTGGCCGACCGGACGGACTGGACGGCCGTGTCGGCGAACCTGCTCGCCGACACCGAGCGCCTCGGCCGGCTCGTCGACGACCTGCTGCTGCTGGCCCGCCTCGACGAGCGCCCGCCGGCGCGGGCCACCGGGCCGGTCGACCTGGGCGCGCTGCTCGCGTCGGTGGCCGGCCGGTACCCGTCCCCGCCGGTGCGCCTCGACGCGCCGGCGGCGCCGCTGTGGACCGAGGGCAACCCCGACGAGCTGCGCCGGGTCCTGGCCAACCTGGTCGACAACGCGGTGCGGCACGCCCGGGGCGAGGTGGTGCTCGCGGCCCGGCCGGCCGGCCCCGGGGACGCCCCGGCCCGGTCCACCTCTGCCCCGGACGGCGGCGGGCGGCCCGTCGACGGTGGGAGCGGCGGAGCCCGGTCCACCGGCGCGGCGGCGTACCACCTGGTGACGGTGACCGACGACGGGCCCGGGATCCCGGCCGCGGACCGGGAGCGGGTGTTCGGCCGGTTCACCCGGCTCGACGACGCGCGGGCGCGCGACGACGGGGGCGCCGGGCTCGGCCTGGCCATCGTGCGCGAGCTGGTCCGCCGGGCCGGCGGCCGGATCGAGCTGACCGACGCTCGTCCCGGCGGCGACGGCGGCCCGGGGCTGCGGGTGCGCCTGCTGTTGCCGGTCCTGACCGACCCGGAGCGGCCCTGAGGGGACGCGAGCCTCTCGCCCCGCGCCACGCCGACGGCAGTTCCAGGGACGCGGCCGGGGTGGACGGGCCGCCCGCCTGGATCCTGCCGACCCGGTCAGCGGCGGCGGGTGCAGACCTCCTGCGCCCGCGCGATCGTGTCGGTGGACCACACGACGGCGACGGTGAAGCAGTAGTCGGTGCTGCGGTTCAGCCCGTAGACGACGAAGTCGGTGGTGCCGGCGGGCAGGTTGGCGAACGCCGTCTGGGCCTGGCCGACGCGGCCGCCGGAGATGACCACCGGGCCCTCGCCGCCGGCGGGGTACGTCCAGCGCAGCGCGACGTTGTCGCGGTTGTCGCGCAGGGTGACGGCGCCCGGCGGGGTGCCGGGGGAGGCGGCCGCCCCCGCCGTCGGCCCGGCGGCGGGCGGGGTGACCGTGGCGGCCGGGGTCGAGGCGGGCGCGCCGGTCGCGGCCGGGGGCGCCGGGTCGTCGTCGCCGTCCATCCCCGCCACCCCGGCGATCACGGCCGCCGTGCCGAGCAGCACCACCGCGACGCCGCCCACGACGAGGGGCAGCAGCCGGTTGTCCCGCCGGGCCGGCGCGCGGTGCACGGGCACCGGCAGCAGCCGCGACGACTCGTACGGCTCGTACGGCTCCTCGGGCGCGCCGTGCGGGCGGACCCGGTGCACCCCGTCGGCCTCCTCGGCGGCACCGGCCAGCGGCACGACCGACGGCGGCACGGCGCTGTCGGCGGGCCGGTCCCCGGCGTCGGGCTCCGGAGGCCACCAGCCCCGCGCCGGGTCCTCCGCCGGCTGCCGGGGATTCGGCACCGGGTGTGGCTGCCCGGCGACCGGCTCGTACGGATCCGGCTCGGCGGGACGGTAGCCCGCCTGCGAGGGGTGGTACGCCGTCGGCGCGTCGCCGGGGGGCGGGGTGCGCGCGGACGGCACGATCGGGCCGTCCGGGCCGACGGGCGCGGTGTCGGCGCAGACATGGTCCGGGCTGGCGGCCGACCGGGCGAGCGTCGCCACCTGCGCCGCCAGCGGATCGTCGGCCGGAAGGTGCTGCCGGCAGAGCTCCCGGGCCAACGCCAGGTTGTCGTGCGCCTCGGCGAACTGCCCGCAGTCGCGCTGCATCGCCCCGAGCCGCGCCAGCATCTTGATGCCGCTGGGGTGCCCGTCGCCGTAGACCTCGCGGTGCAGTTCCCAGGCGTCCTGGAGCCGGTCGCGGGCCACCTGGCACTGGCCGCGCGCGTACTCCACCGTCGCGAGGTCGGCGTGGGCGGCGAGCACCCGCAGCGACTCCGGGCCGTCCAGGGCGGTCAGCTCGATGATCACTTCCTGGTAGAGCCGGGCGGCGCGGGACCAGCTCCCGACCCGGTGCAGCACCGCCGCCAGGGTGGCCGCGGCGGCCACGGTGCGCTGGTCGGAGCGCCCGTGCAGCCTGTTCGTGGCCGCGTACGCGAAGGCGGCCCAGCCCCGGGCGGAGTGCGGTTCGCCGAGGGCGACCAGCACGCGGGCCTGGAGGCTGGCGGCCTCGGCCAGCTCGGGCGTGGCGTTGGCCGGGCGCGGGTCGGCGTCGGTCAGCGCGTCGGCGAGCAGCCGCTGGGCGCCGGCGAGGTCGCCGGTGGACACCAGGTGGTGCGCCTGGTCAGTCAGTTCCCCGAAGCCGGAAGGCACGCCCCATCGTGCTCACCCGACGACGGTAAGTACAAGACCCGGGCCGGAGTGGATTGGTCAGGATCCGGTCAGGTGGTCGACGAGCGCCTCGCTGATCCGGCGCAACTGGTCCACCTGGGCGGGGCTCAGCGCGTCGAACAGGTGCCGGCGTACCCCCTCGACGTGGCCGGGTGCGGCGGCGGCGAGGGTCGCGAAGCCCTCGTCGGTGAGGACGGCGATCTGGCCGCGCCGGTCGGAGGGGCACTCCTCGCGGCGGACCCAGCCGGCCGCCTCCAGCCGGGCCACGGCGTGTGAGAGCCGGCTGCGGGAGGAGCCGCTCGCCTCGGCGAGTTCGCTCATCCGCAGCCGCCGCTCCGGCGCCTCGGAGAGGCGGACCAGGATCTCGTAGTAGGCGTGCGGCATCCCGGCGTCGTGTTGCAGCTCGCGGTCGAGCGTCTCCATCAGCGCGCGGGAGGCGGTCAGGAACGCGCGCCAGGTGCGCTGCTCGTCCGGGTCCAGCCAGCGGGTCATGACACCCATCATACGCCCGGTAGTTGAAGGTTCAACCAAATCGCGCTAGCGTCGGCGACATGGGAATCCACCGTCTCAACCACGCCGTGCTCTACGTCAGTGACCTCGCCCGCAGCGTCGCCTTCTACCGCGACGTGCTGGGCTTCCGGCAGATCCCGATGACCCCGGACGGGTTCCGGGGCGCCGCCTTCCTCCAGGCCCCCGGCTCCACCAACGACCACGACCTCGGCCTGTTCGAGGTCGGCCAGGGCGCGCGCCGCTCCGCCGCCGGCCGCGGCACCGTCGGGCTCTACCACCTGGCCTGGGAGGTCGACACCCTCGACGAGCTGGCCGTCACCGCCGAGCGGCTCGCGGCGGCCGGCGCCCTCGTGGGCACCTCCGACCACGGCACCACCAAGAGCCTCTACGGGCAGGACCCGGACGGCCTGGAGTTCGAGGTCGTCTGGCTGGTGCCCGCCGACCGGCTCGACGACGCCGCCCTGGCCGCCCGCAAGCGGATCGGCCGGCTCGACCTGGCCGCCGAGCGGCGGCGCTACGGCGGCCAGACCCGCGGCGGGGTGGGCGTCTCCGTCCCGGCCTGAGCCGGCCGTCCCGGCGGATCCCCTGCCCGGCCGGCCCCGGGCGAGGCCGCCCTCGGGCCCGGGCGTCGAACCGCCCGGCCGGGCAAGCGGCGTCCGGCCGACCGGGGGGAGCGGCGTCCGGCCGGGGGAGCGGCGTCCGGCCCGGGCCGTGTGCGGTAGAACGGCAGCATGCCGACCGACGCCGTCCTGCGCGAGCTGCTCGTCCGACACCTGGAGACCTGGCTGCCGGGGGCGCTGCACCGCGCCCGCCGGGTCACCGTCGCCCTGGCGTACGACGACGGCGACGCCGACTCCGCCGAGGCCGCCCTGCGGGTGGTCGCCGAGTACGCCGACCGGCTGCGGGGCCGCCAGCTCACCGTGCTCGTGCTCGCCGCCGGCACCGAGGAACTGCCGGCCCGGCTGGGCGCGGTGGAGGCGGAGCTGCCGGCCGAGGCCACCGTGCACCTGGTGCCCGGCGGGACCGCCCGGCTGCCGGTGGCGCTCAAGGCGGCCGGCGCGACCGGCGGGCCCCTGCTGTCGTACGTGGACGGGCCCGCCGACCCGGCCGTGCTGACCGCCGCGGCGGCCGGCAGGCCGGCCGAGGTGCTGCTCGCCACCGCGCCCGGCGCACCCGCCCGGGGCGCCCTCGCCGACGCCGGCTTCCCGCTGGCGACCGAGGTGGAGCTGGTGCCCGCCGACGGCGGGCCCGCACGGCTGCTCGCCTTCGCGACCGGCTCCGACAAGAGCCTGGAGGCGTTCAAGGAGGCGCTCTGGGCGGTCGACGAGTTCGCCGGGGTCCGCTACCGCGACCCGGCCGACCCGGCCGGCCGGCTGCTCGACATCGCGCTGGCCCCCGAGCCCGGGCCGCTGCGCCGGGAACTGCTGGCCGAGCTGGCCCGCTCCGGCCCGCGCACGGTCACCGAGCTGCGCCGGTACGCCCTGACCGCGACCGTCTACCGCTCGGCCGACGCCGTCCGGGCGCTGACCGGGCTGCTCGGGGCGGGGGAGGTGACCCGCGACCCGGAGCACGGCCGGCTCGGCGGCGACGTGGTCGTCACCGGCCCGGACGCGCGGTCGACTCCCTGACCGCGTCGACGGGTTCGCGGCCGGCCCGTTCCACACCGAGCCCCTCCGCGCCGGCGTCACACCTGCGCGCCGGCGCCACTCCTCTAGCGGTGGCGGCCCGAACGCCGAGCGGGGCGCCGGTGGAGACCACCGGCACCCCGCGCGACCTCGGGACGTCACGCCCGGGACTTGTCCTGCTTCCAGGACAGCGGGCCCGGCAGGTCGACCCGGTGCGCCCTGGCCCGGGAGTTCCAGGACCAGCGACCGATCTTGATGCTCCAGGACGAGAAGCCGTTCTCGGTGAAGTTCAGGATGATCGGGCCGTACTTCTTGCGCTTGCGGAACATCAGACCCATCGCGGGGCTCCCTTCGATTCCCTGCCCTGACGGAACCGAACATGCCCGGAGCGCCGATTTCCGAAACCCGTCCCGGTCTGTCGTGGGCGGTGTCCGCAGTGCCGACAATCCCTATCCATCAGATGGGTGTTGCGGGTCGATGAACCCAGGTGCGGATGGGGAGGTGGCGAACAAGGCGACCCCGATCTCATCTTATGGAAGGACGTTGACCGGCTGGTGCGCCCGCCGGCAACATGAGGTCATGTCGCAGCGGGACGAGCTTCTCCTCACCGCTCGCGTGCACGTCGACCTGGTCCGGCACGCGAGCGCGCTCTGTTGAGCTGACCGGCACCACCCCGGCCCGGCTCCCCCGCCGCACATTCGCCCGCCGTCCGCTCGACGCGGAGCGGCCGTGCCTCCCTGCCCCTCGTCGGGCTTTCCTCCACCGCACCGTGGACAGATCAGGAGACTCGCATGGACTCACCCCGTCGTACCCGTCCGCGTGCCCTCTCCGCGGCCCCCGTCACCGCCGTGGGCCGTGTGGCGGCATGAGCACCGACAAGATCTTCTTCGACCGGGTGACGAAGACCTTCCCGGCCCGCGCCGGCCGGCGTGCGTCCCCCGGTGCGGTCACCGCGCTGGACGAGGTCACCCTCGGCGTACGCCCCGGCGAGTTCCTCGTCGTCGTCGGGCCCGGCGGCTGCGGCAAGTCCACCCTGCTCGACCTGCTCGGCGGGCTGTCGCGGCCCACCGGCGGGCAGGTGCTGGTCGACGGCCGGCCCGTCACCGGGCCCGGCCTGGACCGCGGGACCGTCGTCCAGCGGTACGCGCTGCTGCCCTGGCGCACCGCCGCCGGCAACGTCGCGTTCGGACTGGAGGCCAAGGGCGTGCCCCGGGCCGAACGCGCCGACCTGGTCGCGCACTACCTGGGACTGGTGGGGCTCACCGGGTTCGCCGACCGCTACCCGCACGAGCTCTCCGGCGGCGTGAAGCAGCGGGTGGCCATCGCCCGCAGCCTCGCGCACGACCCGGACGTACTGCTGATGGACGAGCCGTTCGCCGCCCTCGACGCGCAGACCCGCGACTCGTTGCAGGACGAGCTGGTGCGGATCTGGGAGCGCACCGGCAAGACGGTCGTGTTCGTCACGCACGGCATCGACGAGGCGGTCCACCTCGGCCGGCGGGTCGCGGTGATGACCTCGCGGCCGGGCCGGATCAAGCAGGTCGTCGACATCGACCTCGGCGACCGCGACGCCGTGGCGGACGTCCGCTCCTCCGACGCCTTCCGCCACCACCGCCACCAGATCTGGACGCTGCTGCGCGACGAGGTCCGCGCCGCGCAGGCCGCCCCGGCCCTGGTGCCGGCGTGACCACCGTCGAGCGTCCCCGGGCGGGCGACGCCGACCTGCTGCCGGTGGACCGGGACCTGTACCGGGCGCTGCTGCGCCGGCAGGCCGCGACGGTCACGGTGGTCACCGCCGTCGCCCCGGGCACCGTCGAGCCGGCCTGCCTCGGCGGCCTCGGCGAGCCCGTCCGGGTCGGGTTCACCGCCACGTCGTTCACCTCGGTCTCGCTGGACCCGCCGCTGGTCTCGTTCTGCCTCGGCGTCGCCTCGTCGAGCTGGCCGGTGCTCGCCCGGGCCGAGCACGTCGCCGTGCACCTGCTCGGCGCCGGCCAGCGGGAGGCCGCCCGGGTCTTCGCCACCAGCGGGGTGGACCGGTTCGCCGCGTACCCGCACTGGACGCCGGGGCCGTTCGGGGTGCCGCTGCTGACCGGAGTGCTGGCCCGGCTGCTCTGCCGGATCGTGCACCGGCTGCCGGCCGGCGACCACACCCTCTTCGTCGCCGAGCCGCTCGCCCTCGGCGGCGGCGAGGACGGCGACCCACTGGTCTACCACCGCGGCGGCTACACCGGCGGCGCCCCGGCGTGACCGGCTCGGCGGCGTCGGGCGTGCAGCCGGCGGGCGACGTCCGCTGGCCGGGCGAGGTCGTCACGGTGGAGCGGATCCCGCGCCGCCGCCCGGCGGGGCGCCGCTCGCGCCGGACCGGGCCGCCCGGGACCTGCTGCGGGTGGTGACCACCGGCAGACGCCGGGAGCCCGCCGGGTGTCTCAGGCGGGGGCGCGGTCGACGGCGAGGACGCGGGTGACGCTGCCGTCGTCCTCGGCGATGTCGCGCTCGTGGACGAAGCCGAGCTTGCCCAGCAGCGCCAGCGAGGCGTGGTTGGCGTCGGCGACCGTCGCGTACACCCGGGGCAGGTCGAGGGTGTCGAATCCGTACCGGACCAGGGTCCGGGCCAGCTCGGTGCCGAGGCCGGCGCCCCAGGCCGGCTTCGCCAGCGCGTAGACGAGCTCGTGGCCGTCGACCTGGTCGGTCCGCTTGATCTCGGCGTGCCCGACGTACCGGCCCTCGCGGCGGACCGCCCAGACGTCGAAGAGGTCGGCCGCGTAGACCTTGGTGAAGACCCGCCCGAACAGGGCGCCGGCCGCCTCGGCCGTCATCGGGCCGTCGCCCATGAACCGGCCCACCTCCAGGTCGGTGAAGAGGGCGACGAAGTCCTCGGCGTCGTCCGGCCCGTAGGGCTCCAGCAACAGCCGGTCGGTGTGCAGGGTGGGGGTGGGCATCAGCGCGGCTCCCAGGCGTCGGGCAGGGCGGTCAACCTACGCACGTGGGCGGGCAGCCGGCCACTGATTATCTCCGCCAGGCTCACCTCGTCGACCACCCGTCGCACGGCCGCCCGCACCGCCACCCAGAGCCCGGGCAGGTTCTCCGCCGCGCCCTCGTAGCTCGTCTCCTCCGGGCGCAGGCCGCGGACCCCGGCCAGCGGACCCTCCACCGCGCGCAGCACCGCGCCGACGGTCACCTCCCGCGGCGGCCGGGCCAGCGTGTAGCCGCCCTCCGCACCGCGCTGCGCCCGGACGACGCCGGCCCGCCGCAGGTCGGCCAGCACCGCCTCCAGGAACTTGCGCGGCATGTCCTGCTCCGCCGCGATGGCCGGGGTGGAGAGCAATCTGGGGTACGCGGTGGCGAGGCTCAGCGCCGCCCGTACCGCGTAGTCGCCGCGCGCGGAGATCTGCACCCCGTCATCATGCCCGGCGGAGCCCGTCGACCGCGTCGGCGGGCGGACGGGGCCGGACGACCGGACCGGGCACCGGCTGCTCACGGGCGGCCCGGAACGCGCCCGGGCTCATCCCGACCTCGCGGGCGAAGAACCGCCCGAAGTTCGTCGGCTCGGAGAAGCCCAGCCGCCGCCCGATCTGGGCGACCGGCTCGTCGGTGGCGGCCAGCAGCCGGCTCGCCTGGAGGGCCACCCGTTCGTCGACCACCTGCTTGGCGCTGCGCCCGGTCACCGCCAGGCAGGCCCGGGTGAGCGTCCGCACCGAGCAGCCCAACCGGTCGGCGTAGTCCTCGACCCGGCGGGTGTGCTGGTAGCCGCGCTCGATCTCCCGGCACAGCCGGTGGAAGGTGGCGGCCTCCGCCCGCGGCACCGAATGGGAGCCCTCGGGCAGCAGGGACAGCCGGAGCAGCAACACGGCGAGTTGGTGGCGGAGCAGGCCGCGGGCGGCGGCCAGCCCGTGGTGCCGCTGGCAGTCCACCGCCAGCTGGCTCACCTCGGTGATCACCGCGTCCTCGTCCTCGCCGGCGAGCTGGATCCAGGCCGGGACGGCGTCCGGGTCGACGTCCAGCCCGCGCAGCGCGTCGGCGTCCCAGCGCACCACCGTGGCGTCGAGGTGCGGGCCGGCGCAGCGCAGCACCTGACCGGCGCGCACCCGCAGCAGCGTGCCGGGCCGGCAGGGCAGCGCGCGGAAATCCAGCTCGGCGGTGCCGTGTCCGCCGGCGGTCAGGATGAGCAGGTCCCGGTCCAGCAGCACCGGACGCCGCCAACCCGGGCCGGACACGAGGTCACCCAGGGTGAGGGTGTCGATCTCGGCTGGGGCGGTGGCAGGGGTGTCGGGCGGCGCGGGGGAGAGCTGACCGGAAGAGACCATCGCCTGCGACGGTAGCCCGGGGCGACGATCATCGCATCCCGAAGACGTCGCGCGGGGTTGTCCGGGCTGTCGGCGGCGGGCTACGTTACCGAGCGGTAGCGTCGTCCGGTCGCGGCACGCCCGCAGCCGGTCGCACCGGCCGGGCCGACCGCGTTCACCCCCGGCGGCCCCGGCCGACTCGCGATGGGATGGGCATGACGGATCTGTTCTCGGTTGACGGCAAGACGGTCCTGGTCACCGGCGGCTCGCGGGGGATCGGCCTGATGATCGCCCAGGGCTTCGTCCGGGCCGGCGCGCACGTGATCATCTCGTCCCGCAAGGCCGACGTGTGCGAGGCCGTGGCCAAGGAACTCTCCGCCGAGGGGCGCTGCGAGGCCATCCCCGCCGACCTCAGCAGCGACGCGGGCGCCGAAGGCCTCGCCGCCGCCGTCCGGGAGCGCGTCGACCGGCTCGACGTGCTGGTCAACAACGCGGGCGCGACCTGGGGCGCGCCGCTGGAGGCGTACCCGGAGAGCGCGTTCGACAAGCTCTGGGCCGTCAACGTCAAGGCGGTCTTCCGGCTCACCACCGCGCTGCTGCCCGCGCTGCGGGCGTCCGCCAGCCCCGACGACCCGGCCCGCGTGATCAACATCGGCTCCGTCGACGGCATCCGGGTGCCGTTCATGGAGGTGTACGCGTACTCGGCGACCAAGGCCGCCGTGCACATGCTCACCCGCAGCCTCGCCCACCAGCTCGCCGGCGAGCAGATCACGGTCAACGCGATCGCGCCGGGGCCGTTCGAGAGCAAGATGATGGCGTTCGCGCTGGACGACCCCGCGTCCCGGGCCGCCATCGAGGGGCAGGTGCCGCTCGGGCGGATCGGCCGGCCGGAGGACATGGCCGGCACCGCGATCTACCTGTCGTCCCGCGCCGGGGCGTACCTCACCGGCGCGGTGATCCCGGTCGACGGCGGCATCACCACGCACGGCTGAGCCCGGCCCTGGGCGGGAGGGCTGCCCGCGTACCCCCTGGTGGGCCGGGGCCGCGCGGACTCGGCAGATCCGCGCGGCCCCGGATGGTCCGTCTTGCCGGTTTCTCAGCGGCCGGCGAGCAGCCGGTTCACCGCGGTGTCGACGTCCAGGTGCTCGGCCTCGCGGCCGCGCGGGACGACGACGTAGGTTCGCCGCAGGAAGCGCACCAGGACGCTACGCGGCACCTCGAAGAGGGCGTTGCCGTCGGGCGACGACAGCGCCAGGGCGACGAAGTCCCCGCGCGGGGTGGCCCAGGGCCAGACCCGCACGTCGCCGATGCCGGCCGGCTCGTCGAGGCCGGTGACCAGCAGCTCCCGGGCGAAGGACCAACTGACCGCCTCGCCACCGGCCGATTCGGCGTGGAACAGGACATGGACCGCATACGGATCAGCAGGGTCGTAACGCAGACTGGCACGCACCGGCAAGGCCGTGGCGTCAGGTGCGACGAGCCTTAGCGACGTCTCGACCTCTACGGTCGTCGGTCGGATGACACTCATGGACGATCTCCCCCCGGCACCGCTGCGGAACGCGCGTGTCCCGCTTTTCCCATACTCAGGTGCTACTCCTGGCTACGCTCCGCCATACGCTGACTTCACCCAGTGGTGGGAAGGGGGTCGGAAAGTCCGCGTGAATGTGAGGATTCATGTAGGGTTTTCCGGTTCTGCCCAGTGCGTGATCCCGCCCGGCATCGGGTGGTTCAGTCGTCGACTTACTCCGGTAACGTCCAGTCGACCGTTGCAGTGACGGGCGCGCGCCACACTGGGGGAGGAAATGGTCACGAAACGATCCTCAGTGGATCCGATGGCCGCGCCGGCCGGGCCGAAAGTCGCGGTCCGGGCAGCCGAAAAGCGGGGGTACGGGGTGCCGATGGAGCAGCAGGGCCCGTCAGGTCGGACGCCGGCCGACCGGGGTGGCGCCAACGGAACGGCGCTGGCCGAGCGGCGGCCCCGTCCGCGCTGGCGGCAGCGGCTCGCCACCACCCTCGACCTGATCCGGGCCAACCCGACCGGCCGGGTCGCCCTCAAGATCTTCATTGCCATCGCCGGCGCACTCGTGGTGACCATCGGCATCGCCCTCATCCCGCTGCCCGGGCCGGGCTGGCTGCTGGTGATCGCCGGCCTCGGCATCTGGGCCGTCGAGTTCCACTGGGCTCGCCGGCTGCTCGGCTTCACCCGCCGACACGTCCACAGCTGGACGCAGTGGGTGAAGGACCAGTCGCTGGCCGTACGCTTCGTGCTCGGCAGCGTCGGCCTGGTCTTCGTCGGCACGGTGGTCTGGCTGTCGCTGAAGTACAGCTTCGGCATCGACGTGATCGCCGAGGCCCTGCACTACCTCGCGACGAACTGACGTGCCGCGGCGGCGACCCCGACGTGCCGTGGCAGGGGCGTGGTCGGGCGGCGGTCGAGACCCCGGCGACGCGCGGACCCCGGATTTCCGGTCCGGTCCCTCGATCAGGTAGAGTCATCGTCGCTGAGGGCGATTAGCTCAGCGGGAGAGCGCTTCGTTCACACCGAAGAGGTCACTGGTTCGATCCCAGTATCGCCCACCATGAATAAGGCAAGCTCAAGGCCCCTCGATCGAGGGGCCTTGACTCGCATCTGAGGTCAGTCGTTGCTCGGAGGCAGCGAGAAGGCAGCAAAGGACTTCAGCACTCGGCAGTCGCGCTCAGCCGTCGAGTGCGTGTAGCTGTTCAACGTCGTCGACGTCTGCTCGTGCCCCATCACCTTCGCCACGTCGTTGATCGGTACGCCGTCGGAGACCAGCCAGGTCGCGTACGAGTGCCGCAGGTCATGGAAGCGCAGTGCCACCGGTAGGCCAGCACGTTGCAGGGAGGGCTTCCAGACACGACTTCGGAAGGTGCCGCGACGGATCAGCTCATCGACCCGTGATCGTTCCTTCGGAACGAAGAGGTCAGACGCGCCGCAGGTCGAGAGCCCGTGAGGGTCGGAACCACGTCAGCCAGTAAGCGCGCGCCGGGCAGGATACTTCGAGCGATGCGGACTGGTCGGCATCCAGATGTAGGGAGAAGGGCTCGCTACGGGTCCAGTCCAGGGCCGCCTGGACCACATGCTGACCCTCGCCGACGCTGATCCTGGCTGACTGTCCTGGCCGCAGTCCGACAGTTCTGTGCCCGTCTACCTTCACCCAGACCCGCCTGAGCAGGGCGAAGGAGTCATGCGGTCGACTGAGGAACAGCTCTGCCATCGGCCCTCGGCTCCCACCCGTTGTTGCGCACCAGGATGGCATGGGCGCGCCAAACACCCAACGGTGGGCTACGCCTGCAGGAAGGTGCAACAGGGCGGCCGGCGGAGGCGAGGTCGAGGACCAGCGTGGGTGACAATCTGGGTGACGACCGCGACGGACACCAACGGACGAGCATGGATGCCGGCGGATCGTCCTTGCAGCTCAGCCCTCGTTGAATGGCAGCTCATGGGCCTGTGTTGGTTGCCTGGGGGTCAAGGAGCATCCCGGGGTACACATGGGGCACCAGACAGCGTGAAACGTCGGCAACCAACAAAGAACGACGTGAGCCCAGGAGCGGGCGTGACCAGCTTGCCGCAGGTCACGCTAGGGCCGTCCTGAGTTCCGCTTCAACGTCTGAGTCCGTCCCGGCGATGCAGCCGCCGCGCGGTGAGGCGGGTGGCTGCGGCTGGTCTGCTTCAAATCTGCTTCACCACGGGGCCGCGGCCCAGGCTGTCCGGCTTGGGTGCGGGCAGGGTTATCAGGTGGCTGATCGATGCCAGTAGCAGCCCGAGGACCAGGCCGGTGAAGGCTATCGAGAGATCGGTGTCGGCGGCGTTGATCGGTGGATTGTCCGCCAGGGAGGTCATCGCGCTGCCGACCGCCGATCCTGCGATGTAGAGAATGATCATTGTCGGAGGCAGAGCCACACAGCAGGCGACCGCGACGGGGAGCAGCCGGATCAGGGGGACCTCCCGGGCTGCGGCCACGGCGAGCGTGGCGGCGACAGGCATGCCAATCAGGCCGACAGGCCGAAGCGGTCCGTGGCTGGCGGCGAGCCAAGCGGCCAGCGCGGCCACCACAACGAAGGCGCCCACCCGCCGGGTGCGGACAGTGGTGAGCTGAACCGCGACGAGGCCGATCGTGGTAGCGATGAACATCGCTACCAATCCTGCTTTGAGCATCGAGAGCGCGTTTTCGACCTGGACCTGGGCCGGGTTCGTCACCGGCTCGTCCCAGGGGGTCGTGACCACCGTCGTGGCAGCCGCGAGTGCCGCGGTGACGGCAGCGGACAGATGCCGGGCGAGAGGAGGTCCGCCTTGACCCGCCGAAACCCTGGCAGCGACGACGGCGGTTGTCGAGAACATGGCGATACCACTGGCTGCGAGCAAGGTTGCGGTAGAGCCGCCGGCCACGTCGATCCGGTCCAGCCATATGTCCACGCCGAGCCAGCCGGTCATCCCGATCGCGCCGGCGACGACGCCGCGAACGTTCGCGCGGCAGATTAGGATCACTCCACCCAAGGCCAGCAAGATCGCCAACTGGCGGATGTCACGAGGCCAGTAGGTGTTGTTACTGCCTACCTCCGGAAACATCTGCCCGGTGCTGCCGTCGGTCCAGAAGCCATCGGGCTGCATAAGCGGCTGATAGATCGCCGTGGCCAGCGCCCAGATCACCGCTCCAGTGACACCCGACAGCGCACCCACGATGGTCTGCCAGCTTTTCTGCATGTCGCATCTTCTCGTTCGCCCGCCGCGCTAGGGAAGTACCCGCTGTGCAGCGGCCCTGTGTCGGCGTCATCGAGCCAGGAGGCGAATTGGTAGGCCCATCGGTCGAACCAGGCCGCGCTGCCGTGTGGAGTGACCTTGCGCGCATGGTCGGCTCGCAGTGGGGGAAGCGGCGAGACGTAGTCCCCGGTCCGGTACACGTGCACGCCATAGTTCCAGCGGTGCACCTTCCCGAGAAGGACCAGGCCCTGTTGACGTGGCAGCATGCGCCCGCCAGACGCGATCTCAAGCCGCAGGGCGCGGCTGCCGGTGGGGCCGATGCCGACGCCGCAGATCAGGCATGGCGCGGCCGGTGACGACCAGCCCAAGGCCGCCCTCGGCCGCGTACAGCTTGACCCGGTGCACCGATCAAGCTTAGTACTCCAACGTCACTTGATCTTGCGCTTAGCGAAGTGACTGAGTCTGCGCTGGTAGTGGGATCGGCGGGCTCGGGCTTGGGATGTTCGGCGCCAGGTTGACCAGTGCAGGGTGTGCGCTGGCGGTAGCGATGCGGCGAGGACGAAGGCGTTGAGAAGTCGGCGGATCTCGGCGATGGTCAACGCGATGATCTTCGGGTCGGCGCCGGACTGCTGGGCGGTGGCGGCGAGGATGGTCAGGACGGCCAGGGCGAGCATGGCCAGGGTGATAAACCGGTGCCAGCCGGTCCAGCTGCGGACCTGGTAGTCGTCCAGGCCGACCTGGCCCTTGCCGGTCTGGAACAACTCCTCGATGCTCCAGCGGGAGCCGGCCACTCGCACGAGGGTGTGTAGTGGCACTGGGCGGGGTGACCAGCACAGGTAGAAGGCCAGTTCGCCGGTGGTGCGGTTGCGGCGGATGAGCAGCCACCGATGCTCACCGGGCCGGGTGGAGGTGGTGATCCAGGCCCACAGGTAGTCGCGGGGTCCTTTCGCTCCCGGTCCGCAGCTGTGCAGCTGCCATTCTCGGGTGGGGATCCGCTCGGCGAGGTCGTCGACGCGGATGAGGGTGCGGCCGTCGTTGACGTGCACGCGTCGGTCACAGCCGACCGCGAGGACGTAGCCGATCCCACGTTGTTCCAGGTAAGCGCGTAGGCCGGGGTCGGCGCCGTAGACCTCGCCGCCGGTCACCCACCCTGCCGGGACGCCGGCGTCCAACGCGGCGGCGATCATCTGCCGGGCCAGGGTCGGTTTCGTGGCGAACCCGATCTGGTCGGGGACGCCGGCGGCGGTGAGGCGGTCGGGGCGATCGCACCAGGTCGCCTCTGGCAGGTAGAGTCGCCGGTCGATCAGCGCCCGGCCCGCGGGTGTCACGTAGGCCAGGAACACCCCGACCTGGCTGTTCTCGACCCGTCCGGCGGTGCCGGTGTACTGCCGCTGCACCCCGACCGAGCACACGCCCTTCTTGAGGAAGCCGGTCTCGTCGGTGACCAAGGACGGCCTCGGGGTGGCCGAGTTGTTCGATCAGCCAGTCCCGCACGTCGTCGCGGACGGCGTCGGCGTCCCACACCGCCGTACGCAGCAGTCGCTGCATCGCCTGCGGATCACAGTGGCCAGCCCGCTCCGCCAGGGACCAGCAGGTCTTACGTTCCACGTCCGACAGCAGGCCTTCCACGAACTGCCCGGCAGTCCGCCGTGGCTCCGCCCGCACGAACCGGCCAGCGACGCGCGTCACCGCCTCGTCCAGGATGACCCGCCAGCGGTCAAGGTCTAGGCTGTGGTCCACGGCCATCGCGCGGTCTTCGGTTGTCCTCACAAACCATCGATGATCAACGCGGTGGCCGTCCTCATACCCGCGCCACGCCCAACGCCGAAGCCAAGTGACGTTGGAGTATTTCGCGCCGCCATCCTCGCCTCGTCGGGCGGAACCAGCCTGATCACCAGCACGGGAGCACGGGCCTACCTCGAAATCAAGGCACCTTCCAAACTGGCCGTGCCCGCTCCTGTCCGGCGTCGATGAGGACCAGGTCCAGGCCGTCGGCGCCGTCCGACGTGACAAGCGCTCGTACAATCCGTTCATGACGCTCCCGGTCCTGCTGGTATGCCGGCAGCCTGGTTCGCCCTGGCCTACGTGCTGGTGTCTCAGAGTGGGCTCGCGAGGAGCATGAGGCAAGCCTCGCGTTACTTCCTGGTCGGCATGCTGGTCGCCGCCCTCGCGGCGGTATCCGTACTCGGCGTTTGGCAGTCGTTCGACGAATTCGGCCCGTCGTGGCGGGCGGCGACGGGACACGGCGCGGAGGGGACATTCACACCCGAGCGGGTGGATGCTGTCGGGCGAGGTGGCCGTCATCAGGAGTGGCGGGGAACATTTGTAAGCACGGATCAGAGGATCATCCGTCGCGGTGTGGTCCTTGATGCTCCGCCTGATCGGATGCGGATCGGCCTGGCCGTGCCTGCGCGCGATACAGGAGCGCGAAGGGTTGTCTACGGTGAGGGGATACCCCTCGCCCCGGTAAAAAAACCTGGCCCTGCTGGTGCTGGTGGCGCTTGGTTGGGGGCTGGCGGGTTGGTGGCTGCTGAGAAGGCTGCGACGGCCAGGTGGGCAAGGTGAGGCAGCCAGGAGGCAGCGAAAGCAGCAGCAACGACCAGCAGCAGGCGACACGAGACAGTAAAGCGGCCATGGTCGGCAACACAGAACGGTGTCCGACAGCGCCCGTCGGTGAGGCCCATCCGCGTTCACACCGAAGAGGTCGGCGTGGCTGTAGCTGCCAACGTCAATGCTCCCCCGCCGCTCGCAGGACATGGCCTGGCTCCACGTCAGACCCTGCCACGTCAGGCAGTACGAGGGACGCGGTGCCGGGACGCGAGTGCAGCTCAACGAAGGCGCGGGTTGTGGCCACGACGTTGCCGTCACACAGCACCTCCACCATGTCGCCTTGGCGCAGCCCGGTCGGACTACAAGACCCGGACACGATCACTGGGCGGCCCGTGACGTTGAAAACCTGGGAGATCACCATCTCGAAGCGCGGTTCCGGCACAAGCCGAGTGTAAGAAACGGCTGTGCACAGATGGGGCACAAGACAATGTGAACGTCGGCAAAGCTGTCGAACAGGCCGATGCAGGTCACGGGAGGCCCCATCTACGTTCCGCTTCAACGTCTGACCATCGTTACCGAATTGCTGGCTCGATTGAAGCGGCTTGGCGGTGCTGGGTCCGCGTCTCTTATCAGTGACGTGCCTGGTCGGTACCGTAGGCGCAGCGGCCGTCGGGCCGTTGCAGCATCCCGCGCTATGAGGAGGTTCGGGATGGACTCGATGCCGGAGCTGACCTTCGGGCAGCGTCTGAAGGTCTACCGCGAGCGGTCCGGCAAGACCCGGGCTGTACTCGGTGGGTTGGTGGGCCGTAGCGCGGAGTGGGTGAAGGCGGTGGAGACCGATCGCATCCTGCCGCCGCGCGTGCACATGTTGGACCGGATTGCCCGCGCGCTCAAGGTCGACGTGTCCGCTCTGGTCGGAGAGTTGAGCGAGCGATCGGCCGCCGTGAACGGTCCCGAGCATCCCACACTGGCCTCTGTCCGCGACGCTGTGAACCGTCTTGTGCTACCAGGTGACGTGCCGCCTGAGTCGCTTAGCCGGATCAGGGAGCGGCTGGCGGCGGCGTGGCGGGCACGGCACCAGTCGTCGGATCATCGCACGGTGCTGGGTGCACTGCTGCCGGATCTGCTGCGGGACGCGCAGCGCGCCGCGTTGGCGTATGAGGGCGTAGAGCACCGGCAGGCTCAGGCTCTGCTGGCGGAGGCGCTGGGGCTGGCGCAGATGTTTCTGGCCTACCAGCCGGCGGCCGAGCTGCTGTGGCGGGTAGCCGACCGGGCGATGGTGGCCGCACAGGAGTCCGGTGATCCCGAGGCGTTGGCTCGCGCCGGGTGGTTCCTGTGTCAGGTGCACCGGGATGCCGGGGACTGGGACACCGCCCTCTCGTTGACGCTCGACATGGTCTCAGCTCTAGAGGCGTACATGGCCGACGCGGAATCGAATCTTCTTGCGCTCTGGGGTGCGCTGCACTTCGAGGCCGCCTACGTTGCCGCTCGCGCTGGCGAGGAGGGACGCGCCTGGCGGTATTGGGACCGCGCGGACGAGGTGGCGCGGCGTCTACCTCAGGACTTCTACCAGCCGCAGACGTCGTTTTCACGGGTCATCATGGGCGCCCACGCGGTGACCGTGGCCGTCGAGCTGCACAAGCCCGGTGAGGCAGCGCGACAGGCGCGGCGACACGAAGCCGCGGCCATCCCGTCCAGGCCGCGTCGTGCCCGCCACCTCATCGAGGTCGCGCGTGCCCACTACGGCAAAGACGACAAGGAAGCCGCCGTGACGACACTTCAGCAGGCGTACGAGTCAGCTCCGGAGACGATCCGCTTCAACGGCTACGCCCGACAGATCACCCTGGATCTGCTCGACGGACCGCGCGCCACCCGAGACGACGCCCGCGACCTGGCGTTGAAGGTCGGCCTGGTCGTCTGATCCGGGGGTAGGAACCTTACCCATCTCACCCCGAGACTCTACGTAGCGTCCCCGTCACGGATGCGGCGGGCGGCGCTAGATCACCTGGCCGCCGTGTCCTTCCCTTCGGGGGCGGACGAGTTGCCCTCGCAATTGACGGGGGAGGGCGCATGCGGCGCGTGTCATACGAGGAGTACGTCTCTGCTGCCGCCCTGACGCTCGCCCGTCGCCATCGGCCCGTCTGGTCGTGGCGGCATTGGCGACGTATCTGCCGGTGCGGCGCGTACCTGCCCTGTCGGAGCCGTCACCGCATCCCAATCAACCGCGGCCACTGGCCCAGCCAGGACGGCCCGCGATGACCACTCACCACCCGATCAAGCCGGCCTGGACCTGCGGCGGCTGTGCGGGGGAGTGGCCCTGCCAGACCCGGCGGCGGGAGTTGCGGGCCGAGTACGACCGTGCTCCGGTGTCACTCGCCCTCTACCTGGCCGCCCAACTCGTCGACGCCGCGCAGGACCTGGCCCACGCCCCCGCCGGCCACCTGCACTACCGATTCCTCGGCTGGACCCGATGAGCATCCTGCGACCCGGCGACGAGAAGTTCCACTACAGCGACGGCTCCCACAAGTGGATCCCGCCCGACCCGGACTACGACCAGGAGGTCTGGGACGAGCAGGTCCGCCAGCACAAGCAGGGCCACCTCAGGAACGAGCAACCCAAGGTGCGCATCCAGCGCCTCGTCTGATGCCAGCAGTGCAGCAGCGAAGTACAGCAACCGTGCCAGCCGAACCGGCACGAGACGAGCTTCAGCAGGTCAGATGAACTCGTATGAAGCCCGCTCCGACCGTCTTGCCGAGAGTTGACACCGAAGAGACCGCTGGATCGATCCGAGTAACGCCCACACAGGCCGACGGCCACTTCCCGGAAACGGGAGGCGGGCCTTCTGCTGTCGTACAGCAGCGGTGCCGACCTGGCATAACCGCAGCTCGGCCCCGGCCCGGCTGCAAGACTCGCAAGGGTGAGCAGCGACGGCGAGCGCACAGGAACGCGGCGACTGGAGCCCGCCGCGCCGGGGAGCAAGGTGACCCCGCTGGAACTCTTCTACGACCTGGTTTTCGTCTTCGCCTTTCTCAACGTGACGGCGACGAACGCCAAATACCTCACCCCGACCGCGTTGGTGAAGAGCCTTCTGATCCTGGCCCTGCTCTGGTTCGCCTGGACGACCTTCGTCGCGCTGGGCAACGTCGTACGCGTCGATCAGGGTGTCATGCCCCTGGTCGGGTTCGCGACCATGATCGTCGTCTTCGTGCTGGCGGTGACGATCCCGGACGCCTTCTCGGACGCGCCGCACGGGCTGCCGGGAGATCTGGTCTTCGCCACCTGCTATTTCCTGCTACGGGCGCTGCAGGTGCTGGCTCTCTGGCACACCGTGCGTGGCGACCGGCAGTTGCGCCGCCGGTGGTCGGGGCTCGTCGCGCCAGCGCTGATCAGCACGGCGCTGCTGCTCGTCGCCGCACTCGTGCCGCAGCGGCTCTTCACCGGCACCGCCGAGTTCGGCGCCCGGGCCGGCCTGTGGCTGCTGGCCATCGCCGTCGAGTACACCGTCAGCGCGGTGGTCCGGACCGAGGGCCTGACCATCGTCTCGGCCGGGCACTGGGCGGAACGTCATGCCCAGATCGTCCTGATCGCGCTCGGCGAGTCGGTCATCTCCCTCGGGACAGCTTCCAACCTCGCGGTGGGATGGCCGCCCACCTGGCCCATCATTCTCGCCTCCGCGCTCGGCATCGTCCTGATCTCGGCGCTCTGGTGGGTCTACTTCGACGTCCGCGCCATCGCCGCCGAACACATGCTGCACAGCGCCCGGGGCCGCACGCGGGCCGCGCTCGCGCGGGACGCCTACACCTACCTGCACCTGCCGATGATCGCCGGCATCATTCTGTTCGCCCTCGGGCTCAAGCGGGTCCTCACCAACATCGCCGAGCCCACGGTGCCCAGCTTCGAGGATGCGCTCAGCGGAGCCGAGGTCTATGTCCTGTACGGCGGAGTCATCCTCTACCTCCTGGCGGTGCAGGGCTTCGAGCGCCGCGCCGTCCGCCGGTCCGACTGGTTCCAGGTGGCCAGGATCTTGCTCCTGACGGCGCTGATTCCGGTGGCTGACCGGCTGTCCGCCATCGCCGCACTGACCCTCCTGGTGCTGGTCGCCACCGCCCTGATCGTCGCGCAGAGCATCCGCACCAGGCAGCTCCGTCGGCGCGTACGCACGTCCAGGCTTGCCGAACAGCGGGAACTGGAGGCCGAGGAGACGACGTGGCGTCGCCGGCACCGATGACCGCGCACGCTGTGACCGGAACAGGCGACGTGCGGGTCGGGTGCCGGCGACGGCCTCGGCGCGTCGGAAGCGCCCGCTTCTCAGCTCACCGCCTGCCTCACGAGCGTGCCGATCCTGGCCTCGACGTCGGCGGTCAGTTCGGTCAGCGCGAAATAGGTCGGCCACATGGCGCCCTCGTCGAGGTTCGCCTCGTCACTGAAGCCGAGCACCGCGTACCGCGTCTTGAACTTCGCCGCGCTCTGGAAGAAGCAGACCACCTTGCCGTCGCGGGCGTACGCGGGCATCCCGTACCACAGCTTGGATGTGAGGACGGGCGCGTTGGCCTTGATCAGGGTGTGCAGGCGCTCGGCGATCACGCGGTCGGACTCCGACATCTCGGCGATCTTCGCGAGCACCTCGCTTTCCGTGTCGGCCTTGGCGCCCCGCCGAGCGCTCCTCTTCAGCTCCTTGGCGCGCTCCTTCATCGCGCCGCGCTCCTCGTCGGTGAAACCGTCGTACTTCTCGCCGTTCGCGCTGGTGGTCTTCGTCGTGGTCGACATGACAACGTCCTCTCTGTGCCGTGTGGGCTTCGGGCGGTACTGGTCGGTGGAGCCCTCTCCGGGGCCGGCTTCCACCGGTTGGTTCAGCGTTGGCCGGTCTCTTCGGCCTTGATCAGCAACAACGTCACCACGTGCCGGCCTGCTGGCGGGTCGGCGCGTTGAGCCGGTTGAAGGCGTTGGTGATCGCGATGTTGAGCAGCAGCGCGGCCAACTCCTTCTGGTCGAAGTGCGTGGCGGCCACGTCCCATACCTGGTCCGGCACCGGGTCCGGCTGGTCGGTGAGCCGGGTCACCGCCTCGGTCAGGGCCAGCGCGGCGCGCTCCTCGTCGCTGAACCAGGGCGTCTCCCGCCACGCGGCGACGGCGTGCACCTGGTCTGCGCTCGCGCCGTGCTGGCGGGCCTGGTGGACGCCCCCGGCCACACACGGGCCGCAGCCGTTGATCTGGCTCGCCCGCAGGTGGCTCAGCGCCAGCAGCTTGCCGTCGACCCCGGCGCCCGCGACGGCTCTGTTGACCGCCATCAGGGCCTCCATCGCCTCGGGGATCAGAACCGCCGGGTTCGGCATGCGCTCGGTCGACATCGCTTCTCCTTCGTCGTGGGTGTCTCTGACAGGAGTCATCCGACCATCGGCGCGCCGGGGCCGGCGCGGTCCGTGGGACACCGTGGGACACGTAGAACGTGGTCCAGCAGCGCAAACGCGTCGCCGATCCGGGTCCGTGGTCCGGGACGGTACGGTGTTGCGCGTGTCCAGCCCCCAGGAGCGACTGGTGGCTCAGCTCGCCCGGCTCAAGGAGTTGAGCGGGCTCAGCCTGCGCGCCCTCGCCCGCCAGGCTGGCCTGAGCAGCTCGTCGCTGTCGCGGTACCTGACCGGTCAGCTCGTGCCGCCGTGGGAGGCCGTCGTGGCGCTGTGCCGGGCGGTGGGCCGCGACCCCCGGCCACTGCGCGCGGTGTGGGCCGAGGCGGCCAGGGCCGGCGCGGCGCCCGCCCCACGCCGCAACGATCTGCCGGCCGACCTGTTCGACTTCACCGGCCGGGAAGCGGAGTCCGCGCTGGTCGAAGAGCTGCTGCACACCACCGGCGCGGTTGCGATCGACGGCATGGCGGGCGTGGGCAAGACCAGCCTGGCCGTGCGTGTGGCCCATCGGCTCGCCCCTGCTTATCCGGACGGCGGGCTCTACCTCGACCTGCACGGCTTCACCCCGGGCCAGGAGCCGCTGGAGCCGCAGGCCGCGCTGGGCCGGCTGCTGGGCGCGTTGGACGTGACGCACCCCCCGACCGGCGTCACCGAACGCGCGGCGCTCTGGCGGTCGGAGCTGTCCCGCCGGCGGGCTCTCGTCGTGCTCGACAACGCGGTCGACGCGGAGCAGGTGCGCCCGCTGCTGCCCGGCGCGGGGAAGTCCGCGGTCCTGGTCACCAGCCGCCACCGGCTGGTCAGCCTGGACGGGGTGCCGCCGGTGTCCCTGGAGCCACTGACCGACGACGACGCGGCGCACCTGTTCGGCCGGGCGGCCGGGCTCGCGCTCGTCGAGGAGGAAGCGGTCAGCGAGGTGCTGCGGCAGTGCGGCGGGCTCCCCCTGGCGCTACGGATGGCGGGCGCCCGGCTTCGTCACCGCCCCGGCTGGACGGTGGCGGTGCTGGCCGAGCGGCTGCGCGACACCGCCAACCGCTTCGACTCCGTGTTCGGCATGTCGCTCCGGCAGCTCGACGCCGTCCAGCGCCGCGTGTTCCGGCTGCTGGGCGTCCTGCCGGGCGCCGACTTCGACGCGGCGGTGGTGGGCGCGCTCACCGACATGCCGCCCGCCCGGATCGGCGCGGCGCTGGAGGAGTTGGTCGACGCCCACCTGGTCCAGGAGCCTGCGCCCGGGCGGTACCGGATGCACGACCTGATCCGGCAGTACGCGGCGGAAATCGCCGCCGAGGAGGAGCCACAGGCCGACGCCGCCCTGCGTCGGGTCCTCAGGCACTATCTGGCGCAGGCGGTCGCCCACGATCAGACACTGCCCTCGCCGTACCGCAAGGAACCCTCGCCGGGAGATCCGGTGAAGGCCATGGCCTGGTTCGACCTCGAGTACGTCAACCTGGTGGCCTGCTTCGACGCCGCCGTGCGGCTCGGCGTGGACGAGGTGGTGGCCGAACTGCCGCAGGCCATGCGGGTGTGGTTCTTCCGGCACCGCGGAACCGACGACCAGGCGCGCCTGCTCGAAGCGGCCGCAGCCGCCGCGGCACGTCTCGGCCGCGACCAGCAGCGGGCTTCGCTGCTCGCGGACCTCGGCTACGCCTGTGCCGCCGCCGGCCGCCTCACCGAGGCGCTCTCCGCCTACGAGCTGGCGGAGCAGTCAGGGCCGGACGACGACATCGCGGCCGCCCTGGCGCTGCGTACCGGCCTCGTGCGCCGGGATCTCGGTGAACTCGAAGCGGCACAGGCGCACTTTCGGCGGGCACGCGAGCTGTTCGAGAAGATCGGGCGCCGTGCCGGGCAATCCCAGGCGTTGGCCTTCGACGGATGGGTGACACTTCACCTCGGGCGGCACCGTGAAGCCGTCGAACTCGCCCGGGCATCCGTCGCCCTGGCGGACGGGCCCGCACAGATCACCGGGCTGGTCACCCTCGGTGTCGCACTGGCACCCGACGATCCGACGGAGTCGCTGCGCACGCTGCGCGACGCGTTGCGGCTCTCCGAGCAGAACAATCTTCAGCACAACCAGGCGTGGTGCCACAACTATCTCGGTGTCGCGCTGCGGGTCATGGGTTCACCCGAGAAGGCGCTCGAACACCACCGGCGGGCCTTCGAGCTGCTGGAGCCGCTGGCCGAGGTGCAGCTGGAGATCGACTTCCTGCACACCTACGCCGAGACGTGCCGCGCGGCGGGTCGCTACGACGAGGCGCTGGCGCTGCTGGACCGGACCGTCGAGTTCGCGCGTGCCCTGGGCCGGCCGTACGACGAGAAGCGCGCCCGTGCGGCGCGGGAGATCGTGCGCGCCGCACGCTGAGTCATCGCCACCGTCCGTACGCCAACGGCCGGCGACGCGCGGTGGCGTCCGGCCGGCCGGCCCGGAGGAAGGCGGACCGGCCGGGTGGGGCGCGCTGTCACCAGGCGTAGGTGACGGAGATGGTGACGTTGGGGCAGTTGTCGGCCCAGTCGGTCAGGGCGCTCTTCTCGGCGCTGTCGACGGTGAGCCGCCAGCGGATCTTCACCGCGACCCACTCGTTGATGTAGCGGCAGCGGGCGGAGGCGTAGGGCGGCATCCAGGTGGCCGGGTCCTGGTCCCCCTTGGCCTGGTTGACGTTGTCGGTGACGGCGACCAGGGACCGGCTGTCGCCCAGGTCGTTGGCGAAGGCCTGGCGGCGGCTGCTCGTCCAGTTGCGGGCTCCGGAGTCCCAGGCTTCGGCGAGCGCGACCATGTGGTCGATGTCGAGGTCGCTGGTGAGGGTCCAGTAGGCGTCGTCGTAGTAGGAGTACCAGCGGCCACCGGACAGGGTGCAGGTGCCGCTGATGCTCGGCCTGGTGGTGGCCTCGGCGATGAGGACCTCGTTGCGGGTGTGGCAGCCGTCCCCGTCGGCGTCGATCCAGTGGCGGAACAGGTCGCGGCTGTAGCCGGTGCGTACCTCGGTGGCGACGGGGAGATCGGCGACGGCGGTGGTGAGGGAGGCGGAGTAGCTGGCGGCCCAGGCAGGCTGGGCGAGGCCGAGGGTGGCGGCCAGGATCGCGGCGAGGCTGACGGCCGTTGCGCGCAGGGTGCGGGTCATGATGCTCCGTCCGGGTGAGAGCAGGTGGTTGCCGTACCCATATAGACAGAGTTGAAAGTGATCGTCCAGATCGATATCCGTGAACATCCGGTGACCGTTGCCCGATGCAGGGACACGACGCGTGGCTGTAGGGGCCACACACCGCTCAGTAGACGACGCTGTACCAGTGCGCGGTCTCGCCGGGAATCGGCGCCAACCGCACCTCGGTGCCGCCGGGGTGGTCGAACATGCGTACCCCGTCGCCGAGCAGCACCGGGGCGAAGAACATCAGGACCTCGTCGAGCAGCCCGGCCTCGATGCACTGCTGGGCGACGTTCGCGCCGAGGATGTTCACGTACTTGTCGCCGGCGGCCTTCTTGGCCTGCGCGACGGCGCTGTGCAGGTCACCGACGAACGTGACACCCGGGTGTGGTGCGGCCGGCGGCCGGTGGGTGAGCACGAACACCGGCCCGTGGTACCGGCCGCCGAACGCGCCCTCGCTGTCGGTGCCGCGGTTCGGGTCGTCGCCGCCGAAGGTGCGGTTGCCGGCCAGGATCGCGCCGACGTCGGCCAGCAGGCGCTCCGCCGTCGGGTTCTCGCCGGCAAGGTGCGCGGTCAGCCAGGACATGTCGCCGCCCGGGCCGGCGATGTAGCCGTCGAGCGACGCCGTCGCCGAGTACAGCAGTTTGGCCATGAGGGCTCCTTTCGCAGTGGTCACTGAATAGCCGGCCGGCGGCCGGAAGAGTCGCCGCCACGCCGAGGGCGGGGACACCGGCCTCGTCCTCCGTCAGGTCAAGCCCCTCACTACCGGCCCCGCTGACGCGGCCGGGCTCGGCGCCGACGCCTTGCCGGCGTCTGCCATGCTCTGGACGGTGACCACCGGCCACCCGACCAGTCCCCGCAGCCGCAAGGGCAGCCGCCGCCGCGTCCGGAGCCGTACCGCCCGCAGGGCCATCCTGCTCGGCGCGGTCGCTGCCGTCGTCGCCGTCGTCGTCGTCCTCGCCGTGGTCGTCGTGCCGTTGCTGCGGCCGCCCGGTCCGCGCCCGCTCTTCCAGCTCCCCGTCGCCTGCGGCGAGACCTGGCAGCTCGGCACCTACCCCGGCCACGACGACTACGACGTCGACCTGTTCCCGACCGAGGGCGAGGCGTGGGGGCGACCGGTGCTCGCGTCCTATGCCGGCACGGTCACCGTGGCCGGGATTAACGGGTCGCTGGGCGGTCGCACCCCCGACAACCCGAGCGGCCCGCGCGGTCGCGGCGGCGGTTACTGGGTGAAGATCGACCACGGCGGCAGGTGGGAGACGCAGTACCTGCACCTGCTCGAACCGCCCCTGGTGGGGGCCGGTCAGCGGGTCGCCCAGGGCGAGCAGATCGGGCGGATCGGCAGCACCGGCAACTCGGGCGCGCCGCACCTGCACTACGAGCAACGCCGGGGCTGGGAAAAGGTCGAGAGCCACTTCGACGGCGCGCCCTCCGGCATCACCCACGACGACACCGAATACACCGTCAGGCGTACGAGCAACAACTGCGCCCCCGGGCAACGGTAGCGGCTGTGCCGGTGCGGTAATTCGCTGCCGGAGCGTCGTACGCGGCTGGCATGCTGGCCGGCGTGACGCCGTTGAGGATCATCAAGGGTGACGCGACCAGCCCCCAGGCCAAGGGCCCGAAGGTGATCGCGCACATCTGCAACGACCTCGGCGGCTGGGGCAGGGGCTTCGTGGTGGCGATCTCCCGTCGCTGGCCCCAGCCCGAACGCGACTACCGCGACTGGCACCGGCACCGCGCGGGCAACGACTTCGCCCTCGGCGCGACCCGCCTGGTGCGGGTCACGCCGGACGTGTGGGTGGCGAACATGGTCGGCCAGCGCGGCATCAGGACCGGCAGTGGCGGCCCGCCCATCCGCTACGACGCCGTCGAACGCTGCCTGGCGTCGCTCGCCGACCAGGCGCAGGCGTTGGGGGCGTCGGTGCACGTGCCCCGGATCGGTTGCGGGCTCGCCGGCGGCACCTGGAACCGGATGGAACCCGTCATCGAGCGCACCCTCTGCGCGCGCGACATCGCCGTGACGGTGTACGACCACGGGTGACGGCCCCGCCGGGACGGCTGCCGGCGAACGGGTGGCTTGCGTCTCCCGTAGGGGGAGGCGCGTGGGTTGGGGCATTGACGGTGAGGCGTTCCACTCGATCGGGGAACCGGCCCGGCGGACCGGGCTGACGGTGAAGGCCATCAGGGGAGTGCCCGGCGGCGTGCCGGCCGCCCTCGGGTCCTGACCCGGCCAACGGGGGTTCGCGCTCGGTGACCGCTTCGTAGACTCCGGTCATGCCGCGGATCGTGCAGTTGCTGGCCTCGCCGGTGCACCGCTACGTGGGCCGGCCCGCGGACGGCCCGGCGCCGGCGCCGCCCGGCGAGCTGGTCGAGGAGGTCCGGGTCCGGGCGGGCCTGGGCATCGTCGGTGACCGGTACTTCGGCAAGCCGGCGCACCGGGAGGCGAGCGTCACCGTGATCGCGCAGGAGTCGTTGCCGCCCGGTGTCGACCTGGTGCAGGTCCGGCGGAACGTCCTCACCGCCGGCATCGCCGTGGACGAGCTGGTCGGGTCGGTGTTGACCCTGGACTCGGGAAAGGGCCCGGTCAGCCTGCGGGTCAACCGGCCGGCGCACCCCTGCGCCTGGATGGACGTCACCGTCGGGCCCGGCGCGTGGAAGGCGCTGCGCGGCCGGGGCGGCGTCCGCTGCACGCCCCTGAACGACGGTGTCCTGCGCGTCGGCCCGGTCGACGTCACGGTCGAGGGGTAGCCGGGCCCCGGCGGCTTTGACTCTGGTGGCTGCGGCCCTGGTGGCTGCGGCCCCGGCGCTTGTCGGCCGGGCGGCGCAGAGGTCCGGTCTCGTGGACGGGGCAGCTCGACAGCACGCCGCGGGCACACCCCGCACCCGGCTGGGCGGCGTCGGCCGCCAGCAGGGCGGGTGTCACCCGGAGGCGGGTGGGCGGTCCGGCCGCTGTCTCGCTGGTCGGCCCGGAGCGGAGAGGTCCCGGGGAGCGGAGACGCCCCGGGGAGCGGAGACGTCCCGGGGAGCGGAGACGTCCCGGCGGCGGTGAGCGAGGATCGCGAGGAAGCCTCTACGATTCGGCGTATGGCGCTGCTGCACCGGGCGGAACTGCACCCGTCGAAACTGGAACTCCTGGCGGCGTGGCTGCCCGGCCGGCCGTGGTACCAGGGGCCCGACGACGCCGACGTGGTCCGCGTGGCGGCCTACCGGTTCGACGATCCGGCCGGCGAGGTCGGCATCGAGACGATGCTCGTCCGGGCCGGGGACGGGCCGGTCCACCAGGTCCCGCTCACGTACCGGGGCGCTCCGCTGGACGGCGGCGACGAGTGGCTGGTCGGCACCACGGAGCACTCGGTGCTCGGCCGCCGCTGGGTGTACGACGCCTGCGGCGACCCCGTCTACGCCGCGGCGCTGGCGGGCGCCGTGCTCGCCGGCGCCGGTCAGGCGGAGGAGTTCATCGAGATCGACGGCCGGCTGGAACGCCGTGAGCCCAGCATGACCATCACCGGTGGCGGCACTCCCGGTGCCGACGTCCCGACGGTGGGCGCGCTGCGTCAGGTGGTGCCGGACGACCCGACGCTCATCGTCACGGATGCCGTCGACCTGGTCGTCGTGCGCCGCCTCGACGGCGGGAGCCGGCCCGAGGGCGCCACGCTGACCGGCGCCTGGGCGGGCCAGCCGACTGCGCTGCCGTTGGCGTACGCCCGGCCGCGCTGACGCCCGCCGGCGCACCCACCGGCCCCGGCGCCCGCCGCCGAGCCCGTCGGGCGTCGGGCGTCGGCGTGACGGAGGCCACCGGCAGCGCCGCCCGGACCGGCCCGGACGGGAACTATGGTCGGGGCCATGACCTTGGACGACGGCAGCCCCGACGACTGGACCACGCCCGGCGCGTTCGAGGTCGCCCCCGGGGTCTGGCGCGTGCCGCTGCCGCTGCCCAATGACGGCCTGCGGGCGGTGAACGTGTACGTCCTGCGCCACGACGACGGTCTGGTGCTGGTCGACTCGGGGTGGGCGGTCGCCGGAGCGCGGGCCACCCTCGACGCGGCGCTGGAGGAGTTGGACTCGACGGTCAAGGACGTCCGCCGCTTCCTCGTGACGCACATGCACCGGGACCACTACACGCAGGCCGTGCACCTGCGCCGCGAGTTCGGCATGCGGGTGAGCCTCGGCGCCGGCGAGCGCCCGAGCCTCGAGGTCACCATGTCGCCGGAGCGGGACCCGCTCGCCGAGCAGCTCGACCGCCTGCGGCTGCTCGGCGCGGGCGAGCTGGCCGACACCCTGGCGAGGATCACCCGGGGGCGCGCCCCCGAAGAGGACTGGGAGCTGCCGGACGACTGGTTCCGCGGCGGGGACGAGGTCAGGCACGGTGACCGCACCCTGCACGTCGTCGAGACCCCGGGGCATACCCGCGGCCACGTCGTCTTCCACGACACCGGGGCGCGGCTGCTGTTCGCCGGCGACCACGTGCTGCCCACCATCACGCCGTCGATCGGGTTCGAGCCCGTGCTCTCCGCGAACCCCCTCGGCGACTTCCTCGGCTCGCTCGCGCTGGTGCGGCAGCGGCCCGACGCGCGGCTGCTCCCGGCGCACGGGCCGGTGACCCCGAGCGTGCACGCACGCGTCGACGAGCTGGTCGCGCACCACGGCGCACGGCTCGACGAGACGGAGGTCGCCGTCGCCCGTGGCGCGCAGTCGGCGTACGAGGTCGCGGCGCGGCTGCGCTGGACCAGGCGGGAACGCGAGCTGGGCGACCTGGACGTCTTCAACCGCATGCTCGCCGTCACCGAGACCGCGGCGCACCTCGAGCTGCTGGTCGCGCAGGGGCGCCTGACCCGGGCCGACGTCGACGGGCTGCGCTGCTACGCGAGCGCCTGAACGCGGCGCGAAACCCCGTCCCCGGCGCGCCTCTAGGCTGTCCGCATGCCTACCCCGCTCCTGCCCGACGACCCGTCCGTGGCCGCACGGAGCGGTACGGGGGCGTGGGGGCGGTGAGCCGCCCGTCCGTGCCCACCCAGCGGGGTGGCGGGTCGACGGCTGCGTCCGGCGGCCCGCCGGGCGTGGCGGAACGGTGCGCCCGGATCGCCCGGTCGCGGCCGTTCGACGTGCTCATCGTCGTGGTCATCATGGCGAACGGGGTGGTGCTCGGCGTCGAGACATACCCGGACCTCGGTGCCGCGGGACGGGCCCTGCGCTGGTGCGAGTGGCTGTTCCGGCTGGTCTTCGTCGTCGAGATCGCCATCCGGGTGCTGGCGTACGGCCGCCGGCCGCAGGACTTCTTCCGGCACGGCTGGAACGTCTTCGACTTTGTGGTGACGGCGGCGATCTTCATCCCCGGCCTGCACGGCGACTCGGCGCTGCTGCGCTTCGTGCGGGTCGCCCGGGTGCTGCGGCTGGTGCGGTTCTCGCCGGGGCTGCGCACGATCGTGGCGGCGCTGTGGCGCAGCATCCCCGGCGTGGCCGGCTTCCTCGCGCTGGCCGCCGTGACCCTCTACGTCTACGGCATGGCCGGCTGGCTGATCTTCGGGGAGCGATATCCGGAGCAGTACGGCGACATCGGTCGTTCCCTGCTGACCCTGTTCGTGCTGCTGTCGCTGGAGACCCTGCCGGACCTCATCGCGCAGGGCATGGCGGTGTCGCCGTGGACGCTGCTCTACTACGTCAGCTACGTGATGATCACGGTGAACCTGCTGCTGAACATCCTGATCGCCGTCATCGTGAACTCGATGGAGGAGGCCCGTCGGCTGGAGATGACCGAGCGGTTGTCGCCCGACTACGACGAGGACGGCGACGGCGTGCCGGACGAGGTGGACCGGATCGCACTGACCCAGCGGCTGGACGACCTACGGGCGGTCATCGCCGAGCTGGAACGGGAGCTGCGCATCGACCGGGAGGACGGCCACGGCCCGGCCCGCCACCACCACGGCGAACGTACGGGCGGCCGGCCCCCCGGGTAGGGGGACCGGCCGCAGCGTCGGTGGGGCGGGTCAGCCCCAGATGGCCGTCGCCCACTCCGGATGGTCGACGAACGGGTTCCGGTTGCCCTGCCAACGCTCGTAGATCCGCTGGTTGCGGCGCTTCTCGAAGGCGTCCGGCGGGTCGAGCTGGTTCCACTGCAGCAGCACCGACATCCGGCCGTGGTACGGCGCGGTGCCGTTGTTGACCGACTGGTTCATCTCCAGGTTGGGCCAGCCGTCGGTGCCCTCGTACCGGATCGCCATGTACATGATCATGCGGGCCACGTCGCCCTTCACCGCGTTGCGCGGCTCCCACGAGTCGGCGTCGGTGTAACAGCCGGGCGCCTCGGCGACGGGGCTGCCGCCGTTGTCGAAGTCCTTGTTGCCCCGGGTGGAGTTGACCGAGACGTCGGTCGGCCGCAGGTGGTGGACGTCGGTCCCGGGGCCGGTCGCGGTGCCGAAGTCGCCGTGCGACTTGGCCCAGACGTGCTCGCGGTTCCAGTCGTCGACACCGCCGCCGTTGCTGGTCTTGCTCTGCGACCGGCCGGTGTAGAGCAGGATCACGTTGTTGGTGTTCGCCGGGTCCTGGTCGGTGTCCCGCAGCGCCTCCCACACCTGGTCGTAGGAGAGCTTGGTGTGCACCTTGATGATCGAGTGCAGCGAGCTGCGCAGCGCCGGGCCGGTCTTGCCGATCGCGCTGGCGTAGTAGGTGGAGTCGTAGTCGCCGCCGGGCGAGGTCGGGGTCGGGCCCGGCGTCGGCGACTGGGTGGGGCCCGGCGTCGGCGACTGGGTCGGCGAGGGCGTGCCGCCACCGCCGCCGAGGGTCATCGCCGTCGGGTTCTTCAGGCCGCCGTGGCTGAAGTAGGCGGTCAGCGTGCCGGTGGCGGTGACGCGCTGGCCCCGCAGGCCCGGGGTGGTGAGCAGCCCGAAGGTGCTCCGGTAGGCGGCGGTGACCTGGACGTAGAGCATCCTGCTCGTGCTGGTCTCGGCCGCCGTGTCGGCGATCGCGATCGCGGTGTCGGACGTGAAACCCGACCGCAGCACGGTCGTGTTGCTGGTCGGTTGACCGATCACGTAGCCGGTCACGGTCGCCGTCCGACCGTCCTGGGTGGCGAGCGCCTGGGCCACGGTCAGGGTGGTGGCGGCCGAGGCCACCGCCGTCGTCACCACCACGGGCGCCACCAGCACGGCGGCCAGCGCGAACGCCGTCGCGAGCCTTCTGGGCCGCGAGCGGGTGCTGTTCTTCGTATTCATGAACAGCGATGCTATCGGTGCGGGTGTGAACGCCGGGAGAGCGGGAGCGCAACATTTCGGGCGCGAGCCGTCGGCGGCGCGGCCCTCCCTCGGCCCGGCCGGCCACTACCGTCGGGGCATGGTCACCGTCGCCGACGTCCGCGCACTGGCACTGACCCTGCCACGGACCACCGAGCACCTCATCCGGGACCGCGTGAAGTTCCGCGTCGGTGCCCTCGTCTACGTCGCGTTCTCCCGGGACGAGACGACGATGGGGTTCGCGTACCCGAAGGAGGAACGCGCCGGGCTCGTCGCCGGCGACCCGGACCTGTTCCTCCTGCCCGACGCGGCCGACCTGCGCTTCAACTGGGTGTGCTGTCGCCTTGACCGGCTCGACCGCGACCACATGACGGAGCTGGTGACGGATGCCTGGCGGATGGTCGTGCCGAAGTTCCTCGCGCGCCAGCGACTGGGCGGCTGAGCGAGGCGCCCCGACGACCAGCGGCCCACCGCCCGGCCGGCCCGGCCGGCGGGAGATTCGCGGCGGCGGGGTCCGCCACGTCGCCGGCCGTCGGACCGTCGGCGGCGTAGGGTGGTTCGCGTGGATCAAGAGGACCGCATCGCCCTGTTCCTCGACTACGAGAACCTCGCGCTGGGGGCGCGCGACCACCTCGGCGGGGCGGCCTTCGACCTCCGTCCCATCGCCGACGCCCTCGCCGAGCGCGGCCGGGTGGTGGTGCGCCGGGCGTACGCCGACTGGTCGTACTTCGACGAGGACCGCCGGATGCTCACCCGGTCACACGTCGAACTCATCGAGATACCCCAGCGCATGGGCGCCTCCCGCAAGAACGCCGCCGACATCAAGATGGCCGTCGACGCGGTGGAACTGGCCTTCGAGCGCGGCTACATCTCGACGTTCGTGATCTGCACCGGCGACAGCGACTTCACGCCCCTCGTGCACAAGCTGCGCGAGCTGAACAAGCGCGTCATCGGGGTCGGCGTGGAGAAGTCGACCTCGGCGCTGCTGCCGCCCGCCTGCGACGAGTTCCTCTACTACGACCGCCTGGAGGGCGTCGACGTTCCCCCGGCGCGGGGCCGGCGCGCCCGCCCGGCGCGGCTGCCCGGCCCGGAGGCGCAGCAGGCCGAGCCGGAGCGGGAGCCCGAGCCGCAGCCGGTGGGCGAGGAAGCCGCCCGCGACGTCGACACGCTCGCCGTGCTGGTGGCGCAGACCGTGGCCGGCCTGCAGGGCAGCTCCAGCGGCGCGGTGACCGCCTCGACGCTGAAGCGGACCCTGCTCAGGAAGGACCCGACGTTCAGCGAGTCCGACTACGGCTTCCGCACCTTCGGCGAGCTGCTGCGACACCTCGCCCAGCACAACGTCGTCGAGCTGGGGGAGGGCCCCGCCAAGGGCGACCCCGAGGTGTCCCTGCCCGAGCACGGCGACCGGGAGGTGGCGTTCGGGCTGCTCCGCTCGGTGGTGTCCGACCTGGCCGGCGACGAGGGGGCGGTGGCGCTGTCCGGCCTGAAGAACCAGCTCCGCCGGGCGCGGCCCGACTTCAGCGAGAAGAAGCTCGGCTACCGCAGCTTCCTCCAGTTCTGCAAGGCGGCAGCCACCAGCGGCATCGTCGACCTGCGGTGGAGCCAGGACGCCGACGACTACCTGCTCACCCCGCAGTCCTCCTGACCACACCGGTGGCCGTGCCGGCGGCTGGCGCCGGCCCTCCCACGGACGCCAGTTCCCGCAGTGATGTTTGGCGATCCCGAGGATCGGAGAAGGTGCGCTGGCGCGGGCACTGCCGCCCGCCGGCTCTCGGGAGGAACTGTCATGACACGGATGGTGCGGGCGGCTGCGCTCGTCGGGGTGTTCGCCCTGGCGGTCAGCGGCTGCGGAGGCGTCGGCGGTGGCGACGGGGGCGGTGGCGGTGGCACGGCCACCAAGGGTGCCCTGAGCACGATGGGCTTCGGCCTGTCCGACGAGATCGCCAGGACGCGCGTGGACGCGTTCACGCGCGACCACCCGGACGTCGACCTGAAGATCACCGAGGGAGCCTTCGACGAGCAGCAGTTCCTCTCCGCGGTCGCCTCCGGCAACCCGCCGGACCTGGTCTACATGGACCGCAAGCTGATCGGCACCTACGCCGAGCGCGGCTCCATCCAGCCGCTGACGGACTGCGTCGAGAAGCAGGACATCGACATGGGGCAGTACCGGCCCGCCGCCAGGGAGCAGGTCACCCTCGACGGCACCGTCTACGGCATCCCGGAGTTCTCCAGCGTCCGGGTGGTCTACCTCAACGAGGCGCTGCTGCGGCAGGCGGGGCTGACCCCCGACGACGTCGACCTCGCGAACTGGGCGGGGCTGCCGGCGCTCAACGCCAAGCTGGCCACCGTCTCCGGGGGCCGGCTCTCCCGCATCGGCATCGACCCGAAGATCCCCGAGTTCCTGCCCATGTGGGCCAAGGCCAACGGGGCCGACCTGCTCTCCGCCGACGGGACGAAGGCGAACCTCGACGACCCCAGGGTGGTCGAGGCGCTCACCACCGGCGTCAAGCTGATCCAGGACCAGGGTGGCTGGGGGAAGTTCAAGTCCTTCCGGGACACCTTCGACTTCTTCGGCGCGCAGAACCCCCTGGCCAAGAACCAGATCGTCGCGTGGCCGATGGAGGAGTGGTTCCTCAACCAGGCCGCCAAGAACAGCCCGAAGGCCGAGCTGGTGGTCAAGCCCTTCGTCGATCGGCAGGGCAAGCCGGTCACCCTGTCCTCCGGGCAGGCCTGGGTGGTCCCCAAGGGGGCCAGGAACCCGGACGCGGCGTGCGCCTTCGCCAGGACGGTGACCGCCACCGACACCTGGGTCGCCGCGGCCAAGGCCCGCGCCGACGCGCGCAAGGCCGCGGGCCAGCCGTTCACCGGCGTCTACACGGGCAACGTCGCCGCCGACAAGCGGATCTTCGACGAGCTGTACCAGCCCACCGGCAACAAGCGGTTCGACGACGCGGTGGCCACCATCCGCTCGGTGCAGGACAGCGCGTTCGCCATGCCCGCCTCGCCCGCCGGCGCCGAGTTCGACAAGGCCTGGACGGACGCCGTCAACCGGGTGCTCTCCGGCCAGGCGCAGCCGGCGCAGGCGCTGGCCCGCGCCCAGCAGGAGGCGACCGCCGCGCTGGACAAGGCGTCGAAGTAGGCCCGGGGATGGCCACCACCACCGTCCCCGCCCCCGCCGGCCGGCGGCGTCGTACGCCGCTGGCCCGGCGGGAGGCGCGTTGGGCGTACGTCTTCCTGGCGCCCTGGATCGTCGGGTTCCTGGTCTTCAACGCCGGGCCGATGATTGCCAGCGCCTGGCTCAGCTTCACCGAGTACGACGTGATCAACGCGCCCCGGTACACCGGCCTGGACAACTACCGGGAGCTGATGGCCGACCCGATGGTGGCCCGCAGCCTGGGCAACACCGTCTACTACACGGCCCTGCACGTGCCGCTGGTGATGGCCATCTCGCTGGGGCTGGCGCTGCTGCTCAAGCGGGTGGGACGGTTGCAGGGCTTTTTCCGTACCGTCTTCTACCTGCCGGTGATGACCCCGGCGGTGGCGGTCGGCATCCTGTTCCTGCTCCTGCTCAACACCCAGGACGGCCTGATCAACCGCGGCCTCGCCCTGGTCGGGATCGAGGGTCCGAGCTGGACCACCGACCCCGACTGGGTGATGCCCGGCATCGTCCTGATGAGCCTGTGGAGCCTCGGCTCCACCGTGATCATCTACCTGGCCGCCCTGCAGAACGTGCCGCGTGACCTGTACGAGGCGGCGAGCATCGACGGCGCCGGCGGCTGGGCCCGGTTCCGGCACGTGACGCTGCCGATGATCTCCGGTGCGCTCTTCTTCACCCTGGTCGTCAACACCATCGCGTCCCTGCAGATGTTCACCGAGGTCTACACCATGTACTTCGGCAACCGGCAGACGCAGGGCTCGTTCAACAGCGACGCCGCGTCGTTCTACGTCATCCACCTGTTCCAGGAGGCGTTCCAGTTCCTGCACATGGGCTTCGCCTCCGCGATGGCCTGGCTGCTCTTCGTGATCATCCTGATCATCACGCTGGTGCAGGTGAAGCTGAGCAACCGCTTCGTGTACTACGAGGGAGACCGGCCGTGACGGGGCACCGGGGGCGACGCGGCGTGGCCCGCGCGCGCCGGGCCGAGGGAGGCCGGTCGTGACGGCCGCGGCAGAGCGGACGGTCGCCGCCCCCGTGGCCGCCGCCGCGCCGTCGGCCGTCGAGCGCCGGCCGGCGGCCGAGGACGCCGGGCGGCCGGTCTGGCAGCGGGCGCTGCTCGTGCTCGCCCTCGTCGGCGCCGCCGTGGTGTTCACGGCGCCGTTCGTCTGGCTGATCAGCGCCTCGCTGCGGCCCCGTGAGTACGTCTTCTCCACCGGGTTCCTGCCCACCCCGTTCGCGCCGGGGAACTACGCCGAGGCGTGGCAGGCCGTGCCGATGGTCACCTGGCTGCTCAACAGCCTGGTGATCGGCGTCGCGGCGGCGGTCGCGGTGACGCTGTCCAGCGCGTGGGTGGCGTTCGGGTTCGCGTACTTCCGGTTCCCCGGGCGGGACATCCTGTTCGGGCTGGTGCTCGCGACGATGATGCTGCCGTTCGCGGTCACCATGATCCCGACGTACCTGATCTGGTCGGAGCTGCGGCTGACCGGCACCCAGGTGCCGCTGTGGGCGGGCAACCTGTTCGGCTCGGCGTTCTACGTCTTCCTGCTGCGGCAGTTCCTGCTCTCGCTGCCCCGCGAGTACTTCGAGGCGGCCCGGGTCGACGGGGCGAGCTACCCGCAGTTGTTCTGGAAGCTGGCCTTTCCGTTGATCCGTCCCGCCCTGCTGGTGGCCTTCGTCTTCGAGTTCAAGGCGAGCTGGACGGACCTGATGAAGCCGCTGATCTACCTGCGCAACGAGGAGCTGTACACCCTGCCGCGCGGGCTGAAGGTGGTGCTGGACCGCTTCGGCTACGGCGGCGAGCAGCAGTGGGAGATCGTGCTCGCGGGCAGCGTCATCGCGACCGTGCCGATGCTGGTGCTGTTCTTCCTCGCCCAGCGCCACTTCGTCGAGGGCATCGCCACCACCGGCCGCAAGGGCTGACGCACGGAGCGGCCCGACCCGCCGTACGGGTCGGGTCGGGCCGGTTCCGCGGAAGTCGACCCGCGCCGCCGGGCGGCCGGCGGTGCGCAAGGCCCGGTCGGTCAGGGAATCGTCAGCCCGTACGCGGCCAGGATCTCGGTGATCGGCTGGTAGTAGGTGGTGCCGCCGGTGGCGCAGTTGCCGCTGCCTCCGGAGAGGACGCCGAGGATGGTGCCGGTGGCGGCCACGTAGAGGGGCCCGCCGCTGTCGCCGGGCTCGGCGCAGATGTTGGTCCGGATCAGGCCGGTCACGGTGCCCTGGGCGTAGTTGACGGTCGCGTTGAGTCCGGTGACGCTGCCGCAGCGTACGCCCGTGGTGGCGCCGCTGCGGCAGACCGCCTGGCCGATGTAGGCGTTGCCGGCGCCGTAGACGGTGAGCAGCCCGGGGTGGGTGTAGACCGCGCTGGGGTGGGCGATCGCGCCGGTGTGGCGGACCAGACCGTAGTCGTTGCCGGGGAAGCTGGTGCCGGTCCGGGTGCCGAGGACGGTGGTCTGCGCGCTGTCGGCGTACCAGGTCGAGGCGGCGACGGTGCAGTGGCCGGCGGTCACGAAGTAGGCGGTGGTGCCGCTGCGGACGTTGGCGCCCAGCGAGCACCGTCCGCCGCCGCCGTAGACGGCCTGCCCGCCGGCGATGAGGACGCGCAGGTGGCCCGGCTCCCGGTGCAGCAGCGCCCCGGCGCGTGCGGCGGTCGCCCGGAGCGCCGCCACGTCCCGGGCCGGGACGGTGTCGTCGACAGTCAGCGTCATCCGTCCGGTGGCCGGGTCGAGCCCCCAGGCGGTGCCGGGGGTGCGGACCGCTGCGAGCGTGGCCGCGGCGCGGGCGGCGTCGGCGTGGTCGGGGGCGGCGTGGGCGGGCGCCGGCAGGCCGAGCATCATCGCGGCGAGCAGGAGCAGGGCGAGCGGGAGACGACGCATCCGAACCTCCGATAGATCCGTCTCTGTCGATTCCCTACAGGATCCACCCGCGGGCCTGACGCGGACAAGCCACGGGCGCGGCAGTCTGCGGACCCGCCGGAGTCCCCCGTCGGGGGCTGCCGCCGACGAGGATCGACGCCGGCGAACGCGGCGCGGCGGCGGCGCCGGCCGGGCAGGTGTCAGTGGCGCGCGGCGGCGGCGCCGGCCGGGCGGGCGGGTGTCAGTGGCGCGCGGCGCCGGCCGCGGAGATGTCAGCGGCGCGCGGCGGCGGCGTGCCGGAGCGCGTCGAGCAGGCCGCGCAGGGCGGGCTGGTCCAGCGCGGCCTCCCGGACGGCCGCGTGGATCGCCCGGACCGGCCGTGGGTGGCGCAGGGGGCGGACCACCACGTCGGGGTGCGGGCTGTCCAGCGCGGTGCGCGGGACCACCCCGACCCCGAGCCCGGCGGCCACGAACGCCTGCGTGGTCGGGTAGTCCTCGCTCTCGACGGCGACGGCCGGGCTGAAGCCGGCCGCGCCGCAGGCGTCCAGCACGGCCTCCCGGCACGGGCCGGCCGGCTCGCTGCCCACCCAGGGTTCGTCGGCGAGGTCGGTCAGGTCCAGCACCCGCGCGCCGGCGAGCCGGTGCTCCCGTGGCAGGACGACCAGGTAGGGGTCGTCGAGCAAATGGACGAGCCGTACGCCGTCGCGGGCCTGCCCCCGGCGGCGGACCACGATGGCCAGGTCGGCCTCGCCCCGCTCCACCTCGGGCAGCGGATCGTCGGGGTCGACCAGCCGGAGGTCGACGCGGACGTCGGGGTGCTCGCGGCGAAAGCGGGCCAACGCCGGCGGCACCAGGGCGGCTCCGGCGGTGGCGAAGTAGCGGACCGCCAGCCGCCCCGTGCGTCCGGCCCGCAGCTCGGCGAGGGCGGTCTCCGCCTCGGCGAGGTGCCGGCCGATGACGGCGGCGTGCTCGGTGAGCAGCCGCCCGGCGGCCGTGGGACGCACGCCCCGGCCGGACCGCTCCAGCAGCGCCGTGCCGGCCTGCTTCTCCAGCGCGGCGATCTGCTGGCTGACGGCGGACGGCGTGTAGCCCAGGTGCGCCGCGGCGGCCGTCACCGATCCGCTGGTCACCACCGCGCGCAGGACCTGCATCCGCCGTACGTCGAGCATGTAGCAGACCTTAACAGTTCGGCAGAAACATTCACTTGTGCTGTTGGGTTGCTCCGGGCACGGTGGACCGGGACGGCGGTGCGGCGAGACGGGGGCGGCGATGGGCGGGGGACCGTGGGCGGTGCTGCGGCTGGGCGTACTGGCCCTGCTGTGGGGCTCGACCTTCTTGTGGATCAAGGTGGCCCTGGAGGGGTTCTCCCCGGCCCAGGTCACCGTCGCCCGGTGCGCCCTCGGCGCCGCCGCGCTGCTGGTCGCCTGCCGTTGGGTGGGGCACCGCCTGCCCCGCGACCGGGCGACGTGGGGCCGCCTGGTGATCGCTGCCTTCTTCTGCAACGCCCTGCCGTTCGCCCTGTTCAGCGTGGGGGAGCGGACCGTCGACTCCGGAGTGGCCGGCGTGCTGAACGCCACGACGCCCCTCTGGTCGGTGCTGCTCGGGGTCGCCCTCGGCACGGAGCGGGCGCCGCGTCCGGTCCGACTGACCGGGCTGCTGCTCGGCTTCGCCGGCGTACTGACGATCTTCGCGCCCTGGGGCCGGGCGGGGCTGGTCAGTGTGGACTCGCTCGCCATCCTCGGTGCCGCCGCGAGTTACGCGGTCGGCTTCGCCTGGATGGGCCGCGAGCTGGCCGGCCGGGGTACCCCCACGATCGCGCTGTCCGCCGCCCAGCTCGTGGCGGCCACCGGGTGGAGCGTCCTCGCCCTGCCCGCCGGCGGCCTGGTGATGCCCCGGCCCACCCCGGCGACCGCCGTCGCCGTCGTCGTCCTCGGCGTGCTCTGCACGGCGGTCACCTTCCACCTCACCTTCCGGGTCGTCGCGGAGGAGGGCGCGACGAACGCCGCCGCCGTCGGATACCTGCTGCCGGTGGTGTCCGTGGCGCTGGGGGCCGTGTTCCTCGGCGAGGGCCTGACGCCGCGTACGGTCGGCGGGATGGTCGTCGTGCTCGCCGGCGTGGCGCTGACCCGGCGCGGCGCGGCGGCCCGGGACGCCCCGCCCGCCGGGAACCCGCCGCACCCGATCGCCGCCCGGTCATGACGGCGCACCCGGCGGGCTGCGGCGTTCCGGCGAGGGCCTGGCGGGGTGGCGCACCGGCGGGCTCGACGCGGCGCGCCGGCGGTCAACCGGTCCCAGCCGCTACGGCAGCGGGACCGAGATGCCCCGGGCGTGGTCGGTGAGGGCCGCGCCGACCACGGTCGCCTCCAGCGGCAGCACCTCCAGGCAGCGGCGCACGGCGGCGGCCATCAGCGCGTTCGGCACCCGCATCGACAGCGTGCAGTGCGGCACCCAGCGCCCCGGCTGGTAGTGCTCGACCAGCCCGATGCCGGCCTCGGCCAGCCGGCCGTGCACCTCGGCGTGGTGCGCGAGCAGCTCGGCGGTGGGGGTCGGGCCCAGCCAGAGCACCCGCCCGACGAACTGACCGGCGTGCTGGAAACTCAACCGCAGCGGCGCGGCCACCACCGTGCCGCGCAGCGCCGCCGCGACCCGCTCCGGGTCGAAGCGGGGCGCGACGGCGAGCGAGACGTGCGGCCGGTGGCGCTGCTCCAGCAGCGACCGCATGCTCTGCACGCCCTCGGTCTCCAGCGCGTCCCAGAGCACCCGGATCCGCCGGGTGGCGTCGGTGTCCAGGTAGAGCTCCAGCGCCGCGACCACATGATCACTCTAGGGTCGCGGTGGTCACGGCACGACGACGGCCCGGCCCTCCAGCGTGCCGTCGGCCATCTTCCGGTACGCGACGACCGCCTCGTCGAGCCGGAAGGTGCTGGCCTTCGGCTTCACCATGCCCCGGGCGCCCAGTTCGAGCACCTCGATGAGCTCCGGCCGGCTGCCCCAGTACGTGGTCTGGATGCTCACCTCGTACGGCACGCCGAAGTAGCTCACCGGCAGCGTGCCGCCGCCGATGCCGACGATGGTGAGGTCGCCGACGGTGCGGGCGGCGGCGGCGCCGAGCGCGAGGGTGGGGCTGGCCCCGACGAAGTCCAGCACCACGTCGGCGCCCCGGCCGCCGGTGGCCCGGCGGATCTCCTGGGCGGTGCCCTCGCCGGAGAGCATGGTGAGGTCCGCGCCGCACTCCTCGCCGAGCTTCAGCGCCTCCTCGCGGGTGTCCACCGCGATCACCCGGGCCGCGGTGGTGGCCTTGAGGATCTGCACGCCGACGTGGCCGAGCCCACCGACGCCGATCACGACGGCGGTGCTGGTCGGCCCGAGCTTCTGCCAGGAGCGGCGGATCGCGTGGTACGGGGTGAGGCCCGCGTCGGTCAGCGGCGCCGCCAGCACCGGATCGAGCCCCTCGGGCAGCGGCACCACGTGCCGGGCGTGCGGCACCAGCATGTACTCGGCCATGCCGCCGTCCAGGCCGAGGCCGCCGCCACCGCCGGGCACCGGCGCCTCGGCGATGTTCTCGCAGTACGGGTCGATGCCCACCCGGCAGCGCGCACAGGTGCCGCAGCCCCACGGGCCGTAGACGGCCACCGGCTGGCCCACCGTCAGCCCGGCGACCCCGTCGCCGAGGGCGTGCACCCAGCCGGCGTTCTCGTGGCCGAGGGTGAACGGCGGGTTCCACGGCACGGCGCCGGCCTCGAAGTCGTGCATGAGGTGGAGGTCGGAGTGGCACGCGCCGGCGGCCCCGATCTTCACCACCACCTGCCCGGGGCCCGGGGCCGGCTCGTCGACCTCGACCAACTGGGGTTCCGACTTCCAGTTCGGCAACCGCAGCGCGCGCATGAACGTCTCCTGTCCTCCGGTTTGCTCCGCCCGCGGCCTGCCCGCTCAGCGCCCGGTCAAACGGCCCGCCTTCCGGTGGCGCAGGGCCCGCGCCACGTCGAGCGGCGCGGGTGCCGGCCGCCTCCCACGTCTCGCCCCGTCCGGGTGAGTCGGCCTCACCCGCCGGTGGGAGCCTGCTCCGAACCGTCGGCCGCCCACACGGCCGCTGGCCGCTGCGCCGGGGCGGCCGTCGCGGACGGGGCCGTGGCGGGGGCGGCCGGTGGCCCGGCACGACGGGCCAGGCCCCGGTCGACGCCCACGAAGATCAGGCCGAGCAGCCAGAACGCGACGGCGAAGAAGACCGCGCTGACGCCCACCCCGTCGTAGCCCAGCTCCCCGGCGTCGAGGAACGGGTACGGGTACCGCTCGACCACCAGCCCACGGACCAGCGCGAAACCGAGGTAGCCCAGCGGGAACGCCAGCCACCACGCCGCGTACCGCGGGCGGAGCCGGCCCCGCCGGTCGAACAGCGCCCAGTCCGCCACCGCGAGCAGCGGCACGACGGTGTGCAGGAACTGGTTGCCCAGCGCCTCGCCGAGCGCGCGGTCGGGCTGCGGCATCGCGAACGGGCTGGCGGGGTTGGCGAGCACCAGGTGGTAGACCACGCCGGTGATGGTGATGTAAAGGGTGACCGCGCCCTTGAGCGGCGACGGCGGTTCGGGACGGTCCCGCCAGGCCAGCCAGGCGGCGTATCCGGCGAGGAGACCGACGGCGACGTTGCTCTGGATGGTGAAGTACGGCAGCAGGCCGGTGACGGTGGCGGGACCCAGCGCGGTGAGCACGATCCCGGCCAGCACGCTGATCACGATCACCACGCGGAAGACCATCGCCACGCGTCGACGCCGCAGACTCATCGGGGCAAGCTATCAGCCGGGCCGATCCGGGGCACCGGGCGAGCGCCGGCCGGTGCGCGTCGGCGTCCTACCGGTTGGCCGAGCCGCCCGCGCGGCGCGTTCGTCACGTGCGACCCCTTCCCGGCGACGCCCCGGGGCACGTGACCGGCGGACAGACGTCGGTCCGCCGTGGCCCACGGCGCGATGGCGTGGGGTCAGCGACTGCCGCCGCTGCCCGGTGCGGGGCGACCGTGGTCGGGCGAGACCTGGTCGTTGCCGGGCGAGACCCGGATGTTGCCGGGCGAGACCTGGACGTTGCCGGGCACCGAGGGCCGGCCGGCCGGGACGGAGGGCGATGTCGTGGGTCGCCCGGGCTGCTGGGGGGTCGGGGTGCCGCCGGGCCGGTCGACCGGCGTGCCCGACGACCCGGGGCCCGCCGACTCGCCGGGCAGCAGGCGGTCGCAGTAGCCGGCCACCTTGCCGCGACCGCCGGCCGCGCGGACGAGGTCGTCGAAGGCCGGCTTGGCCAGGGCGCGGCCCGGGCCGTCGCCGTCCGTCCGGTAGGCCCGGCACAGCTCTGCCACGGACGCGCTCGGGTCGGGTCGACCCTCCCCCGTGGTGGGCGGCGCGGACGGCCGGCCGGGACCCGCGGTGGGGGAGACGGCCGGGGGCGGCGCGGGCGGCGCGGGTGTGGCGGTGGTGGGGGCGGGGCCACGCAGCGGTCCGGGCAGGGTGCCCCCGGCCGCGGCGAAGGCCACCCCGCCGGTGACGGCGAGAGCGACACCGGCGAGCGCGGCGCGGACGCCGAAGCCGGCGAGGGCGCGGCCCCGACGACTCCGCTCGGGACTGCCGACGGGGGTGCCGGCCCGCGCCAGCCGGTACGCCCGTACCGCGGCGTCCTCCCCGGCGAGCTCAGCCGCGCGGGGTGCGGCACGGACCGCCGTCAGGAGCGACGCGACAGGTTGCGGAGCGTCCCGCGGGTCGACGACCGGACCGCCGAGCAGTCGATCGACAGTCTCCTGGTCCATCCGGTGTGCTTTCATCTCGTGTCCCTCAGCGCCGCCGGATGCCGGGACGTCACACGGGGTGAGTGTGACGTCCGACAAACACCGGGCCGGGAGACGGGGCGGGGCGGGGCCGCGCGGGGGCGTCAACCCATGGTCTTGGCGCCGTCGATGGCCTCGCGGAGGATGTCGGCGTGCCCCGCGTGCTGGGCGGTCTCGGCGATCAGGTGCAGCAGGACGCGGCGGACCGTCCAGCTCGCGCCAGGCTCGAACCAGGGGGCCTGTGGCAACGGGTGGGCGGCGTCGAGGTCGTGCGTGGCGATCAACTCGTCCGTCGCGGCGGCCACCCGGTCGTAGTCGGCGAGCAGCCCGGCGAGGGTCTCGCCGTCGAGCATGCGGAACTGGCCGGCCCAGTCGACGGGATCACTGTTCATCGCCTCGGCGCCGCCGACGGCGAACCGCATCCACCGGTGCTCGACCTGCGTCACGTGCTTGATCAGGCCGCCCGGGCACAGCTCGCTGACCGTGCTGCGGGTCGCGGCCTGCTCGTCGGTGAGCCCCACGACGGTCTGCCGGAGGAAGCCGCGGTGCAGGCGCAGCGTCTCCAACAGGTCGGCCCGCTCACCGGTCAGCTGCTCTGTCGTGGTCATCCCGCCACCCCTCTTCACGGACGTCCGAACGGACTCACGATAGGGCCGGCCACCGACAGAACCGCGTCCCGCCGTGCCGGTTTTCCGCCAGCGGTTGCCGATTCGTCCGATCCGCGATCCACTGAATCACATGGGTGTCATCAAGGTGGGCACGTCGTCCTGGGCGGACCAGATGCTGCTGCGCTCGGGGTGGTACCCGCGCGCGGCGAACACCCCGGCCGGCCGGCTCGGCTTCTACGCCGGGCGGTTTCCCCTGGTCGAGGTCGACACCTCCTACTACGCCGTGCCCGTGCCCGAGACGACGCAGGGATGGGTCGACGCCACGCCGGAGGGCTTCACCTTCGACGTCAAGGCGTTCAGCCTCTTCACCGGCCACCCGACCCCGGTGGCGGCGCTGCCCCGCGACCTGCGCCCCGCCGGCGGCCCGAGCCGGATCCGGCGCCGGGACCTGCCGGCGACCGCGTACGACGAGCTGTGGGACCGGTTCCGGGCGGCGCTCGACCCGATCGCGGCGGCCGACCGGCTCGGTGTGGTCCTGCTCCAGTTCCCGCCGTGGCTGGCCCGCGGCGCCGCCGCCGAGCGGCGCATCGCCGAGCTGGCCGAGCGCTGCCGGCCGTGGCGGGTCGCCGTCGAGCTGCGCCACGGGTCCTGGTTCGACGGCACGGCGGCGCTGGACACGCTCGGTTTCCTGCGGGAGCGCGACCTGTCGTTCGTCTGCGTGGACATGCCGCAGGGGCACCCCTCGTCGGTGCCGCCCATCCTGTTCGCCACGGCGGAGCTGGCGCTCGTCCGCTTCCACGGGCACAGCAGCGCCTGGGGGACGGGGGACAAGCAGGAGAAGTTCCGCTACGCGTACGGCGACGAGGAACTGCGCCGCTGGTCGGAGCTGCTGACCGAGCTGGCCGGGCAGGCCGGCGAGCTGCACGTGCTGTTCAACAACTGCTGCGGCGACCAGGCCCAGCGCGACGCGGAGCGGCTGGCCGAACTGCTGGGCGTCGAACCGGTGGGGCGGGTCCGCCCGGCGCGGGCGGGAGCGGCGTCGCCCTCCTGACGGCGGGCGTGCGGCCCGTGTGGGCCGGCCCAGCCGGACAAATTCCGTCGACCGGGCCGCGCGGGGCCGGCATGATCGCCGGGTGGTGGCACCCTCTCGCGCGCTCTTGCGCTGGCAGTTCGACCTGACGTGGTCGCTGTTCGAATACCACCTCGAGCGCCTCGACCCGGCGGACTTCCTCTGGGAGCCGGCCGGGCACTGCTGGACGGTGCGTCGCGGCCCCGACGGCGGCTGGACGCCCGACTGGGCCGACACCGAACCCGACCCGGTTCCGGTCCCGACGATCGGCTGGCTGACCTGGCACATCGGCTGGTGGTGGACGGTCGCCACGGACCACCTCCGGGGGCAGCCGCCACGACAGCGCGCCGACGTGGAGTGGCCGGGCGCGGGCGAGCCGACCGTCGCGTGGCTGCGCGGCCTGCGTACCGAGTGGCTCGGTGTCCTCGACCGCCTCACCGACGCCGACCTCGACCGCACGGCACCGTTTCCCTGGCAGGACGACGCCGAGCACACGGTGACGCACATGCTCGGCTGGGTCAACGCCGAGTTGATGAAGAACGCCGCCGAGATCGGTCAGCTCCGGCTGCTGCGCGCGGCGGGACCCGGGGCCTGACCGGGCCGCGCTCCGAGGCCGGGGGGCGGCCGGGAGGTACCGCGCCGCCGCCCACGTCGCTCAGGAGCGCCGGCCCCTGGTCCGTAGCGCGTCCTCCGTCCGCTCCTCGACGTCGGCGGCGTCGGGGAAGGACCGCCGGGACGGCGCCGGGTCCGGGGGCGCGCCGGGTCCGGCCGGCAGCGTACGGGTCGGCTCGACCGGCCCGAATCCGTGCCGGCCCCCCTTCCCGGCCGGCCCCGCCGGCTCGCCGGCGCGGCGGTCCCCGCGCCGGCCCTCCGGCACGGCGGTCTCCTCACTGCCCTCGTCCATCGGGTCGTGCTCGCCGGTGCCCCAGGGCGGTTCCGCGTCGAAGCCGTCCCTGGTCACCCACGGGGTGATCGACTCCGGTGTGCGCCTGCCCCCGCTGCGTCCGTCTCCTGCCGCCATGGTCACCTCGCTGGTCGGGTCCGCCGCTACCGGCCCCGATTGCCCGTCCCGGGGCCGGTCATGCCTGCGCCGGTGCCCCGGCGGGGTCGTGCGGGGCGGACTCGCCCCGCCCGGCTCCGGACGCGGAGCGGCGTCCCGCCGCCGAGGAGTCGGCGGGACGCCGGCCGGTGGGCACGTCGCTCGGTCAGCGACCGGCCATCGCCATCCGCTTCTTCTTGGCCGCCGCGCCCATCGCCATCACCGCGCCCATCCCCTTCGGCAGCCCGCCCGCGCGTCCGAGCATCCCCCGGAACACCTCGCCGGGCTTCTGCTGCTCGCCCATGTACGCGGTCACCACGATGAGCGCCCCCGTCAGCGCGGGCACCGCCCACTGGAGCATCCGCATCTTCCGCTGGCAGGACGCCACGTTCGACGGCGTCTGCGAATTGGGTTCGGTGACCCCCTCGACCGACGGGCCGCCGGCCTTCTCCAGCTTCATGCCGAGCAACCGGCTGTAGCCGGTCACCGCCAGCGCGCCGACCGTCAGCGCGGTCTTCAGGGTGCTGACCCGGGCGACTCCCGATTGCGCCGCCATCCGGGGGCTCTCCGTCACCAGTTCGCCGACGGCGCCCGCGAGGTGGGCCCCGATCGCGGCGGCGTTCACCGGCGTCCACCGGGCCCAGCCGGCCGAGGCCATCGGCAACCGCTGGGTCGAGTCGTTCATCTGTGCCGCCGCGCCGTTGACGCCGAACGCTCCCATCAGGGAGCCCCCGAACCAGGCCGCCAGGCCCAGATCGTGCATCGAGCGCAGTGCGGTGTGCCGTTCGGACATCTGATCCCCTTCCACCGTGTCGGGCGCTGCGGCATACCCGCCGCCCGGTCGGCTATGCCCGTCCGTCACCCGCCGATAGGGCGCGGTCACGCGGATACCGGGGAAGACCGGGAACCGGTCGCGTCGCCGCCCGCGCCGCGGCGCGGACCCGGCCGGGCGGCGGCGGGTACGGCGGTCGCGCCGGCGACGGGGCGCGGCCGGGAGGAGTCGGCGGGGCCGGTGCGGGTAGATCGCGGGACGGACGATCCGAGCGAGAGGGGAAGAGGATGTCGCAGCCCGACGAGAGCCGGGAGAAGACCGCCTCCACCGACGCGGTGCTGATGCACCCGGGCAACGATCCGCGCAAGACGACGTCCCAGGTGCCGCCGCCACCCGAGCGCGGCGAGACCCGCGTCGAGCGGGACGGCGAGATGGTGCCCGTCGAGACCGACGAGTGACCGGGCCCCGGGCGGCGGGCACGCCGCGCGCCGCCCGGGGAGGCGTGCGGGCGACGGCGTGACGTCGGCGGGACCGACCCGACCGTGGTGCGCCGCCGTCGACCGAGGACGCCTCAGCGGGCCGGCAGGTCCGCGGCGAAGCGGGCCACCCGGGCCGCCAGCGGCCCGGCGGCGCGTACCCAGGTGAAGTGGTCCATCCGGGCACCGGCCTGCGCCGCGGTGTAGCGCTCGCGCACGACGGGCGCCGCGGCCAGCTTCGCGCAGAGGTGGTCGAGCGTCTCGTGCGGCGTGTACTGGTCGTCGTCGACGCTGACCGCGAGCACGGGGCTGCGCAGCTCCCGGACGGCCGCCTCGGCGTCCACCCCGCCCAGGCGCGGGAAGCGGCCGGTCCGCGCGGTGTGCGCCCAGTCCCGGATCACCCCGCGCGCCTGCCGGCCGCCGAAGCCCCAGCCGGGCCAGACGCCGAGCAGCCGGGCCGTCGCCGCGATCCCCTGGGTGTACGGCAGGACGCCGTACCCGCGCAGGCCCGGGTAGCTGCGCCACCAGGGCATGCCGACGGCGACCAGGGCCAGCCCGTCGACGTCGTGGTCGCCGTGCAGGGCGAGGTGCAGCAGCGCGGTCTGCCCGCCGAGGGAGTGCCCGAGCAGCACCGTCTTCCGCCCGTCCCGCCGGGCCTTGAGCGCCGCCAGCACGGCGCCCACGTCGGCGGCGAGTTCCGCGTAGCCGTAGCGACAGGCGCGGCTCGGCGCCGGCGTGCTCTCCCCGGTGCCCCGCAGGTCGGCCACCGCCACGGCGAGGCCGGCGGCGCGCAGCTCGGCGGCGAACGGCCGGTAGTAGCGTGCGCGCACCCCCATCGCGGGCGAGACCAACACCAGCGGCGCGTCGGCGACGCCGTCCGGCTCGGGGTAGACCTGCAACCCGATCCGGGCCCCGTCGACCTCGACGAACTCCTGCCGGTATTCCCCCGTCGCGTTCATCGCCCCAGGCTACGGCCCGAGGCTACCGGCGGGTAACCGAGGGGTGGTGGGGATCACCCGCGTCGCCGCCGGCCGTCAGGCCAGGGCCGGGGCGGTCCGGCCGACCGTGCTGACCGAGGCGTAGACCGCGCTCAACTGCTCGGCGCAGCGCTTCCACGAGTACCGGCTGCGGACCCGGTCCAGCGCCGCCGTGGCGTACGCGAAGCGGCGGACCTTGTCGGCGAGCAGCCGGCGGATCGCGGTGCCCAACGCCCGGGGGTCCCGGGGCGGCACGAGGTCGCCGGTGAGGCCGTGGACGACCGTGTCGGCGATGCCGCCGACATTCGAGCCGACGACGGGCACGCCGCAGGCCATGCCCTCGAGCGGGGCCAGCCCGACCGGCTCGTACCAGGGGGCGGCCACCACGAGGTCCGCCGAGCGGTACCAGCCGGCCAACTCCGTGCGGGGCACCGCGCCGACCAGCTTCACCCGGTCGGCCACCCCGCAGGACTCGGCGAGCGCCCGGAGCCGGCGGGCGAAGCCGTCCGTGGGGAGCAACCGCGCCGGCGGGCCGCCGACCACCACGCACTCCGCGTCGGGCACGGCCGGCAGGGCCCGGACGACGTCCTGGAAGCCCTTGCGTTCCACCATCCGGCCGACGGTAACGATCCGCGGGCGGGCCGGGTCGCGCGGGGCGACGGGCCCGTCGGGACGGAAGACCTGCTGGTCGACCCCGCAGGGGACCAGCACCATCCGGGACCGGGGCACGCCGAGGCGGACCAGTTCGCCGATCTCGTCCTGGCACTGCACGACGATCCGGTCGGCGGCCCGGCCCAGGGCCCGCTCGTAGCCGATCCGGCCTGGTGGACTGGTGTCCCGGGTGCCCTGCTGCCGCCGCTCGACGGTGCCGAGCGAGTGGTACGTCAGCACCACCGGGACCCCGGTGCGTCGGCCGGCGTGCAGGGTGGCCAGGCCGCTCATCCAGTGATGGGCGTGCGCCACGTCCGGCGTCCAGTCGCCGTCGCGCCACTGACCGGCCAGCCAGCGCCCGAACTCACCCAGGTGCGGCATCAGCTCCCGTCCGGGCAACCGCAGCGCCGGCCCGGCCGGCACGTGGCACACCTGGTAGCCGTCCGGAGTGGACACGGTGTCGGGCTGGGCGGTGGACTCCCGGCGGGTGTAGACGCGGACGTCGTGCCCCTCGCGCACCAGCGCGGCGGCCTGCTCCGCCACCCGCGTGTGCCGCCCGCCGGCCTCCCCGAGGACGGCGAGCGGGCTGGCGTGCTCCGAGATCATCGCGATGCGCATGTCTTCCTCCATCGGCCGGCCCGGTCGTCGGGGAACGGGTAGCGCCGCGGACGCTGCGCGCCCCGCGAGCCCGTCGCACCCGCATGCGGAGTCCCCTACCCCCGGCCTGGTCGCCTAACCGCCGGCCCGCCGAGTTCTCGGCGGGCCGCCCGGCCGGCGGCGCGGACCCGGCCGGTGGTGGGGCGAACCGCCGCACCACCGGTGTCCGGTCGGTCGCGGAGGGTCAGTTCCGGTCGTCGCGGAGCATGCCCGGGCCGAACACCTCGTAGGCGATCCGCTCCGCCGGCACCCCCCGCCGCAGCAGGCCACCCCGGACGGTGTTCATGAACGGCAGCGGCCCGCAGAGGTGCACGTGGGCGTCGGGGGAGAGCGGGATCAACGCGGGGTCGACCCGGCCGCCGGCCACCTCGGCGGCCAGCCCGGCCAGCTCGGCGTCGGTGACGTCCTCGTACCACAGGGCGGTACGCAGGTTGGGCAGCGCGGCGTGCAGGCGTGGCAGGTCGCCGCGGAACGCGTGCGCCGCGCCGGCCCGGTCGGCGTGCACCAGCACCACCGGGCGGTGCGGCTCGGTGGCCGCCAGGTGCTCCAGGGCGGCCATCGCCGGGGTCAGCCCGATGCCGGCGCTGACCAGCAGCAGCGGGCCCTCCCCGGCCACGGCGCTGACCTCGCCGAAGGGCGGGCTGAGCCGGAGGACGTCGCCCTCGGCCACGTGCTCGTGCAGGAAGGTGGAGACCATGCCGTCGGGGCCGGCGCCGGTGCCGCGTACCCGCTTGACGGTGATCCGCCAGTGGTCGGCCCCCGGCCGGCCGGAGAGGCTGTACTGGCGGATCTGCTGCCCGCGACCCTCGTCGAGGTCGACGGCGACCGAGGTGTACTGGCCCGGGACGAAGGCGGGCACCGGGCCGCCGTCGGTCGGGACCAGGGTGAACGAGACGACGTCCACCGCCTCGGTGACCCGACCGGTGACCCGCCAGTCCCGCCAGACCGACGCGCCCTCGGCGAGCCCCGCCGCGGCGTAGAGGCGGGCCTCCCGGGCGATCAGCTCGCAGGCCAGCAGCCAGTACACCTCGTCCCAGGCTGCCGCGACCTCCGGGGTGACCGCGTCGCCGAGTACCTCGCCGACGGCGGCGAGCAGATGCCGGCCGACGATCGTGTACTGGTCGGGGGTGATGCCGAGCGAGGCGTGCTTGTGCGCGATCCGGTCCAGGATCGGGCCCCACGGCGCGTTGCTGCCGCCGGTCAGGTGTTCCGCGTACGCGACCACGGAGGCCGCGAGCGCGGCCTTCTGCGCCCCGGTCGCCTGGTTGCCGCGGTTGAAGATGTCGAGCAGCTCCGGGTGGGCGTCGAACATCCGCTGGTAGAACCGGCCGGTGATCGCCTCGCCGTGCGCCTGCACGGCGGGCAGGGTCGCCGTCACCACTGCTGTTGAGGACTCCGAGAGCACGACTTGTCTCCTTCTGTGCTGAACCGCTCGGACCCCGCCAGCAAAACAGGCATCCCAGATACCTCTTTAGGGCCGAAGGTCCCGGGTCGGGGGTCGGGTGGATCACAGATCGCGTCCGTCGGCCCGTGGTGGGGCACGTCGGCGCTGGCTAGGGTCGGGACGTGAAGCTCAACCGGTCCACCGACATGGCACTGCGGATCGCCATGCTCACCGCCGCGAACCCACGGCGGATGACCGTGGACGAGCTGGCCGACCAGCTGGCGCTGCCCCGCAACCACGTGGCGAAGGTGGTGCAGCGGTTGCAGCGGCTCGGTGTGCTGGTCACGATCCGGGGCCGCTCCGGCGGGGTCGCCTTCGCCGAGGGCGGCCACGAGACCACGGTCGGGCAGGTGGTCCGGGCGTTCGAGGGCGACGACGAGGTGGTGTCCTGCGACGAGCCGGCCTGCTCGCTGCGCGCGGCCTGCCGGCTCCGGGACGAGCTGCGGCGGGCCCGTGACGCCTTCCTCGCCGTGCTGGACGGGGTGACCCTCGGCGGCCTCGTCGACGGGCCGACCGGTCCGGTGCTGCTCGCCCTCGGTCTGCCCCGCGCCCGCTCCGCCCCGGGACGTGACTGATCCGGGCGTAGGCGCGGCGGAACCCCGCGCCGGGCGGCGCGGGGTTCCGGGACGCGGTCGGGGTCAGGACACGGTGACGGAGCCGTCGGCGGCGCGGACGCAGGCCACGGAGCGGGCGCCGGTGGCGGCCGCGCCGGTCAGGCACTGCCCGAGCACCTGGTGGCCGGCGGCGTTCGGGTGCCACGACTCCTGGCAGGTCTGGAAGTAGCTCACGCAGGTGTTCGCGATCCGCTGGATGGCGATCTTGTCCTTGCCAGCGAGGCTGGTGACGAATACGCCGTTCGGCGGGCTGTCCTGGAGACGGATCGGGGTGGCCAGCGCCCCGGTCGGGCTGGCCCCCGACTCGCAGAGCCGGGCGCCGTCGAAGGCCCGCTGCACGTTGAGGTGGACCAGGTCCGCGCCGGGGAACTCGGCGGCCAGGGCGTCGCGGGTGGACCTCACCAGGGTGCCCAGGCCCTGCGAGAAGCGGTGCCCCGGCAGCAGGCTGGCCCGGTGGATCGGGCAGCCGGCCGCGTACCGCTCGGCACCCAGCGCGCGGAACTTGTCCCGGGTGTCGTCCCGGCTGTCCTCGCTGTGGAAACTCGGCTCCAGGTCGAACGGCAGCGGGTTGGTGTAGTCCTGGAAGACGATCCGGTGCTGGCCGTCGGCGTCGATCTCGCGCAACGTGGTGAGCAGTTGGCGTACGGCCGAGGTGGTCTCGGCGGTCGCGGCGCTCCACTGGGCGGCGGTGGCCAGGTCGGCGTCCGTGCAGGGCTCCTGCTCGACCGGCCCGCCCAGGTAGGCCCAGAATTCCCACCAGCCGGTCCAGGCGTCGGCGATGAACCGGTTGGCGCACTTCTCGGCGACGTCGCCGAAGGTGAACGAGCTGTTGTTCGAGCCGAGGCCGAGCAGCACCAGGTCGATGTCGTGGGTCCGGCCGACCGCGCGGAGCTGGTCGAGCTGGGCGGCCACCTGTCGGCCGCCGGTCCGGGCCGACGAGGCGGTGGCGATGTCGTGCGGCTGGCCGCCGGAACACGCGAGGTTGAACCGGTCCTGGATGCCCGGCAGGCTCGCCCGGTGCAGCGAGGCGTTCGCCGAGCGGTGACAGAAAAACGCGTTGCTGTTGGGCGCGGTCCAACCCGGGAAGCCCTGGGCGACCCCGGTGACGTCGACGACGGGGGTGTACGCGCCGGCGCCCTCGCCGCTGATGAAGCTGTCGCCGAGGGCGACCGCGGCGGTGGGTGGCGCCGCCGCGGCCGGGGCGGGCAGCCCGACGGCGGTCGACAGTGCGGCGGCGGCGACGGCGAGCGCCGCCGCGAGAGTCGTACGACGGAACCTGGACATGACGTCCTCCATCTGTACATCGAAATGTGAAAGATCCTCTCGGCCGCGATCCCATCACCCCGGCACGACGGACGTCAATGGCTCGGCATGGAATGGTCCGATGCGGGACGCACCCGCCCGGTCCGTTTCCGTCTGGCGGCAGCCCCTCCCGGCGTCGACCACACCGCGTCCCGGCGGCCACCGGGCATCGGGTGCCCATGACGGAGCGTCGATCGTCGGGCGGCCCGGGGTCTGTCCTGACGGTCTATGTCCCGCTTGTGCTCACAGGATGTGACGGCTATGGACACCGGTCGAAGTGCGTCTCTACAGTTCCGGCGTCCGGCTTTCTACTTCCACGGGGGTTGCGGTGGCCGTCGGCCGCTCGATGCACGCTGTCCAGGTCCAGAAACGATCCGTACGCCGCCTGATGGCCGGCGGGCTCGCGGCGGCGCTCGGCGCCACCGTGCTGGCCCCGCCCGTGTCGGCCGCGCCGCCGGCCGCCGCCGGTACGGGCGCGGCCACCGAGGCCGCGCGGGCCGCCGCGGCGGCCGAGCGGACCGGCCAGCGGGTGGAGGTCCTCTCCGCCCGCACCGAGTTGACCCAGGTCTTCGCCAAGCCCTCCGGCGGATTCGTCGCCGAGACCGCTGCCGTCCCGCAGCGGGTGCGTCAGACCGACGGGTCCTGGGCCGACGTCGACCTCACCCTGCGCCGCGACGGCGCGGGCGGGTTCCGTCCGGCGGTCTCCCCGGCCGACGTGCGGTTCTCGGCCGGCGGTCGCGGCCCGGCCACCACGCTGACCAGCGGCGGCAAGTCCCTGACCCTGTCCTGGCCCGGCGAACTGCCCGCGCCGGTGGTCAGCGGGGACGCCGCGACCTACCCCGAGGTGCTGCCCGGGGTGGACCTGGTGCTCCGGGCCACCCACACCGGCTTCACCCATGTGCTCACGGTGAAGACCCCGCAGGCGGCCGCCAACCCGGCCCTGCGGGAGATCCGCTTCGACCTCGGCGGCGACGTGCGGGTCCGGCGCGACGCCGACGGCTCGCTGCGGGCGCTCGCCGGGGCGGCCGAGGTGGCACGCAGCGCGCCGGCCGAGATGTGGGACTCGACCACGACCTCCGCCACCGGCCGGTCGGTCGCGGGGAAGTCCTCCGCCGCCGGCCCCGGCGCGGGGGCCCGGACGGCTCCGGTCGCCACCGCGATCGACGCCGCGGGCGACCTGGTGCTGCGCCCCACGCCGGCCCTGCTCGACCCGGCCAGGGCCAGCTTCCCGGTCTACATCGACCCGGCCTGGTCCGCGGGCGCGTCCCGCTGGGCGTACGCCACGAACAACAACTCCACCAACAGCGACCTCACCTCCGCCCGGGTCGGCAAGGACTCGGGGAGCGGCGTCATCTACCGCTCCTACTTCGAGTTCCCCATCTCCGCCCTCCGTGGCAAGCACATCGAGTCCGCCTACGTGCAGATGAGGCTGGACCACTCCTTCTCCTGCGGCAGCACGCCGACCTACATGTACCGGTCGGCCGGGATCGCCAGCACCCCCCGCACGGCGTGGGCGCCGACGCTGAGCACCCTGCAGGCGTCCGCCAGTTCGCACGCCAACGAGAGCCCCGGCTGCATCGACTCGCCCCAGCCGGACATGACGGTCAACTTCACCGGCAGCGGCGTCACCGCCGGGCTCAGCAGCGCCCTCACCAGCGGCATGACGGCGATCACCTACGGTTTCTGCGCGTGCAGCGACTCGTCGGGGACCGGTGAGAGCACGCTGGACCGTTGGAAGAAGTTCATCCCCGCCAACGCGAAACTGGTGGTCGACTACGACTCCCTGCCCGGCCAGCCGACCGCTCTCGAGGTCGGCGGGCAGGCCTGCGTCACCGGCGACCGGGTCGCCCTCGCGACCCCGCCGACCCTGTCGGCCGTCTTCCCCGACGACGACGCCGGCCAGACCCTGCAGACCGCGTACGAACTGCTGGAGATCCCGGCCTCGGGCAGCTACGACAGCAGCACGCCGCGGCTGACCCCGCCGGCCGGCTCGGCGGTGACCGCCGGCGCCCGCTCCACCACGGCGCCCGTGACCGGCGTCCTCGGCGGCAAGGCGTACGCGTGGCGTGCCCGCAGCACCGACCCCGCGCCGTACGGCCTGCTCAGCCCCTGGTCGGCGTGGTGCGAGTTCACCGTCGACGACACCCCGCCGACGGTGACGGTCGACCCAGTCACCAACCCCGCCCCGCCCGGCCAGTTCTACACCTACAAGCTCCGCTCGCCCGACCCCGACGTGGTGATGTTCCGCTACGGGTGGACCAGCCCGCCCACCGAGGAGGCGGAGGCGGGCACCACTCTCGGCTACCCTGGGAAGACCGTCTCCGTGACGCTGACCACCCCGGCGTACGGCACGAACACCCTGTACGTGGCGGCCGTGGACAGTGCCGGGAACGTCGGGTACGGCTCCCTTGTTGTCCAGGTGGACCCGCCCGCGGCCGGCTGACCCGCGAACCGGTCACGGCGCCGCCGGGCGCCGGATCCGGACAGACCACGCGACGACGCCGCCGAGGCCCGCACCACACGACGTGGTGCGGGCCTTGCTGCGGGGCGCCGTCGTCCTGTCGCATCTCCCGGTTAGGCTCGCTGCGGCGCGCCGGCCGACCGCCGATGTCGGACGCGGCACCACACCGCCGAGACCTGGGAGTACGACCAGTTGACCGCAGAGCCTGAAACCCTGTACGGGGCCGACGACCTCACGCACCTCGAGGGGCTGGACGCCGTCCGCAAGCGGCCCGGCATGTACATCGGCTCCACCGACAGCCGTGGCGTGGGTCACCTCGTCAACGAGATCCTCGACAACTCCACCGACGAGGGCGTCGCCGGCCACGCCTCGAAGGTCGAGGTGACGCTGCACGCCGACGGCTCCGTCCAGGTCGACGACGACGGGCGGGGCATCCCCACCGACGTGCACGCCAAGTCCGGCATCTCCGGCGTCGAGCTGGTGCTGACCCGGCTGCACGCCGGCGGCAAGTTCGGCGGCTCCGGCTACAAGACCTCCGGCGGTCTGCACGGCGTGGGCGCCTCGGCGGTCAACGCCCTGTCCCGCCGGTTCGACGTCACGGTCCGCCGGGGCGGCAAGATCCACGCGATGTCGTTCCGGCACGGCGTGCCGGGGATCTTCGACGGCGACGGCCCCGAGGCGGCCTTCACCCCGGGCCCCGGGCTCCAGATCGTCGGCGCGATGAAGCGCGGCCAGCGCACCGGCACCTCGATCCGCTGGTGGCACGACGCGCGCTACTTCGAGACCGGCGCCGCGCTGGACGCGGACGCCGTCCGGATGAAGCTGCGCAACACGGCCTTCCTGGTCCCCGGCGTGAGCTACACGCTGCGCGACCACACCGGCGAGGAGCCGACCGAGGAGCGCTTCCACTACCCCAACGGCCTGACCGACATGGTGGAGTTCCTCGCCCCGGCCGGCGACCGGCCGGTCTCCGGCACGCTGCTGGTCACCGGCGAGGGCACCTACCGGGAGAACGCCGCCGACGCCAACGGCGTCATGCAGTCCAACGTGCAGCGCCGGGCCGAGGTCGAGGTGGCCTTCCGCTGGGGCACCGGCTACGAGCGCACCGTCGAGTGCTTCACCAACACCATCCGCAACGCCCACGGCGGCACCCACCGCAAGGGCTTCGAGCGGGCCCTGGCGCGCACCCTCGCCGACGCGGTCCGCAACACCCGTGGCCTGCTGAAGGCCAAGGAGGACCCGCCCACCCTGGACGACGTCCTGGAGGGCATGACGGCGGTCGTCCACGTCCGGATCCCGGAGCCGCAGTTCACCTCGCAGACCAAGGACGAGCTCTCCACGGCCGGCATCACCAAGGTGATGCAGTCGCTGGTCGAGCAGCACCTGAAGTCCTGGCTGGAGGACCGGAGGACCAAGGCCGAGGCGCGCACGGTCCTGCAGAAGATCGTCGACGCGGCCCGGGTGCGGCTGACGCAGAAGCAGCAGAAGGACGCCGCCCGGCGCAAGACCGCCCTGGAGGGCGCGTCGATGCCGGCCAAGCTGGTCGACTGTCGCGCGGCGGGCATCGAGCGCAGCGAGCTGTTCATCGTGGAGGGCGACAGCGCCCTCGGGACAGGTCGACTTGCCCGGTCTGCCGAATACCAGGCGCTTCTTCCGATCCGGGGCAAGATCCTCAACGTGCAGAAGGCCAACCTTCAGCAGGTGCTCGACAACGCCGAGTGCGCCGCCATCGTGCAGGTGCTCGGCGCCGGCTCCGGCCGCACCTTCGACCTCTCGGCGATGCGGTACGGCCGGGTGCTGATCATGGCGGACGCCGACGTGGACGGCGCGCACATCCGCACCCTGCTGATCACGCTCTTCGCCCGCTACATGCGGCCGCTGATCGAGGCCGGCCGGCTCTACGCGGCCATGCCGCCCCTGCACAAGATCACCACGAAGGGGCGCAACCCGCAGACGATCTACACCTACACCCAGGCCGAGATGGAGGCGACGGTCCGCAAGCTGGAGAAGGCCGGCAAGCAGATCGTCACCCCGATCCCGCGCTTCAAGGGTCTCGGCGAGATGGACGCCGACGAGCTGTGGGAGACCACGATGAACCCGGCCACCCGGGCCGTCCGCCGGATCACCCTCGACGACGTCGACGCCGCCGAGCGGATCCTCGAGCTGCTGATGGGGGAGAAGGTCGAGCCGCGCCGCAACTGGCTGATCGACTCCGCCGACCGGGTCGACCGCGAGGCGATCGACGCATGACCAGGCCCGCCACCACCCGTCCGGAAGAGAGCTGACCGATGGCACGCCGCAAGGACGACCGCGCCAAGGTGGACCTGTCCGCCTTCGACCAGGCCGGCGCGCGGGTCTTCGACAACCCGCTGGTCACCGAGGTTTCCGACTCCTACCTGGAGTACGCCTTCTCGGTGATCCACTCGCGGGCTCTGCCCGACGCCCGCGACGGCCTCAAGCCGGTGCACCGGCGCATCCTCTGGTCGATGTACGAGCAGGGGCACCGCCCCGACCGGGGGCACGTGAAGTCCGCCCGCATCGTCGGCGACGTGATGGGCAAGTACCACCCGCACGGCGACACCGCGATCTACGACGCGATGGTCCGGCTCGCCCAGGACTTCTCGCTCAACGCTCCGCTCGTCGACGGGCACGGCAACTTCGGCAGCCCGGACGACGGGCCGGCAGCGGCGCGCTACACCGAGGCCCGGATGTCGCGGGAGGCGATGCTGCTCGTCGGCGAGCTGGGCGAGGACACGGTCGACGTGGAGCCCAACTACGACGGCTCCCTGACCCAGCCCACCGTGCTGCCGGCGGCCTTCCCCAACCTGCTGGTCAACGGGGCGTCCGGGATCGCGGTCGGCATGGCGACGAACATGATCCCGCACAACCTCGGCGAGGTGGTCTCCGCCGCCCGCTGGCTGATCAACCACCCGGACGCCACGCTGGACAAGCTCATGGAGTTCGTCCCCGGGCCCGATCTGCCCACCGGTGGCCTGCTGCTCGGGCTCGACGAGGTGCGCCGGGCCTACGAGACCGGGCGCGGCGTGGTCCGCATGCGGGGCCGGGTGGAGATCGGCCCGCTGGAGGGCAGCCGGGGCCGGCAGGCGATCACGGTCGTCGAGCTGCCGTACGGCGTCGGCGCGGAGAAGGTCATCGCCGCGATCACCAACGAGGTCAACAAGACCAAGCGGCTCACCGGCATCGCCGACGTCAAGGACCTCACCGACCGGGAGAGCGGCACCCGCCTGGTCATCGAGTGCAAGGTCGGCGTCAACCCGCAGGCCCTGCTCGCCGACCTCTACCGGCTCACCCCGCTGGAGCAGTCGTTCGGCGTCAACAACCTGGTGCTGGTCGACGGGCAGCCGCAGACCCTCGGGCTGAAGGCGCTGCTGGAGGTCTTCCTGGCCCACCGCTACGAGGTGGTCACCCGGCGCAGCTCCTACCGCCGCCGCAAGCGCGAGGAGCGGCTGCACCTGGTCGACGGTCTGCTGATCGCCCTGCTCGACATCGACAAGGTGGTCAAGCTGATCCGGGCCAGCGAGGACGCCCAGGCGGCCAAGGACGGCCTGATGCAGAAGTTCAGGCTCTCCGAGATCCAGGCCACCTACATCCTGGACACTCCGCTGCGTCGGCTGACCAAGTACGACCGGATCGAGCTGGAGGCCGAGCAGGAGAAGCTCCGCACGGAGATCGCCCAGCTCTCCACGATCCTCGACGACCCGAAGGTGCTGAAGAAGGTCGTCTCGGACGAGCTGGCGGCGGTGGTGAAGCAGTTCGGTGCCCCGCGCCGCACCACGCTGGTCGACGGCGACCTCAAGGAGGTGCTGGCCGCGTCCGTGCCGGCCGGCCCGCTGGAGGTCGCCGACGATCCGTGCCAGGTGATCCTGTCCGCGACCGGGCTGGTCGCCCGGACCGCGGCGGAGTCGGAGGAGGCGTCCGAGGGGCGCCGGCGGCACGGCCGCGTCAAGCACGACGCCGTACGCGCCATCGTCCACTCCACCGCCCGGGGGCGGGTGCTGCTGGTGACCAGCGCCGGCCGCGCGTTCAAGGTCGACGTGCTGCCGCTGCCGGTGCTGCCCGAGCAGGCCGGGACGGTGTCGCTGCGCGGCGGGATGGCGGCCGCCGAGCTGGTGCCGCTGGAGCCGGGGGAGACGGTGGTCGGGCTGGCGCCGCTGGGGCCGACGGCCGAGGGCTCACCGGGGCTGGCGCTGGGCACCCGGCAGGGCGTGGTCAAGGTCTGCGCGCCGGAGTGGCCCGTCCGCTCCGACGAGTTCGAGGTGATCGGCCTGCGTGAGGGCGACGAGGTGGTCGGGGCGACCTGGCTCACCGACGGGGCGGAGACGCTCACCTTCGTCACCTCGGAGGCGTCGCTGCTGCGCTTCGCCGCCGGGCTGGTCCGTCCGCAGGGTGTCAAGGGCGGCGGCATGGCGGGCATCAACCTGCCGGCCGGCGCCCGGGTGGTCTTCTTCGGCGCGGTCCGCACCGACGACCCGGGTCACGGCGAGCCGATGGTGGTCACCTCCACGGGAGCCACGGTGAAGGTGACGCCGTTCCAGGCGTACCCGGCGAAGGGGCGGGCGACCGGCGGGGTGCGCGCCCATCGCTTCCTCAAGGGTGAGACCGACGTGGTGGTCGCCTGGGTCGGGTCGCGTCCGGTGGGCGCGACCGCCACCGGCGAGCCGGTGGAGCTGCCGGCGGCCGACCCGCGCCGCGACGGCTCCGGCTTCGCCGTCATGCTCGGCCCGACCGTCGTCGGCCACCAGGTCGAACGCGACTGACCCCCGGACGGTCGAGGGACGGCTGCTGACGCACCCGTCCCTCGACCGTCCACCCTCCCGCCCACTCCCCGCTTTGATCATGAAGTTGTTGCGCGACACGCCGGTGTCGAGGACAACAACCTCATGATCAACGGGCTACGGCTACGGCTTGGGGGTGGGGGTGGTGCCGCGGAGGTGGGCCACCAGGCGCATGCCGTGGTAGACGACCAGGGCGGCGGCGGTGCCCAGGGCGATGCCGTTGAAGGAGAGGCCGCCGGCGGTGAGGGTGTAGTTGGCCGCGCCGACGATCACCGCGACCGCCGCCGTCATCAGGTTCACCGGGTCGTGGAAGTTCACCCGGTTCTCGATCCAGATCCGGGCGCCGAGGATCGCGATGAGGCCGTAGAGCGCGGTGGTGGCACCGCCGAGCACGCCGGCCGGCACGGTGAGGATCAGCGCGCCGAACTTCGGGCTGAGCCCCAGCAACACCGCCGCCACGCCGGCCACCCAGTACGCGGCGGTGGAGTAGACCCGGGTCGCGGCCATCACGCCGATGTTCTCCGCGTACGTGGTGGTGCCTGAGCCGCCGCCGGAGCCGGCGAGCACGGTGGCCAGCCCGTCGCCCAGGAACGCCCGGCCCATGTCCCGGTCCAGGTTGCGGCCGGTCATCGCGGCGACCGCCTTGACGTGCCCGGCGTTCTCGGCGATCAGCACCAGGATCACCGGGATCACCAGCACCACCGCGCGCAGGCTGAAGCTCGGCGCGTGGAACTCCGGCAGGCCGACCCAGGCGGCGTCCCGCAGCCCGTCGACCGCCTTCGGGTCCAGGTCGCCGAGCGCGGCGGCGAGCAGCCAGCCGACCAGCACACCCAGCAGGATGGACAGCCGGGCCAGGAAGCCCCGGAAGGCGACCGTGGCGAGCAGGATCGCGGCCAGGGTCACCACCGCGATCAGGGGCTGCGCCTTCACCCCGGTGCCGCTGCCGCCGCCGTCCCACGCGACCGGGGCGAGGTTCAGGCCGATCAGCGCGACGATCGCCCCGGTGACGACCGGCGGCATCAGCGCGTCGATCCAGCGCGACCCGGCGAGCTGCACGACCAGCCCGACGGCGGCCAGCGCGACGCCGGCCACGACGATGCCGCCCAGGGCCGGGCCGATGTCCCCGCCGGCCTTCGCGGCCAGCACCGGCGCGATGAAGGCGAACGACGAGCCGAGGTACGAGGGCAGCCGGTTGCCGGTGATCAGCAGGAACAGCAGCGTGCCGAGCCCGGAGAAGAAGAGGGTGGTCGCCGGCGGGAAACCGGTGATCAGCGGCACCGTGAAGGTGGCGCCGAACATGGCCACGACGTGCTGCACGCCGACGCCGAGCGTGCGCGGCCAGGACAGCCGTTCGTCGGGGCGGACCACGTCGCCGGGGCGGATGGACCGGCCGTCGCCGTGGACCGCCCAGGCGGACCAGCGGGAGCGCGGCTCGGTGGAGGACTTGGTCATGCGTCGCCCTTCGCGTCGTCAAGAGGTGACGGGGGCGCTGACGAAACCCAGGAGTCGTTTCTAGCAGAGCGCCGCCTCGCCCCACCCGCCACCCCGGCCACCAGGCACGATCGGTCCCGCACCTGATGCCCTGTCCCGCACACGATGCCCCTTTCGTCGGGCGGAGAGTGCAAGATCGGCGGGCGGGGATCGGGGCGGGGGTGGGCGCGCGGCGGGGTTATCTGCCGGTGAGGACCCGGTCGTGGTCGGGGCCGGACTGGCGGACGATCGCCGGTGCCGGAATCGTGGGGCGGAGCGTGAGCAGGCTGCCCACCAGGCCGGAGAAGAGCACGACCACGCCGAGCGCGATCGCGGTGGCCGAGGGGAGCACCACCCGCAGGGTGTCGTGCGGGTTCAGGTCGCCGAACCCGTCCAGCCCCCAGTAGGCGACCGCCCCGACGGTGCCGGCGACGCCGGCGACGAGCAGCAGCAGGCCGACGGTGACGCTGGTCTCCAGCCGCAGGAGGCGGATCCAGCGGTCCGACGCGCGCCGCGGGACGAGTGCCTCCTGCCGGCCGTAGATCTCCGCGAGGCCACCGAAGAGCACGAGCTGCACCCCGACGAGCACCATCAGGCAGGCGTACACCAACGTGCTGACGTCGAGCCGGACCGGGCCGAGGGTCAGCGGGCCCGGGGTGAGCGCCCCCACGCCGGCCAGCCCGAGCGCGGCCAGCGCGGCGCCCGGCCGGACGAGGGTCTTGCGCGGCGCGAACACCAGCAGGAACCGCAGGTGCCGCCAGCCGTCCCGCCAGGTCCGCAGGTGTGGCGGGCGCGACCGGCCGTCCGGCGACAGGGTGGTCGGCACCTCGACGATGTCGTACCCGGCCAGCGCGGCGCGCACCACCAGCTCGGAGGCGAACTCCATGCCCGGCATGCACAGCCCGAGCGCGCGGATCCGCTCGGCGTTGAAGCCGCGCATGCCGCAGTGGAAGTCCCGGACCCCGCGCAGCCCGAACAGCCGCCGGCCGAGCCAGCTCAGGACCGGGTTGCCCAGGTAGCGGTGCAGGGGCGGCATGGCGCCCGATGCGATGCCGCCCCGGAACCGGTTGCCCATCACCACGTCGTGCCCGGCGCGCAGCGCCTCGACGAACGGGCCGAGGTCGGCCAGCGCGTACGAGTCGTCGGCGTCGGCCATGATGACGTACCGGCCGCGCGCCTGGTCGATGCCGTTGAGCAGGGCGCCGCCGTAGCCGCGGATCGGGGCGTGCACCACCCGGGCGCCGGCCCGCTCGGCGATCTCCTGCGACCCGTCGGTGGACCCGTTGTCGGAGACCAGCACCTCCCCGACGACCCCGCACTCCCGCAGCGAGCGCAGCGCCTTGCGGACGCAGACCTCCAGCGTCTCAGCCTCGTTGAGGCACGGCAGCAGCACCGTGACCTCGATCTCCGGTTCGTTCGTCATGATCCCCGTTGCTTTCTGCCGTGGTGGGCGCGAGCCGGTCCGGCTCGCCGTCAGCCGAGATGAGCCCGACCGGATCGCCGTCGGCCGCCGGGCGCCCGACCGGATCGCCGTCGGCCGACGCGGGCCGATCCGTCGGATGGGGTGTCGAGCGCAGCCGCTGCCAGCCGAGAGCGGCGGCGATCGGGAGGAACGCCAGGGCCGGTAGGCCGTAGCGGTGGTCGAACATCGACGTGGCCACCGAGAAGACCATGATCCCGAGGCCGATGCCGGCGTACAGCAGGGCGACCAGGCTCAGCCGCAGCCGGCCCCGGCGCGGCCACACCGCCCCGACCAGCGCGATCAGCAGCATGGCGGCCAGGACCGGCGGCGGGGTGACCCCGTACCGGCCGTAGCCGTGCAGGAAGCGGCTGGCCGCGTTCGGCTCGACGTCCCGCGACGGCGCCGGTCTCCACTCGTACCCGGGGCCGGCGGTGCGCGGCACGCAGTCGTAGTCGGCCGCCCAGTCGGTCGGCGCGGGCTGCGGTCGCCACCAGTTGGCCAGGCACGACTCGGTCGGCGCGAGGGGGGTCGGCCAGAAGTAGCGCGCGGTGTCCGACGCCACGGCGGCCAGGTAGTCGCCGGGCTGCTGGCGGAGCACCTCCCGGGCGAACTCGTCGAGGTCCTCGGGGCGTTCGGCCTGGCGGATGGGGCTGTCCCGGTTCCAGATGAACCAGTCGGGCCGGGCGGGGCGCTGGCCCAGCGGCTGCGCCGGGCAGAGCTTGCGCAGCCCCGGCCGCAGCTCCAGCCGGTCGCAGTCGGCGATCTGCGCGGTCCGTCCGTAGAGGAACTTCCCGCCCTCCAGCCCCAGCGCGCCCTTGGCGGTGCCGATGCCGGCGAAGGCGGCACCGAAGAACACGACGACGCCGAGCAGGTACGCGGTGGGCGCCCGCCAGCCGCGCCACGGCACGAGGAGGAACAGCAGCAGGGCGCCGAGGGCGACCACGCCGGTGGGTCGGGTCGCCATGCCCAGCGCGACGGCGACGCCCGCGCCCAGGGCGGCGGGCGTCCCGGGCCGTTCCCGGCGGACCAGCAGCAGCGCCGCGAGGGCCAGCGCGGTGGTGAACAGCGTCTCGGTGAGCAGATACTGCTCCAGCGTGAGCTGGGTGGCGTCGAGCAGGACCGGCGTCGCGGCGAGCGTGGCCGGCCACGGGCCGACGCCCAGGCGGCGCAGCAGCAGGTAGGCCGTGACGCCCAGGGCGAGCCCGGCGAGGTGCTGCACGGCCACCACGGAGGCGACCGTGCCGGTCCACTCGAAGGCCCTGAGCAGCCACGGGTACGTCCACCGGGCCGGCATGTCCGGCCACTGTGCGGAGAGCCGGAGGTACGTGCCGGAGTCGCCCTGGAACCACAGCGCGGGCGGGTACGCCGCCATCGTCGTGATTCGCAGCGCGAGCCCGGCGGCGAGCACGACGAAGAACCCGACGTGGCGACGCAACAGGGCGGGGAGGGAACGAGCGCCGGCCCGCCGTGTGGCCGGGCGTCCAACAAGCACGGAAAGCTCCAGGAGACAGCGGAGAGTGATTGAGTGGTCAAGCTAACACGGTGACCGGTGACGGTGGGTGCACTGACCCGGACCCGAGGGCGGCTCAGGCGACGCCGGCGGGTCGAAACTGGACGCTGACCCGGGGCCCGACGGGGCGGGCCGTCTTCGGTACCGCGTGCTCCCAGGTGCGCTGGCAGGAGCCGCCCATCACGACGAGGTCGCCGTGCCCGAGCGGGAAGCGCAGGCTGTCGCCGCCGCCCCGGGGCCGCAGCAGCAGCGTGCGCGGCGAGCCGAACGAGACGATGGCGACCATCGTGTCGGTGTGCGCGGAGCGGCCCTGGGTGTCGCCGTGCCAGGCGACGCTGTCCCGGCCGGAGCGGTAGAGGCACATGCCGGCGGTGACGAAGGGCTCGCCGAGTTCGGGGGCGTAGTGCCGGGTGAGCGCGGCGCGCGCCTGCGTGAGCAGCGGGTGCGGCAGCGGCCGGTGGCCGGAATACCAGCAGAGCAGCCGCGGCACGTCGACCTCGGCGTCGTACATCGTGCGGCGCTCGGCCCGCCACGGCACGTCCCGCAGCAGCGTGTCGAAGACCTGGTCGGAGCCGGCGACCCAGCCGGGAAGGTGGTCGACCCACGCGCCCCGGGCGAGCGGGTGCCGGCGCAGCCGGCCGGCCAGCGGCCCCAGCGACGGCCCCGCGTCGGTCAGGTCCAGCATCGACGGCTGGTACGCGGCCCCGGTCATCCGCCCAGCGTACCGGCCCGGTTGGCACAGGTGTACGACACGGGGGATCTCGTCGCCCGCCCGTCACCTGGCGCACACGTCGGCGTCGCCCGGCGTCGGCGGGCCGCCCCTACCGTGAGGCGGCTCCGTCCGGGCCCGGGCGGGCCGCGCGCCGAGGAGACGACCAGTGCAGAGCAGTTCCACCCGCGTGCCGGTGGCGCCGCGCCCGGCGGCCCCGCCGCAGGCGACCCCTGTCCGCCCGGCCCGCCGAGCCGCGGTCGCCGTCGGTTGGCTCGCCGCCGCCTGGGTCGTCCCGGTGCTGGCGTACGCGCTGGGCGTGGCCGCCGTGCTCCCGCCGCTCGTGCTCGTGCTGACGGCCGCGCTGCTGCGGGTCGGGCGCACCCTGCTGGACCGGGTGGTGCTGGCGGCGGCGCTGCTGCTCGGGGCGCTCTGCGCCGCCGCCCTGCTCTTCTCGGTCTGGCCGTGGGGCCTGCACCCGGTCCCGGTGGCCGGCACGGCGCTGACCGCGCTGCTCGGCCTCGCCCTGGTCACCGGGGTCCGGCCGCGCCTGCCCCGCCCGGTGGCGGCCGACGCGGCGCCGGTCGTCGCGGCGGCGTTGGCGACCCTGGCCCTGGCCTGGCCCTACCTGCGCGCCGACGGACTGGCCGGCCGGCTCGCGTACGCGATGACGGGCGAGGACAACAGCCGGCACCTGGCCGCCGTGGAGGGCATCCGGGCGGTCGGCGGCTACCTGTTCAGCGACCCGGACGGCGCGGCCCGGATCGCACCCGAGGCGATGGTCTGGTATCCGCAGGGCTTCCACGTGACGGCCGCGCTGCTGGACGGCTTCCTGCGTTCCTCGACCGCGCCCGGCTCGGCGACGAGCACCCTGGACCACTACCTCGGCTGGTCGCTGGCCGCGTACGCCCTGCTGGTGCTCGCGGTGCTCTGGGCCGCCGCGCGGATCGCCGGCCGACTGCTCGACCCGCTGCGCGCCGCCGCCCTGGCCGGCGCGGTCACCGCGCTCGCCCTGGGCTCGGAGCTGGCCCGTTTCGTGGTGTACGGCTACCCGGGGGAGAGCCTCGGCCTGGCGCTGACCGCGATCCTGGTCGCGCTGGTGTGCCGCCCGGTGGCCCGCACCGGCACCCAACTCTGCCTGCTCGGGGCGCTCTGCGTCGGGGTGGGGTTCGCGTACCTGATGTTCCTGCCGCTGGTCGGGGCGCTGGTGCTGGCCTGGCTGGTCCGGCACCGGCGGGCGGTGCGCCGGCGGCCCTGGCTGGCCGGCGTGGTGGCCCTGGCCACGGCCGTGCTCACGCCGCTGCCGAGCGTGGCGGGCCTGCTCTTCACCGACCAGGTCGACAACGCCGCCACCGGTGGCGGCGTCTTCCCGCGCTACGACGCCTACCTGGCGCTGACCGGCGTGGTCGCCGCGGGTCTGCTCGCCGGCGGCCTGCGGCTACCGGTGTGGCGCCGGTACGCGGGCGCCCTGGCCGTGGCGCTGGTCTTCGCGGCCGGCTTCCGTGCCTGGTTCGCTGTGCAGGGCACCGACCCGCGTTACTACTACGGCAAGACCCTGCACCTGCTGCTGGTGGTCCTGTTCGTCGGGGTGGGCGCGGTGTTCCTGCTGCGGCCGGTGCCGTGGCGCGCGCGGCGGCACCCGGGCCGGTCCGGCGCGGTCGCCCGGGCGCTCGTCGCGCTGTCGCTGGTGGCGGCGACGGCCGGAGTGGCCGGCGTGGCGCGCGGCGGCGGGATCTTCGCCCAGCCGTTCGGCGCCCGGACCACCACCTGGGCGGCGGCCTGGTGGTCGGGCCTGCTGGACCGGCCGAGGCAGGCCGACGTGACCATGCGCGCGCTGGCCCACGCGCCGGTACGCGACGGCGAGGTCACGGTCGTGGTCAGCGAGCACCGGCGGGAGGGCTACCTGGAGACGCTCTTCCTCGCCACCCTCCAGGGCACCCACGGCGCCTCCGCGCCCGCGTTCTACAACCTGCCGCTGTCCGAGCCGGCCCGCTCGGCGGCCCTGGTCGAGCAGGAACGGCGGCCGATCCGCTTCCTCGCCACCGGCCCGGAGGCCGCGGCGGTCGTCGAGCGGCTCCTGGCCGAGCGCCCGGAACTGCGCTCCCGGGTCACCCTCGACCTGCTGCCCTGACGGCGTCGCCTTTCCGCACCGCTTGAGGCCGACCGGCACGCCCGACTCCGTATCCTGGGCGCCGTGGCGCGCGACCTCCCGTTGCTTCTGCTGGATGTGGACGGTGTCCTGAATCCGTTCGCGGGAGACCGGTGTCCGGTCAGCTACCAGGAGTTCCAGTTCTTTCCGGGGGAGGCTCCGGTACGGCTGTGCCCAGCTCACGCGGATTGGCTCCGAGAGCTGGGCGAACGGTTCGAGATGGTGTGGGCCACCGGGTGGGGCGCGGAAGCGAACCGGCTCCTCGCGCCGGTACTGCGTCTTCCGCAACTGCCGGTCATCAGCCTTCCGTCGGGCCCGTTCGAACCGCGCGAGAAGGTGCCCGCCGTGGCCGCGTACGTCGGCTCACGTCCGGTGGCCTGGATTGATGACGCGCTGACGACGGAGGCGCGGGCATGGGCCGAAGCCCGCGAGGCACCCACCCTTCTTGTCGATATCGATCCTGCCGAGGGGCTGAGCCTGGCTGTGGTCCGTCGGCTGCTCGTCTGGTCGCAGGGCTTGCCGAATCCGACTGATTTCCCGGGCCGAAGACAGCAGCACTGACACCAACTGGCCCGGACGAGGAGACCCACGTCAGATGGGTGCGGTCAATTGCCCCGAGGCCGGGACCCGGACGGACGAGGCCGGACAACCTGCACAGAACCGGATACTGGTCGGGTGGCGGAGGAGCAGGTTACCGAGTTGACCCGGTGGACGATTCATGGCGAGCGGGTTGTGGACGGCAGCCGGCGGGCGCGGTTGAGCGTCGCTGACGTGGAACTTCCGGACGGTGTCAGGTTCGAGCAGTACGTGATTCGGGCGCCCCGGTCGGCGATGGTCGCCGTCCTCGACGAGCAGGAGCGCCTGTTGCTGATGCGGCGGCATCGGTTCGTGTTCGACCGGTGGGTGTGGGAGCTGCCCGGTGGCTACGTCGATGACGAGGAGCAGCCGGCGGAGTGCGCGGTCCGGGAGGTCGAGGAGGAGACCGGTTGGCGTCCGGCTGCCGTGGAACCGTTGCTGTCGTTCCAGCCGTGGGTGGCGACCGCGGACGCGGAGAACCTGCTGTTCCTCGCCCGCGGCGCGGAGCACATCGGCGCTCCGGTGGATGTCAACGAGGCCGAGCGGGTGGCGTGGATTCCGTTGGAGGAGGCCCGGGATCTGGTGTCCCGGGGTGAGATCGTGGGCGCCGGCACGGTGATCGCGGTGTTGGAGCTGGTCGCGCGCAAGGCCCGGCGCGAGCTGTAGTCAGCGGCGTTGGCCGAGGGCCGCGTCGACGCGGGTGATGAAGTGTCGTACGGCTGGCCGGCGGCGGTGCGCCGTGAGCTGGGCTTGCAGGTCGCGTAGGTAGCGGACGGCCCGGGCTGACCGTAGTTGCGAGGTCAGGGTGAGGGCTTCGGCTCCGATGGCGCTGGCGCGTTCGGGCTCGCCGTGGCGGGCGTGGATGGTGGCGAGAAGGGCGAGGTTGAAGGCTTTGCCGCGTACGTAGCGTTCGTCCATGTGCAGGGATCGGGCGGCGAAGCGTTCGGCCTGGTGGTGTTGACCGAGGGCCTGGAAGCAGTGGCCGAACTTGGCGGACAGGTACGCCTCGTCGAAGTAGCCGAGCCATTGTGGGTCGCTGCTGCGGTCGGCTCGGTCGAGGGCTTGTTCTGCCTGGTGCAGTGCGGTGGCGCAGGCGCGTTCGTCGCGGGCTGCGGCGTGGGCGTGGGCTTCCATGACCAGTGCCTCGGCGGTCAGCACGGTGAGGCTGGCGCGGTGTGCCGTCTGTCGGGCGGCCCGGGCGAGGTCGACGCCGGTGCTGGTGTGGCCGAGGTAGGTGGCTTGGTGACTCATCGCGGCGAGGATCTCGGCACCCAGGCCGGCGTCGTCGGCTGCGCGGGCGAGGTCGAGGGCGTGGGTGAGGTAGCGCTGGGCGATGCCGTGTTCGGCCATGTCGTACGCCTGCCAGCCGGCGAGCTGGGTCAGCTCGGCGACGGCGGCGAGCAGCCTGCGGCCGGTCGCCGGGTCGTAGCGGCCCTCGGTCACCAGGGGCGTCACCTCGTGGTTGAGGTAGCGGGCAACGGTGTCGCGGGCGTGGCCGCCGCCGTACTGGTTGTCGAGTCGCCGGTAGGTGGTGGCCATCTCCCGGATGGTGTCGATGTCGGGTTGACCGACCGTTCGCCGGCCTTCCTGTGCGACGGGTCGTGGGGTTGGGGCGGTGAACCAGCGTAGGGCCGGCAGGGTGTAGCCGGCGGAGCTGAACACTGTCTGACGGAGCATGTCTCGACGGTTCACGTCGCCTTCCCATAGCTGTACGGCGGCGCGGACGTCCTCGCGCCAGGACCGGTTGACCGGCACGTCACTCTGTCGGCTGTCGGGGCGGACGGCCATGTCCCGGTGACATGCATGTCGGCGGGGCGCGAGGCCGAGCGTCATCCGGGCCTCGTCGGGCATGCCGCAACCGTCGGCGATCCGCTCCAGCACGTCGATGGAGGTCACCTTCCGCCCGGCGATGATCCGGCTGACGTAGCCCTGTTCGAGGCCGACGGCGGCGCCGATGCGAGTCTGGCTCGCCCCGGTGTGCCGGGCGATCAGCCGGAACAGAGTGCCGATGTCGCGGCCTTGCAATGCGGCGCGCGTGTCCTGGTGCGACCAGAGGTCGTCGGGAATCCGAAGGTGATCGCGCAGCACAGCGGCCCCCAGCGTCGTCACGTGACTACCCATGGTGCTCGGCCAGGAGCTTAGGGCCGGTGTCCGTGCAGGTCGAGCCCGCTCATGTCACCGTGACATGGCCAGCCGACATGGCCGCCGGGCCACGGCCGGCGGCATCGTCGCGGACATGTTCCTCGACGCCGAAAGCCCGCCGGTCGAGCCACGCCACGGCTGCCGTGGCGCGGGTCCCGTGCATCGCGGGAAGACCACCACCCGCCACCACAGACGCGTGGCGGGGTGACGATGGGCGCCACCCACGGCTCGAAGGCCCTGATCGAGTACGCCAAGGCCCAGGTCGAGACCGCCGACGTGATCCTCAGCCATCACGACGAGGTAGGGCTGGGCTTGTGCCGGTGCGGCCGACCCCACCCCTGCCCCGAGCGACAGCACTGGATCCAGAAGCGGGCGCACTACGTACCCCTGCTCGGTGGTCCACGATGACCACCCACGGCCCGGTGCTGCCGATCTGGAGCTGCGGCGGGTGCGGGGCTCCCTGGCCCTGCCGGACCCGCCGACAGGAGTTGCGAGCGGAGTTCGCGGACGCCCCGATGTCACTGGCGCTGTACATGGGGGCGCAGTTCGTCCGCGCCGCCGAGGATCTGACCTGGGCTCCGGCCGGCACCCTGCACCGACGCTTCCTCGGCTGGACCCGGTGAGCATCCTGCGGGCCGGCGACGAGAAGTTCCACTACAGCGACGGCTCCCACCGGTGGATCCCGCCGGACCCGGACTACGACCAGGAGGTGTGGGACGAGCAGGTCCGCCAGCACAAACTGGGCCACCTGAGGAACGAGCAACCGAAGGTGCGCATCCAACGCCTCGTCTGATCCCAGCAGCGCCGGCAGCTCCCCTCCGGGATCAGGCCGGCGTGGCGGCGAGGGCGGCGAGCACCGCGTCGGCCACCCGGCCCCGGCCCAGGCCGTCCACGGTGGACCAGGCGCGGGCGGAGAGTGCGGCGCGGCGCTCCGGGGAGGCGAGCAGCCCGGTGAGGGTGCGGGCGGCGGCGGCCCGCGCCGCCCGCCCCGGTACCCCGGCGGCGGCCAGCTCCGGCAGCTCGCCGAGGCCGGCGACGAGACCGTGCGCAACCACCCGCTGGTACGACTCCCGCTGGTTGTCCACGACGCAGACCAGCGCGGACGGCGCGCCGAGGCAGCACAGCTCCCAGGTCGACGTGCCGGCCGCGCTGACCACCAGGTCCGCCGCGCCGATCAGCGCGGGCAGCTCGTCGGTGGGCGGCACCGGGCGCAGCGACTGTCCCCGCCCCGGCGGCACCGCCGCCAGTTCCGCCTCCACCTCGGGGCGGCCGACCACGACGGTGAGGTCCATCGGGTGCCCGGTGGCCAGCAGCACCCGGGTCAGCACCGGGGCCGCCCCGACCGCGTCGGTGCCGCCGAAGAACGCCAGCACCCGCGGCCGGCCCACCGCCGTCGCGGGCCGGGGCGCCGCCGGCCGGGCGGCCACCACCGAGTCCCGCAGCAGGGCGTACGCGGTGCCGGCGAGCAGCCGGCCGGCCGGCGCCACGGTCGCCGCGCCGAAGTTCTGGTCCAGGTAGAGGTCGGCGTCCTGCCCCCGGGTGTCGCCGTCGACGACGGCCAGGGTCAGCACGCCCGCCTCCCGCAGCGCGCCCGCCCCGGTCGGGTCCAGTTCGTAGGAGTCGAGCACCATGACGTCCAGCGCGTGCCGGCGCGCGGTCGCCACCAGTTCCTGCGGGGTCTCCGGGCCGGGGTGCAGCGGGATGCCGCGGGCGGCCAGTTGCGCGCCCGCCCAGCCGACCCGCTCGACGGTGCCGAACATCTCGACCGAGGCCCCCCGGGCGAGGAACTCCTCGGCGAGGGCGAGGCAGCGGACCAGGTGCCCGACGCCGCGCCGCGGCCCGGCGTCGCAGCGCAGTCCGACGCGTACGGTGCTCAGGACTCCTCCAGCCGTTTCTGTCGTACGCCGGCGTTGACGGCGCGCAGCGCCGGTTGCCCGTCGAGCCAGTCGGCGAGCTTGGCCAGCGGCACGCTGACGTCCCCGAAATGGTCGGCCACCGCCCGCACCAGGGTCCAGTCGGCCTCGGTGTCGAGCGTGAGCCGCAGGTCCGACCGGTCCGGGGTGAGCGTCACCCCGAGCACCCGGAACAGCTCCGGACGGGAGTACGCGTACGAGGTCACGTGCACCCGGTGGTGGTCGGTGGCGAGCCGGTCCAGCGTCCGCAGCGTGTCCGCCCGGACGATTTCGACGTCCAGGCCCCGGGGGAGGGTGCGGGCGATGGACGTGCTGGCGTAGTCGAGCCCGGGCACCGCGCGCCAGACCGCCGCGACCAGCGTGATGATCTCGGGGTCGAGCAGCGGGCAGTCGGCGGTGAAGCGCATCACCGCGTCGCCCGGGTGGCCGTCCAGCGCGCCGACGAAGCGGGTGAGCACGTCGTCGACGGGGCCCCGGTGCCACGCCACGCCCAGCCGGTCGCACTCGGCCACCACCGCGTCGTCGGCGGGCTCGGTGCTGGTGGCGACCACCAGGTCGGCGAGGACGCCGCTCTCCCGCGCGGCCCGCACCACCCGGCCGAGGACGCTGCGCCCGGCGAGCGGCCGGAGTACCTTGCCGGGCAGCCGGGACGAGCCCATCCGGGCCTGTACGACGCCCACGATCCGCGGGCCGGTGCCGGTCGCGGCCGCCTCGGGTGGCTGGAGGGCTCCTGCCGGTTCGGGTGCCCGCCGGTGCCCGGTGTCGGTCTCGCCCGCCGTCGACCGGGAAACGGTGCCGGTCGGGCCGGGCGCCGTCGGGGTGCCGGCGGTCGCTGTGTCGGTCACTGATTCTCCTCCGGCTTCGGGGCGAGGGCCTGCCGGGCCCGGCGCTTGGCCGCCCGGGCGCCCCGCTTCGCGATCCGCGCCGGCGCGATGGCCAGCCGGCCCACCCGGTAGCTGAGCGAGCCGCTGAGCAGGTGGATCGTCGCGTCGGCGCGGCGCAGCGCCCGCTCCCGCGAGGTGAGCAGTTCCTCGGTCCACTTGAGCAGCGCGGCCAGCCGGGTCAGTTCCTCGCGCTGGCGCAGCCACGCCTCCCGCAACTGCTGGTAGCTGCGACTGCCGAGCGGTGGGTCGGTCGGCTCGACGGCCCGCAGCTCGGTGGCGAGGGCGACGCGCCCGTCGGCGTCCAGCCCGTGCAGGGCGGCGGCGATCGCCGCCTCGGCCTCCACGGCCGCGGCGACGGTCGGCCGGTCCAGGTCGTGGCCGGCGACGCCGCCGAGCACCACGGTCAGGCCCGCCACGTCCAGCGTGGACGTCCACGGGTGGGCGTACCCGCCGGTGAGCAGCTCGGCGGCGAAGCGCCACAGGCTCCGGGCGAGCACCACGTCGACGGCGAGTGGCTCGGCGGCCCGCCAGCTCGGGTCGAGCACCGCGTAGGCGTCCCCGGCCACGACGACGTTGTCCACGCTGGCCAGCCCGAACGGGCCGGCGAGCCGGCCGTCGGCGTCGACCTGCCCGGCGAGCCAGCGCGCGTACCCGCGCAGGAGCCGGCGCAGCGCGTCCGTGTCCCGCCGCAGGCAGCCGTCGAGCAGCAGGGTGCGCAGCAGGCGCCCGTCCGGCACCGGCCCGGTGAGCGCCCCCGGGTCGCGGTACGCGGCCAGCCGGCTGGCGAACGGCGCCGCCGCCGGCCCGCCCCGGGTCTCCGCCTTGGCGGCCCGCCACCGCCAGCCGTCCGGGCCGTCGACCACCTCGACCATGCCGGCCCCGGGCGGCCCGGTCTGCACCAGCGCCACGGGCAGGTCGGCGCGCCCCCGGGCGGCCGGGTCGGCAACAGCCGGGTCCGCGCCGGCCGGGCCTGTGGCGGCCGGGTCCGCGCCGGCCGGGTCCGCGCCGGCCGGGTCGTCGGACTTGTGGGCGAGCACCAGCCAGGCCGGCGCCAGCTCGCCCGCCCGGCCGGCGTGCAGCGCGTCGACCGCGAGCCGGGCCGGGTCCTGGAGCACCGTGTCCCGGGCGACGGCGCGGGAGCACGCGCCGTGCAGCGCCGCGTCGAGGAACCCGGACGTGGTCCGCCGGGCCAGCGCGCCCGTGTCGACCAGCACGGTCGGTGTCGCCGGGTGCGGGTACGCGGCGAAGCAGGCGGCCGCGCGCAGCCCCCGGGCACCCAGCCGCCCGCGCAACTGCTCCAGGTTGGCCGGGCGGTCCGCGTCGAGCACCCCGCCGATCACCCAGGCGGAGTCGTCCCGCCCGGCGTACCAGGGAGAGGTGGCGACGAGCCGGTGCAGGCCGAGCGGGTTGTCCAGGCGCAGCAGCAGCACGCCGCCGGGGCGCAGCGCCGCCGTCAGCCGGTCGAGCACGCCGGCCCAGCCGAGCCGCGTCCCCTCCACCGACTCGACCGCGTCCAAGCCGGCGCCGGCGATCACCACGTCGAACCGCTCGCCCGCCGGCAGCCCGGCCGGGCCGGCCACCACGACCTGCGCGGCGCGCTCGGCGAGGGCGACCCCGTCGGGGTGGCTGCGCAGCAGGCAGGTCACCTCGGCGTGTGCCAGCCGGTCGAGCAGCGCGGGGTCGTGCGGCCCGGCCAGCAGCACCCGCGCGCCGGCGGGCACCACGCGGGCGGCCAGCGCCGCCAGCGGCCCGCCCTCGGCCAGGCGCTCCGCCGGCAGGTCGGACCAGGCCAGCATCTCCCCGCCCGGCAGCGCGATCCGCGGCGCCGTCTCAGTCGTCACTCTTCTCCTCCTGGAGGTTCGCCCACCCGAGCAGCTCGCGCAGCTCGGCCGGCGTGCAGCGGTGGTCGGTGCCCAGCTCGGCGCGGGCGATCGAGACGGCGGTGGGCAGGTCCACCTGTTCGCCGTGCAGCTCCGGCCACTGGCGGCGGATCCGGGCGGTCCCGCCGAAGGTGGGGTCCTCGTCCGCGAGCACCATCGGGTCGCCGTACACGGCCGGCTCGCAGCCGGCGGCGATGCCGTAGAAGATGGCGCTGGTCAGCCGGTTCGACGCCACCCGCCGGTGCCGGCGCAGCTCGGTGAGCTGCTTGTCGAGGAAGAGCGGGTCGGTGTCCTTCCACCAGTGGCCGCGGTAGCCGTGGCAGATCACCCGGAAGCCGGCGTTCTCGTAGAGCCGGCGCACCCGGCGCATGCCGTACTCGTGCCAGTAGAGGCAGACGGTGACCGGGCCGGGCTCGGTGTCCCGGATGCGGGCGATCAGCTCCCGGTGGTCGCCCCGCACGTGCTGACCCTCCCAGCCGTGGAACGGGTACCAGATGGTGCCCTCCCGCTCCGACTCCGGCGGGTCCTCCGGCCGCATGGCCAGCAGGTACGCGAAGGGCGCCCCGATGACGGTCACGTTGCGCCGCCCCACCGACCAGGCCCGCCGCCGGGTCTGCTCCGACCACAGCAGGCTCGGGGTCCGCTCGGCGTACGGGTGGCCGGGGGCGAGGCCGTCGCCGATGTTCCAGCCGTGCTGGACGTACCCGTTGATCCGGGGCGGATGGCCGTCGCCCAGCCCGGCGTAGCGGGCCAGCACGTGGGCGTGGCCGTAGAAGTGGTTCGCGTGGTGCATCGGGTCCCCTCAGGCGGCGGAACGCGCCGTGGCGGCGCGCAGCGCCGTGCCGAGGGCGTCGATGACGCGGTCCTGGTCGGCCTCGGTGAGGTCCGGGAACAGCGGCAGGGACAGCTGCTGCTCGTAGAACGACTCGGCCACCGGGCAGGATCCGCGCCGGTAGCCCAGGTCGGCGAAGGCCGGGTGCCAGTGCACGGGGATGTAGTTGACCTGCACCCCGATGCCGGCGGCGCGCATCCGGTCGTACACCTCGCGGCGGCGCCCGTCGAGCACCCGGATCGGGTAGAGGTGCCACGCCGGGGCGGCCCAGGACCGCCGGCCCGGGGTCAGCACGCCGGGCAGGTCGGCCAGCGCCTCGTCGTAGCGGGCGACCAGGCGGGCCCGGCGGGCCAGGAAGTCCCCCAGCCGGCGCAACTGGCTGCGGCCCAGCGCGCAGAGCACGTCGGGCAGCCGGTAGTTCAGCCCGAACTCGTGCACCTCCTGGTGCCAGCCGCCCTCGTCCGGCCAGCGCTGCTCGTCGCGTTCCCGGACCAGGCCGATGTTGCGGAACCGGCGCGCCCGCTTGAGCAGGTGCGGGTCGGTGGCGGCGACCGCGCCGCCCTCTGCGGTGGTGAGGTTCTTCGTCGGGAAGAACGAGAACGTGGTCAGGTCGGCCAGCGAGCCGACCGGCCGCCCCCGGTAGGTGGCGCCGATGGAGTGGGCGGCGTCGGCGAGCAGCAGCGCGTCCGTGCCGGCCGTCGCGGCGCGCAGCGCGTCGTAGTCGGCCGGGTGGCCGGCGTAGTCGACCGCGGACACCACCCGGGTCCGGCTGGTCGTCGCCGCGGCGACCGCCGCCGGGTCGAGGGTGAACGTCTCGTCCTCGACGTCGGCGAAGACGATCTTCGCGCCGAGGGCGACCGCGCTGCTGGCGGTCGCCACGAACGTCATGGGCGGCACGACCACCTCGTCGCCGGGGCCGACCCCGGCCGCCGCGTACGCCACGTGCAGCGCCGCGGTGCCGTTGGAGACCGCCGCGCAGCCGGCGCCGCCGGTCCACCCCGCCAGGTCGGCCTCGAACCCGTCGACCTGCGGGCCGGTGGTGAGCCAGTCGCTGCGCAGGGCGGCGACCACGGCGGCGACGTCGTCCTCGGTCACCGACTGCCGGCCGTACGGGAGCAGCCCCGTCATGCGGCGATGCCGAGCATGTCGCGCAGGTGCTCCACGCTGAGCCACTCGTCGTTGCTGTCCGACTGGTACGCGAACCCGTCCGGCACCGGCTCGCAGCCGACCGGCGGCTGGTAGCCCCAGGTGGCGATGGTCGGCTGCACGATGTAGCGGTCCTTCGCACGCAGGGTCCGGCGGCTGTCGTCCGGCGCGATCATCTCCTCGTGCAGCTTCTCGCCGGGGCGGATGCCGACCTCGTGCGTGGTGGCCTCCGGGGCGACCGCCTCGACCAGGTCGAGGATGCGCATGCTGGGAATCCGCGGGACGAACAGCTCGCCGCCCTGCATCTGGTCGAACGAGTCCATGACGAACTGGACCGCCTGGTCGAGGGTGATCCAGAACCGGGTCATCCGCTTGTCGGTGACCGGCAGGCTCTTGCCCTCGGCGGCCAGCCGGCGGAACAGCGGGACGACCGAACCCCGGCTGCCGACCACGTTGCCGTAGCGGACGACCGCGAACCGGGTCGGGTGCTGCGCGGCGTAGTGGTTCGCCGAGACGAACAGCTTGTCGCCGACCAGCTTCGTCGCGCCGTACAGGTTGATCGGGCTGGACGCCTTGTCGGTGGAGAGGGCGATGACCTTCTTCACGCCGGCCTCGATCGCCGCGTCCACGACGTGCTGGGAGCCGGTGATGTTGGTGGCGATGAACTCCGACGGGTTGTACTCGGCGGTGTCCACCTGCTTGAGCGCGGCGGCGTGCACCACGTGGTCCACCCCGTGCATCGCGCGGGTCAGCCGGTGCCGGTCCCGGACGTCACCGATGAACCAGCGCAGCCGCGGGTCGTCGCCGAGCTGCTGGCGCAGCTCGTACTGCTTGAGTTCGTCGCGGGAGAACACCACCACCCGGGCCGGGTCGGCCTCGGTGAGGACGTGCCGGAGGAACGTCTTCCCGAAGGAGCCGGTTCCGCCGGTGATCAGAATGGAAGACCCATTCAACTCGCTCAATTGGTGCTCCCGTGGTCGTGGTTGTTTCCGCGGCGACCTTGCCCGGTCGACCGGATCGAGACGCTAGACCCGGCGGGTTAACACCCCGACGCCCCTCGGTGAACGGTCGCCGCGTCTGGAGTGAATGCGGAACACCTTGCAGGCAAACACTTTTCGCCAGTTCAGGGCCAGGTTGAGGGGCCTTCGGCCTCGGCTACACTCGGCCCGCACGTCGAGGCGTGCGGACCAGTTACGGAGGAAATCGCGGTGGAACTTCAGCGACTGAGGGTCGTCTTCCGCGCGGCGTTGGAGCTTTCCGACGACGCCGTTGTGGACAATCTCGAATATCGCGGAATCGAGAAGTGGGATTCGCTCGCGCACATGTCGTTGGTGGCCGCCATCGAGGACGAGTTCGGCGTCATGCTGGACACCGACGAAGTGATCGACCTCAGTTCCTTCGACCGCGCGCGGCAGATCCTGGAGAAGCACGGTGTCGTCCTCACCGACTGACACCGGCACGGCCGCCGCGTCCGGACCGGGCACCGGCCGGGACGCGCCCGCCCGCCGGGTCCTGGTCACCGGGTCGACCCGGGGGATCGGCCGCGCCGTCGCCCGGCGGCTAGCCGCGCAGGGCTGCGCGGTCGCGGTGCACGGCCGGCTGCCCGGCTCCGCCGACGAGGTGGCCGCCGAACTGCCCGGCGGACCGCACCTCGCGGTGCACGGCGACGTGGCGGAGCCCGACCAGATCCGGGCGGCGATGCGCACCGTATTCGCCCGGTGGCGGGGGCTGGACGCGCTGGTCGTCAACGCCGGGGTGCACGAGGCGGGGCTGCTGGGCTCGGTGCCGGACGAGACGGTGACCCGGCTGTTCGCGGTCAACGCGGCCGGTGCCGCGCACACGCTGCAACAGGGGTCGCGCCTGTTGCGCCGGGGCGACCGGCCGGCGGTGGTGCTCACCGCCTCGCTGGTCGGCTCGGCCGGAGCGGCCGGCCAGGCCGTCTACGCGGCCAGCAAGGCCGCCGTCGAGGGGCTCACCCGGGCCGCCGCGAAGGAACTCGGTCCGGCCGGGATCCGGGTGAACGCGGTCGCGCCGGGCTTCATCCGTACCGACCTGCTGGCCGACCTCGACGAGCCGGGCCGTCGGGCCCGCGTGGACGCCACGCCGTTGCGCCGGCTCGGCGAGCCGGAGGAGGTGGCCGAGGTGGTCGCGTTCCTGCTCTCCCCGGCCGCCGCCTTCGTCACCGGCCAGGTGCTCGGCGTGGACGGCGGGCTGACCCTGTGACCGGCCTGCCGCACCCCGACGCGGCCGGTCTGCCGCACCCCGACGCCCGGCTGGTGGACGCGGCGACCGGCCGGCAGGTCGGGGGCGCCGAACTCGCCGCCCGGGTCGCCGACCTCGCCGCGCTGCTCGACCGGGAACCACCGGGCGTGGTGTTCGCCGCCGCCCCCGCCGAGATCGACGCGGTGCTGCGGATCCTCGCGGCCTGGCAGGCCGGCCGCGCGGTCGCGCTGCTCGACCCGCAGATCGCGCCGGGCGCGCTGCGCGAGCTGGTCGACCGGTTCCGCCCCGCCGTGCTGCTCACCGGCCCGGAGCCGGTCGACGGCTACGAGGCGGGCCCGGTCGGCCTCGGCCCGGCCTGGCGGCGCACCGGGCCCGCCGGACCCGCGCCCCACCCCGACCTGGCACTGCTGCTGACCACCTCCGGCTCGACCGGCAACCCGAAGCTCGTGCGGCTCTCCGGCGCGGCGGTGCGGGCCAACGCGGCGGCCATCGCCACCGCGCTCGGCATCGACGGCGACGAGGTGGCCCCCACCACCCTGCCGCTGCACTACACGTACGGGCTGTCGGTGCTCACCAGCCACCTGCACGCCGGCGCCACCGTGCTGCTGGAGCGCTCCGGCCTCACCTCCCGCGAGTTCTGGACCGCCGTCGACCGGCACCGGGTCACCTCCCTGGCCGCCGTGCCCTACCAGTACGAGATGCTGCGCCGGCTGCGCTTCGCGCCCGCCCGGCACGAACGGCTGCGGACGCTCACCCAGGCCGGCGGCCGGCTGCACCCCGAGCTGGTGGCGGACTTCCACGGCCGGGTGGCCGAGGTGGCCGGCCGCCTCTTCGTCATGTACGGGCAGACCGAGGCGACCGCCCGGATGACGGTGCTGCCGCCCGACCGGCTACCGGAGAAGCTCGGCTCGGTGGGGCTGCCGGTGCCCGGCGGGGCGCTGTCGGTCCGCGCCGACGACGGCACGGAGACGACCGCACCCGACCGGACCGGCGAGATCGTCTACCGGGGACCCAACGTGATGATGGGCTACGCCGAGACGGCGGCCGACCTGGCCCGCCCCGACGAGCTGGGCGGCGTGCTCGCCACCGGCGACCTGGGCCGGCTCGACGCCGACGGGTTCCTGCACGTCACCGGCCGGATCAAGCGGATCGCCAAGGTGTTCGGGGTCCGGGTCAACCTCGACGACGTGGAACGGTCCCTCGGCCACCACGGTCCGGTCGCCGCGATCGCGGGCGCGGACCGGCTGGTGGTGGTGGCCGAGGGCGCCGACGCCGACCGGCTCGCCCGGATCCGCGCCGAGGTGGCGGAGGCGCTGGGCACCCACTCGTCCGGCGTCCAGGTGCGTGGCGTGGACGCCCTCCCACTGACCCCGACGGGCAAGCCCGACTACCGCGCGCTGGAGGCACAGTGCTGACCGACGTGTTCACGCTCACCCAGCCCGAGAAGGAACACCGGCTCCGCGACGAACTGGTCGGGCTCCTGGCCCACCACCGGCGCCACTGCCCGCCGTACGCGCGGATCCTGGACGCCCTGGGCGGCGCGGACGGCGACGTCGAGACGCTGGCCGACCTGCCCTGGCTGCCGGTGCGGCTGTTCAAGACCCGCAAGCTGGCCAGCGTGCCGGACGACGAGGTGATCCGGGTGCTCACCTCCAGCGGCACCACCGGCGAGGTCAGCCGGATCCACCTGGACCGGGAGGCGGCGGCCACCCAGTCCCGGATGCTGGCCCGCACGCTGGGCGCCGTGCTCGGCCCGCGCCGGCTGCCGATGGTGGTGGTGGACCGGGCCGGCGTGGTCGGCGACCGGCGCTCCTACTCGGCGCGCGGCGCCGGGGCGCTCGGCATGGTCAACTTCGGCCGCGACCACCTGTGGCTGCTCGACGCCGACGACCGGCCGGACGCCGCGGCGCTCAAGGACTTCCTGGCCCGGCACGGGGACGCGCCGTTCCTGGTCTTCGGCTTCACCTTCATGGTCTGGCGCTACCTCTACGAGGTGGCCCGCGACCACGGACTCGACCTGTCGAACGGGATCCTGGTGCACTCCGGCGGCTGGAAGAAGCTCGCCGACCAGGCGGTGGACAACGCCGAGTTCCGCCGCCGGCTCGGCGCGGACACCGGCCTGGAGCGGATCCACAACTTCTACGGGATGGTCGAGCAGATCGGCACGGTCTTCCTGGAGGGGCCCGACGGCGGCTCCCTCTACTGCCCGGACTTCGCCGACGTCATCGTCCGCGACCCGGTCACCTGGCGGGAGGCGCCGATCGGCACGCCCGGCGTGATCGAGGTGCTCAGCACCCTGCCCACCTCCTACCCGGGCAACGTGCTGCTCACCGAGGACCTCGGGGTGGTGCACGGCGTCGACGACGGGCACTGGCCGGGCAAGCGGTTCAGCGTGCTGGGCCGGCTGCCGCGCGCCGAGGCCCGGGGTTGCAGCGACACCTACGTCGGAGGTCAGGCATGACGGTACGGATGAGGTTCCCCGCCGGGCCGGAGGTGCCGGTGGACGACCTCCTGCCCCCGGCCGCCGACCCGCCGCTGACCGTCGGCGACGAGCGGATCGTGGGCTTCCTGACCTCGGTCTCCCGGCGGCTGCTGGCCCCGGCGCTGGCCCGCCGCCATCCGGAGCTGGGCTCGCTCGGGTTCTTCCTGCGCCGCCGGGAGTTGCTGCGCGGCGTGGAGCGGCTGCACGCCGGGCTCGACGACGGCGTGCTCGCCTTCCCCCGCGGCGTGGTGTTCCACATCCCGCCCGCCAACGTGGACACCATCTTCGTCTACTCCTGGGCGCTGTCCGCGCTGGCCGGCAACACCAACGTCGTCCGGGTGTCGCCCCGCTCGGCGGCGGCGGCCGACGCGATCCTGGACGTGCTCAACGACAGCCTCGACGCCGCCGACCCGGTCGTGGGCCGCACGCAGCGCATGGTCACGTACGGCCACGACGACGCGGTGACCGGCCGGCTCAGCGCCGGCTGCGACGTCCGGGTCATCTGGGGCGGCGACCGGGCGGTGACCGCCGTGCGCCGGCACCCGCTGGCCCCCGCGGCGCGGGACCTCACCTTCCCCGACCGCTCGTCGTTCGCGGTGCTGTCGGTGGCCGGCTGGGAGGCCACCCCGCTCGCCGCCCGGCGGGACGCCGTGGCGCGGTTCGCCAACGACGCCTACTGGTTCGACCAGGCGGCCTGCGCGTCGCCCCGGGCGGTCTTCCTGGTCGGCGACGCCCGCCGCGCCGACGCCGTCCGGGCCGAGTTCGTGGCGCTGCTCGGCGTGGCCGTACGGGAGCGGGGCTGGGACGTGGACGCGGCGATGGCCGTCGAGAAGCGGGTCGGCGCGTACGGGCTGGCCGCCGACGGGGGAGTGGCCCGGATGGTGTTCCACGACAACCTCGTCGCCACCCTGGAGCTGGACGGGCCGGCGGCGGCGCCCCGGGAGTGGCTCGGCGCGGGGACGTTCGGCTTCGTCACCCTGGGAGAACTGGCGGAGCTGGCGCCGTTCGTGCGCCGGCGGGACCAGACGCTGACCCACTTCGGGTTCACCCGGTCCGAGCTGGTCGACTTCGCCCGGCGGCTCGGCGGCCGGGGCATCGACCGGATCGTGCCGTTCGGCGCGGCGCTGACCTTCGCGCCGGTCTGGGACGGCCACGACCTGCTCCGCGAGTTCGTCCGGCTGGTCACGGTCGCCGACTGATCCCGTACCCCCGGCGCCCCGCCCGGGCGGTCGCACGAGGAAGCCGGCGCCCGTCCGGGCGGTCGCACGAGGAGGGGGCCCGGTCCGTGCGGACCGGGCCCCCTTCGCGGTGCGGGTGGCCTCAGACGAGGTCCCAGCTCAGCGGCGTCCCCTTCGGCACGTCGCGGGTGAAGGCGCGGCCGAGGACCCGGTCGAGGTCGGCCGGGGGGAGCCCGCCGGCCGGCCGGATGGAGCGCACGACCGCCGCGGTGACCGGGTCGCCGGCCCGGACGTCCTCGACCACCCAGAGGGACCGGCGGAACCGCAGCCCCTCCCGCTCGGTCGGGGTGGGCCCGATCGCGGTGCCGCCCAGCGCCGCCCACGCCCGTTCCGACTCGACGGTGAGGGCGGTCAGCTCCGCCGGCTCCAGCGAGAAGTCCGAGTCGACGCCCCCGTCGGCGCGGCGCAGCGTCACGTGCTTCTCGATCAGGCAGGCACCGAACGCCACCGAGGCGACCGGGACGCCGATGCCCGGCGTGTGGTCGGACAGGCCCACCGGCAGGCCGAACGTGTCGGCCAGCACGGGCAGCCGGCGCAGGTTGCTGTCCTGCGGCGGCGCCGGGTAGGACGCCGTGCAGGCGAGCAGCACGATGCCGCCGGCGCCGCCCTCCCGGGCTGCGCGGACGGCCGCGTCGATCTCGCCGACGGTGGCCATCCCGGTGGAGATGACCAGCGGTTTGCCGGTGGCCGCGACGAGCCGGATCAGCGGCACGTCCACCAGCTCCGACGACGCGATCTTGTACGCGGGCGCGTCCAGCTCCTCCAGCAGCTCCACCGCCGTCGCGTCGAAGGGCGAGGAGAACACCGTCAGACCGTGCCGGCGGGCCCGCTCGAAGATCGGCGCGTGCCACTCGTACGGGGTGTGGGCGCGCTCGAAGAGCTGCCAGAGGCGCTCGCCGCCCCACAGGTCGTGCCCGTCGGAGAGGCGGAACGCGGGGGCGTCCACGTCGATGGTGATGGTGTCCGGCCGGTACGTCTGGAGCTTGAGCGCGTGCGCCCCGCTGGCCGCCACCGCGTCGACGATGGCGAGCGCCCGGTCCAGGCTGCCGTTGTGGTTGCCGGACATCTCCGCGACCACGAGGGGCCGCTCGCCGGGGCCGGCCTCGTGCGGGCCGATCTTGACTGTCGCCGTCATCTTCCTCTGCTCTTCTCCGTCCACACCACCTGGTGCGGCGTGCCGTCGATGTCCCGCTCGTAGCGCCGGACCTCGCGAAATCCGAAGCGCCGGTGCAGGGCCAGCACCGGCTTGTTGGCGGCCAGCGTCTCGCCGCCCAGCGTCTCCGCCCCGAGGGTGTCGAAGGCGTACGCGATGGCGGCCCGCTCCAGCGACAGCCACGCCGGCAGCAACTGCCCCCGGGCGTCCAGGCCGTCGATGTCGAGGTAGAAGCCCCAGGTGAGGGCCCGCTCCGGTGAGGTCACCCCGGAGAACGTGACGATGCCGGACGGCACCTCGTCGTGCAGGTGCACCAGCACCCGCCGGTCCGGGTCGACCCGGACCCTCGCCCACCAGGCGGTGTGCTCGACCAGGCCGATCTCGTGGCTGGTCAGGCTCACCGCCCGCACCTGCGGGTGGTTGCGCCAGAGAAGCATCCGGTGCAGGTCGCCGTTGTCTGCCGGCCGCAGCGGCCCGGCCACCGGAGGCTCGGTCGTCGGAAGCCCGGTCGTCGGAAGCCCGGTCATCGGCGGCTCGCCATCGCGGTGGTCTGGTCCGCCGCCGTCCCGGTCGCGGGTCGCCCGGTCTCCGTGGCCTGCCCGGCCTCCGTGGCCTGCCCCGCCTGGCCGGCCTCGGGCGAGGGGAGGGCCGGCGGGACGGGCCGGCCCCGCACCCGGCCCGCCGCCCGGTGGGCCCGGCGCAGCGCCGCGTACGCGAGGTAGCTGTTCCGCCCGACCAGGCGGTGCTTGAGCCCCGCGACGCCGGCGGGGCGGGAGTAGCCCGCGTCGGGCAGGTAGCGGCGGTAGTGCTCGGCGACCCGGCGGAAGAACGCGCGGCGCAGCCGCGGGTGCAGCCGGCCGTCGTTGCCCGCCACCACCAGGTAGTGGCTGATCATCAGGGTGAACAGCTCGGCCCGCAGCCGGTCGTCCGGGGCGTGCCGGTCCAGCCAGTCGAAGAGCCGCTCGTACTGGTCGAAGGCGTCGAAGTGCCGGCGGCTGCGGGTGGAGGTGATCGCGCCGAGCCGGCCCTGCCGGTAGAGGTAGCAGACCCGGTCCAGCACGGAGATCCGCTCCGCGCCGATCAGCAGCGGGTGGCTGAACGGGATGTCCTCGTACCAGCCGGGGAAGAAGCGCAGCTCCAGCTCGGCCATGAACCCGCGGCGGACCACCTTGTTCCAGGCGGTGTGCTGCACCCTCAGCAGTTGCGGCCGGTCGGCGAGGCGGACCACGCCCGGCACCCCGCGCAGCAGGTGGCTGCTCGCGTCGACCTCCCGCCGGCCGCCCTCGTGCACCCGCAGGTGGTCCAGCATCAGCACGTCGGGCCGGTCCCGGCGCAACCGGTCCAGCACCACCGGGATCGTGCCCGGCGGCAGCCAGTCGTCGCTGTCGACGAACCAGACGTACGCGCCGGTGGCCACGTCGAGACCGGCGTTGCGGGCCAGCCCGAGGCCGACGTTGTCGGTCAGGTGGACGGTACGGATGTCGACCCGCCCGGCCGCGTACGACCGCAGCATCTCCCCGCAGCGGTCCGGGGAGGCGTCGTCCACCGCGATCAGCTCCACCGCGCCCGCCTCGCCGGCCGGGATGTCGGCGCGGATCGACTCGAGGCACTGGTACAGGTACGGCTCGACGCCGTACACGGGCACGACGATGCTCAGCAGCGGTGCTTGCGTCGGCTCAATGACCACGCCGACACCATCGACCGCGCGGATGGACGGCCCCGGAACCTCACGTTGCCGGCGAAGGTGGAGTCCCTGAACAGCCGCCCAGCACGGGGTTAACGGTTCAGGATGCGCCTCACCGGGCCGCCCACCACCCGCTTGACCCGGGTGCGCAGGCGCTGCTCCCGCAGCGTCTCCGCGTCCTGGTGCAGCTCCGCGTTGCGGTCCCGCAGCCACTGGATCCGCTCCAGCAGCACGTCCGGCGCGGTCGCGCTGGCCGGCCGCACGGCCGGCGGGAACGTGGTGGCCCGCACCCGCGCGTCGAACCGGGCGGCGCTGTCGCCGTCGGCGAAGGCATTGCCCAGGTCGTGCTTGGCGAGGAAGGCGAGCATGGTCTCGTAGCGTGCCTTGTGGCCGTCGTTGAGCGCCGTGTAGTCCGCCTCGTCGTAGAGCTGGGCGGCGTCGACGTCGGCCGGCACCTCCTTCATCACCCGGTGCGGGATGTCGAAGTACCGGGCCAGCTCCAGGGTGCGCGAGTCGTGCGCGAAGAGGTAGCCGGGCGTGCCGGCGACCAGCGCGGTGATGGTGCCGTGGATCCGGGTGCCGAAGGCGAACTCGAACCCGGAGAGGTAGTCCATCCAGGTCCAGGGGTCGACGAACATCCGCACCTTGTCCTCGGTGAACAGCGGGTGCGAGGTGTGGATCGGGATCGCGCTGGACTTGCCCCGGTCGTCGGGGGCGTCGCCGTAGAGCAGGGTGCCGAGCGTCTTGAGGTCCTGCGGCAGGTAGCGCAGGTTCGGGTACCGCTCGTGGTGCCGGGCGATGATCTTCGCCATCGACTTCACGTACGGCGAGACGGTGAGCGCGAGCCGGTCGTCGGGCGCCAGCGCCGCCTTCCGCTTCTCCACCCGCAGGCTGTCGCCGTGCAGGAACATCGACGGGCAGCCGATCACGTCGACGGCGGAGAAGCCCAGCGTGCGCAGGTAGCCCTCGGTGATCTCACCCCGTACGCCGATGCTGTGCGAGCGGTCGAGCACGGCCCGGACGAAGCGGGTGACGGCGTCGTCGATCGGGCGCAGGTACTCCCGGTCGCCCTTGACGTCGGTCTGCACGCCCACCCCGAGCACCACCACGGGGATCTTCAGCCGCTCGACGAGCTTCGTCATGAGTTCGATGCGGTGGGCGTAGCTGCGCCGGAAGGCGTTGGCGAGCGGGATGACGTAGACGTCGTACCGCTCGTTGATCATGTCGGCGTCGCGCGGGTTGACCTTGAACTCGGTCGGGGTGATCTCGGTGGTGCTGGTCTGCAGCAGCTTGTGCGCGGCGTGGCTGAAGACGAGGTTGCCGTTGTTCTCGCCGATCCAGTTCCCCTCGAAGGCCTCCTCGGGGGAGTAGACGTCGAACGGGCCCTTCTTCGCCCGCATCAGGATCCGCTGGTGCATCCGTCCCCGCCTCTCGTCACCTCCGGGTCACGGAATATTAGGCCACCGGCCGGCCCCGGCACAGACGCGCGTCACTCCGCCACGCGGAGGGACGGAACCGTCACGCGGTGGACGGGGACGCCGGGGGACATCCGGGGCGGCGGGTAGGGTGCCCGGCGGCGGCGCCGACCGGAGGCCGCCGCGGGCCGTCCTGCGCCGCCCGCCGACGGCCGAGGAGGAGACGTACGTGCTGGTGACCCTGCGGACCGCCGGGCCACCGGCATGACGGGGGCCGCGACCGTCGCGCCGGAGGCCCGGCCCGCGCCCCCGGCCGGTCGGCTGCCCTCGCTGACCGGGCTGCGCTGGGTGGCGGCCCTGCTCGTCTTCGGCTTCCACGCCGGCACGATGGGAATCATCGCCGAGCCTGACCACCGGGCAGTGGTGAACTGGGTCTTCACCCTGGGCCTCTCCGGCGTGCAGTTCTTCTTCATCCTCAGCGGTTTCGTGCTGGTCTGGTCGGCCCGGCCGACGGACTCCCGCCGGGCGTTCTGGCGTCGCCGGATCGCCAAGATCTGGCCCAGCCACGTGGCGCTGTGGGCGCTCGCCCTGCTGGTCGCGGCCTGGTTCGCCGACCCGGTGGACCGCGTCGTCGCGGTGGAGAACCTCTTCCTGCTCCAGGCGTGGGACCCCCGGCCGGGCGCGTTCTACAGCATCAACACGGTCAGTTGGTCGCTGTCCTGCGAGTTCTTCTTCTACCTCTGCCTGCCGCTGGCGCTGCCGCTGCTCCGCCGGGCCCGGCCGTGGGCACTGTGGACCGTGGTCGTCGCGGTGCCGCTGCTGATCCTGGCGCTCTGGCCGGCCCAGGCCCTGGTGCCCGAGGAGAGCCGTTGGTGGTTCACCCAGATCTTCCCGCCCGTCCGGTCCCTGGAGTTCTGGATGGGCGTGGCCGCCGCCGAGCTGATGCGGCGCGGCCGGTGGCGGGGGCCGGGCCTGCCGGTGGCGAGCCTGGTCTTCGTGGCCACCTGGGTGGTCGCCGCGCAGTGGGTACGCGCCGAGCTGTGGGCGGCGTTGCTCTCGGTGGCGTACATCCTGGTCATCACCGCGGCGGCGGACGCGGACGTGCGCGGGCGGCGGTCGCCGTGGCGGTCCCGGCCGATGGTATGGCTCGGCGAGGTCTCCTTCGCCTTCTACCTGGTGCACGTGCTGGTGATGGTGACCGTGCTCCGGCTCACCGGCGACTGGGGCGTCGGGTACCGCGGCTGGTGGGGGCTGGCCGCGGTGCTCGGTTTCCTGCTGGTCAACCTGGCCCTCGCCGGAGCGTTGCACCGCTTCGTCGAGACGCCGATGATGCGGCTGCTCGGCCCGCGCCGCCCGGCCCGGCCGACGCCGCCGGTCGAGGGTGTGGCCGACGCGCGGCAGCGACCGCCGGCCGTGCCGGGGGCGCGGGGGCGCGTCGTGCCGCGCCCCCGGCACGCCGAGCCGGAGGCGGACCACCGACCGGCGTACGTCGAGTCCCCTGCGACCGCCGGCCGGCCGCGCCCCCGGGCGTAGGACGCCCGCGTCCATCGGCCCAGGTCGACCACCTGGGCGGCCGGACCACCCGTCCACCCTGGTCCGGGGTGGACGGCCGGACGCGCCGAGCACCGGGCCGGAGGGCCGCCGAGACCGCCGCACCCGGGACACGCCCGGCGGCGATGCGGACCGGCGGCATCGGCGGTAGCGTGGTCGCGTGCTTGCCGTCGCGCTCACCTGTCCCCTGTGGTGGGTGGCGCGGTGGGCCGCGCGGCTGCTGACCGGCCTCGCCGTCGCGGTCGCGTTCGCCGTCGGCGCCGGGGCCCTTCCCGCCGTCTCGGCCCAGGCCGGAGTGCCGTCGACCGACACCTGGGCGCCCCCGGCTCACACCTGGGCGCCCCCGGCCCCGGCGCTCCCCGTCACGCTGGCACCCGCCGACCCGCCCGTGGTCGTCGCCGACCACCGCGTCGTCGCCGCCGACCGGGCCGCCACCGGCCCCGGCCACCCCGCCGCTCCGGCCGACCCGGGCGCAGCCGCCGGGGCCGTCACCGTCGGCCCGGTCCCCGCGCCGGCCGGGCACACCCCGGGGACGGTCGGCCCCCGGGGCCCGCCGCACGTGTGATCCGCACCGCCCCGCGGGGCACGCGCCCCGCGACCGCACCCGCCGCAACGGCGTAGGAAGGGCACCTTCCGCTGTCGCAGGCGTTGGCAAAGGCGCCCGTCATCCGCCCTCCACCACCCGCACCCGTCCCGGCGGCGGGACGTGGCACCGCCGCGCCCCGCCATCCGGGCGCCGGGTGCGCCCCGCTGCCGCACTCGCTCCCCGTGAGGTGCCGACCATGGAGACCGTCGTCTACCAGTTCCTGATCGAGGTGCCGCGGGCCGTCGCCATCTGGTCCGCCCTGCTCCTGCTGGCCCTGACCGTGCTCGCCGTGCTGGTCGCCCGCCCCGAGCGGGTCCGTCCCGACGGCGAGCCGGTCGCCCCGCCCGCGGTCGACCCCGAGGCGGAGGCGGCCGACCTGCGCCGCTACGCCGAGGAGGTGGCCGTCGCGGCGGGCCGGGCCGCCCGCACCGCCCGGCGGCGGCGGGCCGACTGGCTCGCCGCGCAGGAGGAGGCCGGCCGGGCCTGGCGGGCGTACGACGAGGCGGAGACCGCCGCCCGCCGCTTCACCGGGGCCGCCGCCCTGCCCGCCCCGCGCACCCCGCGCACCCCCGCCGAGTACGCCGCCCGCGAGCGCTGGCTGCACCAGGCGGCGGTGGCGGCCCACTGGCGCGGCGACCTCTCCACCCGCCAACTCCGCGAGGTGTTCGGCCGCCGGGCCGGCTGGGATCCCCGCCGACACCCGGTCGAGCAGGAGATCGCGCTGGCCCGGGCGGTACGCGCCGCGAGGCGGGCCGACCACCGGGCCGCCGCCGAGCGGGAACGGTTGGCGTGGCGGGACGCCGACCTGGCCGCCGAGGCGGCGCGGGCGCTGGCCGGGGAGGCGTACGCGGCGGCGGTCCGGCTCCGGCCGGGCCGGCTCCCGGCGGCCCGGCCGGTGTCCGCCGGGCGTCGGCCCGCGCTCGCCGCGCGCTGGCGGCCCGCGCGGGTGGGCTGAACCGCCGGGGCAATTTCGTGACGCCGGTCATAGCGGTGCCGAACCGGTCATCCGGCGCGGCCCGGCCGATTCCCGCCGACGATTCCGCGCCGATGTCCGTCGCTCGTCCGGTTGTCGACGCAAGGTGCGTCGGGAAACGGTCGTCCCATTGAGTCACGTCAGTGCCGAACTGACCGCAAAAAAAGTCCCTCGATCAAGGTTTAAGCAGGTGGGAGCGGGTTGGCAGGGTGCGGGCCGACCAGTAGTGTCGGCCCGTCCGGTGCGGTACCCGATCGCAAGAGGCGACGCCGCGCCGACCCGCCTAATCGTGAACAGGCGAGCCGGGGACCCAGTGCAACATCGGGGTGAATCCGCGGGCCACGGCCCACGGTAGGGCGTTCTTCCCGCCCGAATCCGTCAGCTAACCCGGTCGGCGGCGTCGGAAGGAGTTCCATCCCCGTGCAGCACCCACCCGCCCCTCGGTCGTTCCGGCGCCTCCACGGCGCCGCGGTGCCCGCGCTCGCCCGACCGCACGCCGCGAGCTGACCCACCGGTCACCGCCCGTCGCCCGGCATCCCGGGCGCATCCCCTGAGTGGTCCACCACCGCCGGACGCCGTCCGCGCGGTCGGTCCCCCCTGCGCGGACCGGCGGCCGCTCACCCCCCGAGCCCGTGGAGGAAACCGTGAAGCACCACCTCAAGCGACAGCTCCGTCGCCTCACGTCCGAGCGTCCGTACCAGGTGGCCGCCGCGTCGGCCGCGGCGCTCGTGCTCGCGTCGGGCACCGGCGCGCTGCTGGCCGGCACCGACGAGGCACCCGCCGCCGCACAGGCCCCGGTGGCCGTGAGCGAGCTGCGGGACGGCACCGTCGCCTCGCGCGGCGACGCCCGCGTCGCGGCGGCCCCGTCGACCGGCGCCCCGGCCGCGTCCAGCGCCGCTCCGTCGGCCAGCGCCACCAGCGCCGCCCCGAACCCGGACCTGACCCGCAAGCCGGAGCCGCCGAAGCCGCCGAAGGCGAAGTCCCTGGACTACGACTACCAGGCCCAGACCACCTTCTACAACTGCGGTCCGGCCGCCGTCCGGCACGCCCTCAGCGCCGCCGGCATCGCGCGCAGCCAGGACGCCCTCGGTGCCCAGCTGGGCACCGACGAGATGGGCACCGACTCGGCCGAGGACACCACCCGGGTGCTGAACGCGACGGTGAAGGGTGACCCGTACCGGACCCGGATGATCCCGGGCGGTGCCGCGACCCCGGCGCAGATGGACCAGCTCCAGGCCGACGTCGTCGCCGCCATCACGGACGGGCGGGGCGTCGTGGTGAACGTCGCCGGCAGCGCCACGGACACCGACGGCGGCTGGCACTCGTTCCCCGGCGGCCACTACATCGCCGTCGTGGGCTACCAGGACGAGGGCCGGCTGGTGAAGATCGCCGACTCGGCGAACCCGGCGACCGCGTCGTACTGGATGTCCACCATCGCCCTGGCGAACTGGGCCGCCACCCGCGGCTACTCCGCCTGAGAAAGACACCCGTCGGGCGTCGGCTCCCCACCCCGGGAGCCGGCGCCCGATGTCGTCTCCGGGTCACGGCCCTCGCCGGGGCGTACGGCGGGTGGCACACTGCGGCCTATGGTCGATGAATCGGGTGACCGGGACGGCCGGCGCGTCCTGCTGCTGCTGCACGGCATGGGCGCGACCGGGGACGTGTGGCTGCCCTGGGCGCCGCTGCTGGAGCGCCGGTGGGCGGGGCGGTGGCTGGCGCCGGACCTCGCCGGCCACGGCTGGTCGCCGCCGCTGCCGGCGTACTCGTTCGCCGGGCTGGCCGACCGGATCGCCGCGGGGCTCGCGGCGGGGGACCGGCTCGTCGTGCTGGGGCACTCCCTCGGCGGCGTGGTCGGGCTGGCGCTGGCCGCCCGCCGCGCCGGGCTGCCGGTCGACGCCGTGGTCGGGCTCGGCATCAAGGCCGTCTGGTCCCCGGCCGAGCTGGCGAAGGCCGGGGAGTTGGCCGCCCGACCGGTGACCTGGTTCGCCAGCCGGGACGAGGCGGCCCGCCGGTACCTGCGGGTGGCCGGCCTGACCGGGCTCCTCGCGCCGGACCACCCCGTGGTCGAGGCCGGGCTGCGGCAGGTCGACGGCCGCTGGCGGCTGGCGATGGACCCCGCCGCGTTCGGGGTGGGGGAGCCGGACCTGCCGACCCTGCTGGCGGCGACGGACGTGCCGGTGCTGCTGGCCCGCGGCGAGCACGACCCGATGGTCACCGACGCCCAGCTCAAGGAGCTGGGCGTGCCGGTCGCCACCCTGCCCGGCCTGGGCCACAACGCCCACGTCGAGGCCCCCGAGGCCGTCCTGGAGCTGGTCGACCCGTACCGCTGACCCGCGAGGCGGCGGCCGGTCAGGCGGTGGCGGACAGGGTCGCCCCGTCCGGCTCGACCGGCAGGCCGGGCCCGCCGACGGCGCGCGGCGTCGGCGGGTTCCAGTCCGCGTCGAGCTGCCGCCGCGCGGCGTCCAGGAACGCCTCGGCGTACGACTCGGCCGGGAAGTCGCCCAGGTAGCGGCTCCGGGTGGCCCAGCGGGCGGTGGCGAGCGGGTCGGTGTCGAGCAGCGCGGCCAGCACCTCGTCCACGTTGGACATGTCGCGGCGCAGCACGTAGCCCGAGCCGGCCAGCGGGAACCGCTCGGCGAACCGGTCGCCCTCGTCGCCCATGTCCGTGACCGCGTACGGCTTGCCGGAGTAGAGGTAGTCGGAGATCACCCCGGACACGTCGGAGACGAGCGCGTCCGAACGGTTCACGCACTCCGTCAGGGTCAGCTCGCGGGTGGCGGCGGCGCCGAAGACGTGCTGCCGGCCGGTACGGGCCCGGTCGGCGGCCAGCAGCTCGGTGAGCCGGCCCAGCTGCCGCGCCGAGGCCGGGTTCTGCGAGGTGTACGGGTGGGCCCGCAGGATCACCGTCGCGCCCCGGTCGAGCAGCCGGCGCAGCAGCGTCTCGGCCACCGGCAGCGAGCAGTAGTTGGCGTCCGCGTGGTGGCCCGTCCAGGTCGGCGTGTAGAGCACCGTGGGGTTCGGCAGGCCGCGCACCGGCTCCGGGCGGACCTCGATCGACTCGACCTGCGGCCGGCCGACCACCACGAACTTCTCCGCCGGGATGTCCACGCCCGCGCGGGCGTACCGGTCGACGGCGGCCTGACCGGCGACGAAGATCCGGTCGAAGATGGCCGAGACCGGGTTGGCGCTGGGGGCCTTGTCGCTGTCGCCGTGGTGCAGCTGGACGTGGGTGAGCTGGGTGAAGCGGATGCAGTGGCTGTTCTTCGCGCCGTGGTTGACGTAGAACGCCACCCGCAGGCTCGGCACCAGCGCCTCGTCCATCGCCTTCGTCGTCGGGCAGTAGACCACCGGCGCGGTGGTGGCCGCCGCGACGGTGGACAGGAACTCCGGCTCCCGCACCATGACCAGGAACGGCCGGCCGATCCGCTCCAGGTACGGCAGCCACATGGTGACCTGGTATTCCGAGCCGGGCGGGGCGGAGAAGTGGAGCAGGAACTCGGGCTGGTGCCGGCGCAGCGCGCGGGAGACCGCCGACCCGCCGGCCCCCGGCCGGAACCGCCGCCGGGCCAGGTCCAGCCCGACGGCCCCGGCGCCGGCGGCGACCAGCGCGACGGCGGCCAGCGCCACACCGGCCGGCAGGGTCGCCGCGGCGGCCGCCGCCACCACGGCGAGCAGCCCCAGCAGGGCGTCGCCGAGGCGCGCGGCGACCAGGGGCGTCCAGGTGCGCACCGGCAGGTTCGCGGCGCGCACCTCCAGGCCGCCGGCGTCCCGCAGCGGCCCGACGAGCAGCACCAGCCCCAGCAGGACCAGCGCCGTCGCGGCCAGCGCGGGGTCGAAACCGGCGTCGAGGCGCCGGGCGTACCCGACCAGGACCGCCGCCGCGACCAGCGCGGTCTCGGCGACGCTGTCGGCGCCCGGGCGGACCCGCCGTTCCCAGGCGGCCGCCGCGAGGGCGGCCACCGCCAGCCCCAGCCCCCAGCCGGTCGCGCCGGTCAGCGCGACGACGAGGAACGCCAGCACCGCCAGGCCGGTGGCCAGGGCGCGGGCGATCAGCTTCCGGACCAGGTCACCACGCATGTCGGCTCCGTTCCCCGCCGTGGCCCGAGACCCGCGTCAGCCGGCGCTGGCCGGGCTTGCGGCCCGCTCGGCCTGCCCCGGCACCGGCTGGGCCGGCACCTCGCCCGGCGTGCGGCGCACGTCGATGACCTGGCCGGTCAGCTCCGAGATCAGCACGTCCAGCGAGGCCTGGGCGACGGTCTCGGCGGCGAGCAGGGTGTGCTCCGGCTCCTCGCCGAACGCCTTCGTGCGCATGGGGGTCGCGGTGCGTTCGGGGTTGATGCAGTTGACCCGTACGCCGAACTCGGCCCACTCGTCGGAGAGCGCCTGGGTGAGGTTGACCAGGGCCGCCTTGGTGGAGGAGTAGAGGGCGTACTGGGCGCGGCCCCGGGTGTAGGAGCTGGACGTGTAGAGCAGCAGCTGGCCCTTGGTCTGCTGGAGGTAGGGCAGCGACTGGCGGGCGGCGATGACCGGCCCGACGAAGTTGACCTGGAGCACCCGGTCCATGGTCTCCTCGTCCATCTCGACGAGGGCGCCCTTCTCCAGGATGCCGGCGGTGACCACCACGTGGTCGATCCGGCCCGTGGCCTCGAAGGCGGTCTTCAGCGCCGCCTCGACGTCCGCGGCGCGCTCCACGTGGGTGCCGGTGCTGGAGCGGCTGAACGGGAAGACCTGCGCGCCGTAGCGGCGGGCCAGCTCGGCCAGGTCGTGGCCGATGCCGTAGCTGCCGCCGAAGATGACGATGGTCCGGCCGGTCAGCTCCTCGGTGTAGCTGCGGTGGTCGGTGACCCGGGGGGCCTGCGCGGCGGCGAGCTGGAACAGCTTGTCCGCGAGGTGCACGTCGACCGGGTGGGTGACCTTGATGTTCTCGTCGGAGCCGTCGATGACCTTGATCGGCGTGCCCGGCAGGTAGCGCAGCACCACGCCGCAGTCGTCGGTGGCGGCGAAGTGGGCGTCGCCCTCGGCGATCCGGTACGCCTCGCGGATCGTGCCCGAGCGGAACGCCTGCGGGGTCTGGCCGCGGCGCAGCGACGAGCGCACCGGGATGTCGGTGATGCAGTCGTCCTCGTCGACCTGGATGATCGTGTCGGCCGACGGGATGGCCACGTCGACCGCGGCGTACGTCCAGAGCGCGTTCACGCACTCCCGGACGATCCGGCCGCTGACCAGGGGCCGCACCGCGTCGTGGAAGAGGATGTTGCAGTCGCCCTCGCCGACCGCGTCCAGCGCGATCCGGGTGGTGGCGTTACGGGTGTCGCCGCCCTCGATGACCTTGGTGACCTTGCGGAAGCCGGCCTTGTCGACGATCTGCTGGGCCTCGGCGACGTGGCCGGTGGCCATCAGCACGATGATCTCGTCGATCTCGGGGGCGGCCTCGAAGACCGCCAGGGTGTGCTCGATGATCGGCTTGCCGGCGATCTTCAGCAGCTGCTTCGGGATGCCGAGACCCAGCCGCGTCCCGGTGCCGCCGGCCAGCACCACCGCCACTGTCCGCGAGGGCCGCCAAGGCGCCGGGGTCTCCGGTGCGGCGTCCGGGCCAGTGGTGTGGTCCTGCGTCATTGCCGAATCCTCACTCTCAGGGGTGCGTGAACAGACGGTTCCGCCCGCGCGGCGACCGGATGAACCTTAACGCGCCGACCGCGCCGCCCCAACGGGACGACGCGGTCCGGCGGCATCTCCGTCGATGCCGTCCGGCGCGCTACTTGCCGTTGGCGAACGCCTCGTACGCCCGCAGGACCTCGTCGGTCGGGCCGTCCATGCGCAGGACGCCCGATTCCAGCCAGATCGTCCGCTCGCAGGTGTCCCTGATCGAGGAGAGCTGGTGGCTGACGAGGAACACCGTGCCGGCGCTCTCCCGCAGCTCCCGCACCCGCTGCTCGCTGCGCTTGCGGAAGCCCTTGTCGCCGGTGGCGAGCGCCTCGTCGATGAGCAGCACGTCGTGCTTCTTGGCCGCGGCGATGGAGAAGCGCAGCCGGGCCGCCATGCCGGAGGAGTAGGTGCGCATCGGCAGCGAGGCGAAGTCGCCCCGCTGGTTGATCCCGGAGAACTCGATGATCTCCGGGGTCTGCCGCTGCACCTCCGCCGGCGGCATCCCCATGGCCAGGCAGCCCAGCACCACGTTGCGCTCGCCGGAGAGGTCGTTGAGCAGGGCCGCGTTCACGCCGAGCAGCGAGGGCTGCCCCTGGGTGTAGACCGCGCCGCGGTTGACCGGCAGCAGGCCGGCGATCGCCCGCAGCATGGTCGACTTGCCCGAGCCGTTGCTGCCGATCAGCCCGATCGCCTCGCCCCGGTACGCGGTGAAGCTGACCCCCTTGACCGCGTGCACCTCCCGGATGTTCGGCGCCGAGGTGCGGCTGACCATCCGCTTGAGCGCGCCGACCGGCCCGCCGCCCCCGCCGCCGCCCTTGTGCACCCGGTAGATCACGTGCGCGTCGTCGACCACCACGGTCGGCACCCGGTCCTGGACCCGGGGCAGCGTCACCGTTACGTCGTTGGACGACTCGAACTGCTCAACCACGGCCGTACTCCTGTTCGCCCCGCCAGAAGTAGATGAAACCCCCGACGCCCATCACGATCGCCCAGCCCGCCGCGGCCAGCCAGAGCTGGAGCACGGAGGAGCTGAGCAGCGGCGCCTGCTCCAGCAGCGCGACGCGGGCCAGCTCGATGTAGACCAACGCCGGGTTGAACTCGACCAGCTTGCTGGCCCAGGCGGGCAACTGCTCGTCGAAGAGCGTCACGCTGTAGAGCACGCCGGAGCCGTACATCCAGGTGCGCAGGACGAAGGGCATGACCTGCTTGAGGTCGGCCAGCTTCGCGCCCATCCGGGCCACGGTCATGGTGAGACCGGCGTTGAAGACCGCCTGGAGGATGATCGCCGGGACCAGCAGCAGCCAGGCGAAGGTGATCGGCTCGCCGGTCACCAGCACGATGGCGACGAGCACCACCATCGAACCGAGGAGCTGCTGGAACTGGGTGACCGTGACGGCCAGCGGCAGGCAGGCCCGGGGGAAGTGCAGCGCCCGGATCAGGCCCAGGTTGCCGGTGATCGACTGGGTGCCGTTCTGCACGGCGGTCTGGGTGAAGTTGAAGATGAACAGACCGGTGCAGAGGTAGGCGATGAAGTTCGGGATGCTGTCCTGCTTCAGCACCACGCCGAAGATCAGGTAGTAGACCGCCGCGTTGGTCAGCGGGGTGAGCACCTGCCACAGCTGCCCGAGCCGGGCGTTGCTGAACGACGCGACGAGCTTCGCGTTGGCGTACGCGGCGATGAAGTGCCGGTAGCGCCAGAGCCGCCGGGCGTACTCGCCCAGGGGCGGCCGCTCGCCGGCGACCCGGAGCCCGTGGCGGGCGGCCAGCTGCGCCTGGGTGAGGCCGGAGTCGGGGTCGGCCAGCGCGGTGTTGGCCATGGGATGGGCGCTCCGATCTTTCGTGACGACGGATGAGGCGCGACGATGGAACCAAGCGGGGAGCGCCGCCTCGCCGCTGCGTGGACAGTAGTCCGAAACACGTCGGGACGCAACCGTACCGTCGTTGCGCTACATTGTTCCTCGTGACAGCCGAGACGAGCTCCAGGTGACGACCGGGAAGAGGCGGGCGCCGGCCGGCGCGGCGGTGCTGCGGGACGACATCACCACGGCGATCCGCCGCGCGCTGATGCAGGAGCTCGCCGCGGTCGGCTACGGCCGGCTCTCCATCGAGGCGGTGGCCCGTCGGGCCGGGGTGAGCAAGACCGCGATCTACCGGCGCTGGAGCTCCAAGCTCGAACTGGTGCTGGAGATCGTCGCCGCGGCGGCCACCGGCAAGCTGCCGGCGCTGGACACCGGCACCCTGCGCGGCGACCTCCAACTGCTCTTCCAGGTCGTGGCGCACGCGCTGCGGCACCCGCTGGCCTCGCAGATCATCCCCGACCTGCTCGCCGAGGCGGCCCGCAACCCGACCATCGACCAGACCCTCCAGCAGCTGCTGCGGGCGCGGCAGCAGGAGATCGGCGGCCGGCTGATCGGCCGCGCCGTGCAGCGCGGCGAGCTGCCGCCCGACACCGACCCCGAGGCGGCCGTCGACCTGATCGTCGGCCCGCTCTACTGGCGGCTGGCGATCGCGCGGACCCCGCTCACCGACGCGTACCTGGACACGCTGGTCGAGGCGGTGGCCACCGGGCTCGGCGCCGGCGCCGGCGTGCCCCGGCCCCGCGCGGCGGCCACCGACGCCACGCCCGCCTGACCGGCCACCCCGCGCCCGCCCCGGCGCGCGTCCTGGACCGGTGCCGCCCGTTCTGTGCGGGCCCGGGGCTCGCCGCCCCGAACCCTCCGGGCCGGAGGTCGCCGTCCGACCCGGCGCGCATCCAGGACCGGTGCCGCCCGCCCTGGTGCCGTCGGGTCAGCGCGGCGCGTCGACCGGCAGCCGGGAGACGATGTGCCGGGCGATCTCCAGCGAGCTGGTCGCGGCGGGGGAGGGCGCGTTCAGCACGTGCACCTGCCGGTCCGCCTCGACGATGAGGAAGTCGTCCACCAGCCCGCCGTCGGGCAGGATCGCCTGGGCGCGGACGCCGGCGCCGGCCCGGACGATGTCCGCCGGGGTCAGCTCCGGCACCAGCCGGGCCAGGCTCGCCGCGAACCGCTTCTTCGACAGCGACCGGGCCACCTCGGTCAGCCCGTAGCGGTAGTGCCGGCGGCCCAGTGCCCACAGGCCCCGGTAGGTCAGCTCGTCCCAGATGTCGCGCGGGCTGATCCGGCCCCAGGAGTAGCCCTCGCGGGCGGTCGCCAGCACGGCGTTCGGGCCGGCGTGCACGCTGCCGTCGATCATCTTGGTCAGGTGCACCCCGAGGAACGGGAACTGCGGGTCCGGCACCGGGTAGATCAGCCCCCGCACCAGGCCCTGGCGCTGCGGCACCAACTCGTAGTACTCGCCCCGGAACGGCACGATCCGCACCGGCGTGGGCACCCCGGCCAGCCGGGAGATGCGGTCGGCGTGCAGACCGGCGCAGTTGACCAGGACGTCCGCGACGACCTCGCCCCTGGTGGTGCTGACCACCACGCCCTCGGGTCGGGTGGCCACGCCGGTGACCTCGGTCTCGGTGCGCAGCTCCGCCCCGCCCGCCGCGAGTAGCTCGGCGAGCTTGCGGCAGACCGCCCCGAAGTCGACGATGCCGGTCGAGGCGACGTGCAGCGCGGCGACGGCCGCGACGTGCGGCTCGTACTCGGCCGCCTCGGCGGCCTCGATCAGCCGCACCGGCAGGCCGTTGGCCGTGGCCCGCTCGTGCAGGGCGTGCAGCCGGGGCAGCTCCTCCGGGTCGGTGGCGACGATCAGCTTGCCGCAGATGTCGTACGCGAGCCCGTGCCGCTCACAGAACTCGACCATCGACGCGCTGCCGGCCTTGCACATGGTGGCCTTCAGGCTGCCCGGCTTGTAGTAGACGCCGGCGTGGATGACGCCCGAGTTGTGCCCCGTCTGGTGGGCCGCCCAGCCGGCCTCCTTCTCCAGCACGGTGACTTGGTCCCCGGGCCGGTCGGTCATCAGCCGGTGTGCCACGGCGAGCCCGACGATGCCGCCACCCACCACCACGAACCTGGTCATCTCATCTCCCCTGCCGACGCCGCGACCGATGGTAACCAAGCCGTCCCGCGTGCCCGACTCGCGGACGACCCGCCCGGTTGGCCTAGACTGCTCCGGGTCCATCACTCTGGGGGTCACATGTCTGAGGTCATCGCGCTCGGCCAGCCCACGGTCGGCGAGGCGGAGCTCGCGGCCATCGCCGAGGTCTTCGCCTCCGGCTGGCTCGCCGGCTCCGGGCCCACCTGCCGCCGCTTCGAGGAGCGCTTCGCCGCCACCGTCGGCACCCGGCACGCCCTCGCCACCAGCAACTGCGGCTCGGCGCTGCACCTGGCGCTGCTCACGCTCGGTGTCAAGCCGGGCGACGAGGTGATCGTCGGCGACTACACCTTCCCGGCCACCGGGCACTCGGTGATGTGGACCGGCGCCACGCCGGTCTTCGCCGACGTGCGGCCCGACACCTGGACGGTCGACCCGGCCGCCGTCGAGGCCGCGATCACCCCGCGCACCGTCGGCATCATCGCCGTCGACGCGTTCGGGCAGCCGGCCGACTACGACGAGCTGCGCGCCATCGCCGACAAGCACGGCCTGTTCCTGGTCGAGGACGCCGCCTGCTCCGCCGGCGCCACCTACAAGGGCCGGCCGGCCGGCAGCCTGGCCGACGTCGCCACCTTCAGCTTCCACGGCCGCAAGGGCATCACCGCCGGCGAGGGCGGGGCCTACGTCACCGACCGGGAAGACCTCGCCGCCCACGCCCGCAAGCTGCACACGTACGGGGTGGAGGGGGCCCTCACCCGCGCCGAGCTGTCGCACCTGCCGATCCCGACCTTCACCGAGCTGGGCTACAACTACCGGCTCTCCGACATCTCCGCGGCGATCATGCTCGCCCAGCTCGACCGGCTGCCGGACCTGCTGGCCGCGAAGCGCCGCACCGCGGCCCGCTACGGCGAGCTGCTCAAGGACCACGAGCTGATCACCACCCCGTACGAGGCGCCCGACCGCGAGCACCCCTGGCAGTCGTACGTCGTCACGCTGGCGCCCTCGGTCGACCGGGGCGCGGTGGCGCTGGCGCTGCGGCAGCGCGGCGTGCAGTGCACCTTCGGCACGTACGCCTCGCACGTCCAGCCGCTCTACGGCCAGACCACGCCCTGCCCGGTCTCGGCGGACCTGTTCGCCCGGCACCTGGCCATCCCGATGCACGCCAACCTCACCGACGCCCAGGTCGAGACCGTCGCGGCCACGCTGGTGGACGTCGTCAACACCGCGGCCACCAGCCGCTGACTCCCCAAGGAAGGACACGCTCCGCCATGTCGAAGCAGACCGTCTTCATCACCGGAGGCGCGGGTTTCATCGGCCTGCACGTGGTGCCGATGCTGTTGGAGAAGGGCTACAAGGTCCGCATCTTCGACAACATGTTCCGCGGTGACCGGGACCGCGTCGCGGAGCTGGTGGCCACCGGCGACGTCGAGCTGATCGACCAGGACGTCCGCTACGGCGGCGCCGTGCACGCGGCCATGAAGGGCTGCGACTACGTGATCCACCTGGCCGCGGTCTCGATCAACAAGAGCCAGGCCGACCCGTACGAGTCGATCGACATCAACATGGTCGGCAACCACAACGTGTTCGCCGCCGCCGCCGACCACGGCGTCAAGCGGCTGGTCTTCGCGTCGTCGGCCTCGGTCTACGGCGACCCGAAGAAGCTGCCGATGCACGAGGACGACCGGCTCGACCCGCTCACCCCGTACTGCATCTCCAAGCGGGCCGGCGAGGACCTGCTCGGCTTCTACCAGCGCAGCAAGGGCCTGAACTGGATCGCCCTGCGGTTCTTCAACGTCTACGGCCCGGGCCAGAAGCCGACCGCCTACTACACCTCGGTGATCAACCACTTCGTGAAGCGGCTCAAGAACGGCGAGCCGCCGGTCATCGACGGCAAGGGTGAGCAGTCGATGGACTTCATCCACGTCCACGACATCGCCCGCTCGGTGGTCGCCGCGATGGAGGCCGAGCAGGGCAACGTGCCGGTCAACATCGGCACCGGCATCGACACCTCGATCGCGACCCTCGCCGAGATCCTGATCAAGGCTGTCGGCGTCGACGTGCAGCCGCAGTTCAACCCGCGCGAGGTGCTGGTCAGCCGGCGCGCCGCCGACATCACCCGGGCCCGCGAGGTGCTCGGCTGGGAGCCCACCATCGCCGTCGAGGACGGGATGACCGACCTCATCAAGACCGAGGTCGCGTGACCCAGTCGCCGTCCGCCGGGGGCCCGTCGTCGCACGGGCTCCCGGCGAACCCGTACAACCCGCACGCGTGGGTGATCGGCGAGCCGGTGATCGGCGCGGGCACGTGGATCGGCGCGTTCACCGTCATCGACGGCTCCGGCGGGCTGACCATCGGCGCCGGCTGCGACATCAGCTGCGGCGCGCAGATCTACACCCACTCCACCGCCCGGCGTTGCGTGTCGGGGCGTGCCCATGCTTCCGTTGACCGGGCGCCGGTGGTGATCGGCGACCGGGTGTTCATCGGGGCGAACGCGACCGTGATGATGGGCGTCACCATCGGTGACGGCGCGGTCGTCGGCGCGGGGGCCGTGGTCACCAGAGACGTGCCACCGGGGGCGGTCGTGACGGGGGTCCCCGCCCGGGTGGTCTCCACAGTCGAGTTGGACGGCGGCGATGTCCGGTTCGTCCCTGTAGCGGAGAGCTAGGAGCACCCCTCCCGTGCGTATCGCAGTGGTCAACAACTTCTTCCCGCCGCGCGCGGGCGGAAGCTCGCACCTGTCCGAGTCGCTCGCCAAGGGCTACGCCGCCGAGGGGCACGACGTGCTGGTGCTCACGGCCGCCTACCAGGACGCCCCGGCGGTCGAGGAGCGCGACGGGCTGCGGATCGTCCGGCTGCCGGCGTGGATGCTGCCGCAGACCCGGCTGGCCGTGAGCTTCGACATCTCGTTCACCACCCGGCCCAGCCTGCTGCGCCGGGTCCGCAAGCTGCTCGACGAGTTCCGGCCGGACGTCATCCACCAGCACGGCCAGTTCTTCGACCTGACCTGGGCGACCGCGCTCTACGCGCGCAAGCGCGGGGTGCCGGCGCTGCTGTCCATCCACACCCGGCTGGAGAACCCGCAGGCCCGCTACGCGAAGGTGTTCCGCGGGCTGGACGCGACCATGGTCAAGCCGTTCATGTGGCGGTCCAAGCCGCGGCTCGTGGTGATGGACGTGCTCATGCAGGAGTACATCGAGGCCCGCTACCGGGGCGCGCACTCCGGCCTGGTGCCGATCCCGGTCGGGGTGGACCCGGACTGGGTGGTCGGCGGCAACGCCCAGCGGGTCCGTGAGCGGCACGACCTGGGCACCTCGCCGGTGATCCTGTCGGTGGGGCACGTGATCCCGCTGCGGGACCGCATCGCGCTGGTCGAGGCGCTGCCCGAGGTGCTGGCCAAGGTGCCGGACGCGAAGCTGCTCATCTGCGGCCAGGTCTACTACGGGGTGTTCGCGGAGCGGGCCCGGGCGCTCGGCGTCGAGCACGCCGTCATCGCGGCCGGCAAGGTGGCCAAGAGCGAGATCCCGGACTACCTGGCCGCCGCGACGGTGGAGTCGCACGAGCAGGGGCTCGGCCTCGGCACGGCGACCCTGGAGGCGATGGCGGCGGGCGTGCCCGTGGTGGCGCCCGCACGGGCGGACAACTTCCCCGGCATCTCGCTGCGCGACGGCGAGAACGTCCTGCTCTGCCGGCCCGGCGACGTGTCGGGCCTGGCCGAGCGACTGATCGCCGCGCTGACCGACCCGGCCCTGGCCAAGCAGATCGGCGTCAACGGCCAGTCCCTCATCCGGGAGCGCTTCAGCCTCGACCGGGTGCTGCACCGGCACCTGGAGGTGCTCGGCGAGATGGCGGCGGCCCGCCGCCGCTGACCGTACGACGAGAAGGTGCCCCCGACCACGAGCGTGGTCGGGGGCACCGGCGTTTCGCGGGACGGTGTCCGCCGGGCACGGGCCGGCGGACAGGCGTCAGGGGGTGGTGACCGGCGCGGCGGCCTGGTCGGCGGCGGAGCGGGGCGCCGGAACCTGCTCGACGGGGACCGCCTCGTCGGGGGCGGCCTCGTCGGGCGTCCCCCGGCGGAGCTGCCGCACCCCGGACAGGGCGGCGATGCCGGCGGCGAGGAGGTCGGCCACCGTGAAGATCAGCCGGGAGGCGAGGGCGATACCCGTCGCCGCCCCGATGCCCCCGGCACCGGCGAGGAAGGGCGCCATGGTGGCGACCAGCACGGCCTCCCGGACGCCGAGCCCGGAGGGGGAGAGGAAGGCGAACATCCCGACGGTCATCGCGATGGCGAACGAGCCGATGCTGCGCAGCAGGCCGCCGACGCCGGGAGCGGCCTGGGCGTTGGCCAGCAGCCACAGGTGCACGCCGAACAGCGTGTAGCCCAGGGCGCTCCAGCCGACCACCCGCAGCACGCCGGGCAGCGTCAGCCGGTGCTGCAGCGGCGGTCGGCGCAGCACCTTGAGGACGATCTGGATCAGCCGGGTGAGCACCGCCGGGATCGCGCAGATCAGGGCGATCGGGAACAGCACGGCGACGATGTAGAGCGCCACCCGGACCGGCTCGGCGTACTCGGCCCCGGTCTCGGCGGTCGCGTCCAGCAGCGAGGGCAGGCTCAGCAGGCCGACGCCGAGCGCGGCGACCACGCCGAGCCCCAGCGCGACCAGCGTGGCCAGGAAGGCCCGCGCGCGTGGCAGCCCGGCCCGCCGGCCCAACTCCATCTGCAGGACGTACGCCCACACGCTGCCCGGGATGTACTTGCCGAGCTGCCCGACCATGCAGATCCGCAGGGCGGCGGGAACGGACACCCGGTGCTCCAGGTCCTCCGCCGCGGCCCGCCACGCCATCGAGTTGGCGAACATCCCGGCGAGCACCGCCAGCACGGCGAGCACCACCGAGGGCCACGCCAGGTCGAGCCAGGTCTGCCGGACGTCCGGCCACTGGCTGACGACGCTCCAGGTCATGCCCGCCGCGATCGCCGCGATCACCACGACCCGTACGCCCAGCGAGAGCCAGCGGGACGCACCCTTCGCCGTGCCGGCCTCCTCGGCCGGTGCGGTCACCGTTTCGACCTGCGTCGCGGTCTCTGCCACGGCCGTCCTGCCTCCGCGTCGCCCTGACCCGTTGGGGTCGCCTGCACAATTCGCCGAGACTAGCGCAGCGCGGGGCGTACCACGAACCCAGCCCGGTCGGCGAGTCGGGCCCTCGCCGGGCGTGCGCGGATTCTCGCAGGGGCGGTCCAGATGTGCCGGGGTCCTCCCGCGCTGCTACGGTCTGCACGCTGCCCCACACCCCAAGGAGAGCTCCTGTGATCCCGATTTCCGTCGTCAAGCTGGACGAGGCGGCCGAGCGGTTGGCGGTCGAGGTGATCCGTTCGGGCGTCATCGCGCAGGGACCGATGGTGGCCCGCCTGGAGCGCGAGTTCGCCGACCTGGTCGGCGTCGAGCACGCGGTGGCCGTCAACAACGGCACCACCGCGCTCGTGGCCGCGCTCCAGGTGCTCGACCTCCAGCCTGGCGACGAGGTCGTCACCAGCCCCTTCACCTTCGTCGCGACCCTCAACGCGATCCTCGAGGCGGGCGCCACCGCCCGGTTCGCCGACATCCGCGAGGACGACTTCTGCGTCGACCCGGAGGCCCTCGCCGCCGCCGTCGGCCCGCGCACCAAGGTGCTCATGCCGGTCCACCTGTACGGCCAGCCCGCCGACATGGACGCGATCGCCCCGCTGGCGCGGCAGCACGGCCTCGGCCTCGTCGAGGACACCGCCCAGTCGCTCGGTGCCACGATCTCCGGGCGCGGCGCCGGCAGCTTCGGGCTCGGCACCTTCTCGCTGTACGCCACCAAGAACCTCACCACGGGTGAGGGCGGCATGATCACCACCGACGACGCCGGCCTCGCCGACCGGCTGCGGGTGCTGCGCAACCAGGGCATGCGGCAGCGCTACCAGTACGAGGTGGCCGGGCACAACTACCGTCTCACCGACCTGCAGGCCGCGCTGGGCATCCCGCAGATCGCCGCGTACGGCGAGAACGTCAAGCGCCGCAAGGACAACGCCGCCCGGCTCTCCGCCGGCCTGGCCGACGTCCCCGGGCTGCGCCTGCCGACGGAGCTGCCCGGCCGCTCGCACGTCTGGCACCAGTACACGGTGCTGGTCACCGACGAGGCCCCGGTGAGCCGCGACGAGGTGATCACCCGGCTGAGCGAGCGCGGCGTGGGCTGCGGCATCTACTACCCGAAGACCGTCTACGACTACGACTGCTACCGGGACCACCCCCGCGTGGTCGCCGACCCGGCGCCGGTGACCGACCGGGTCGTGCGCCAGTGCGTCTCGCTGCCGGTGCACCACCACCTCTCCGACAGCGACGTCGACCAGGTCGTCGAGGCCGTCCGCGCGGCGGTGGGCGCATGACCGCCAAGCTGCGTTTCGCCCTGGTCGGCACCGGGATGATGGGCTCGCTGCACGCCCGGGTGATCGCCCAGTCCGACCGGGCCGAGCTGGCCCGGGTGATCGAGCCCCGGCGCTCCGTCGGCCAGCAGATCGCCGAGCGGTACGGGGCCGGCTGGACCCCGAACGCCGACGACCTCTCCGACGTCGACGCCGTGGTGATCGCAGCGCCGACCGAGTTCCACCACGGCCTCGCCGATCAGGTGCTCGCCGCCGACAAGCCGCTGCTGATCGAGAAGCCGGTCTGCGGCAGCCTCGCCGAGACCGAGGAGATCGTGGCCACCGCCGGCAAGCGCGGCGTGCCGCTGCTGTGCGGCCTGCTGGAGCGGTTCAACCCGGCGGTGCTGACCGCCCTCGCCCTGGTCGACCGCCCGGTGCACCTGACCGCCACCCGGCACTCGCCGTACGCGCCGCGGATCCGCACCGGGGTCGCCTGGGACCTGCTCATCCACGACGTCGACCTGGCGATCCAGGCGTTCGGCGGCGAGGAGCCGGTGGGGGTCCGGGGCACCTTCGGCCACTTCCACCCGGACTCGCTCGCCGAGGCGGAGGACGTGGCGGAGACGGTGTTGAACTTCGGCAGCGGCGCCCTGGCCAACGTCTCGGCCAGCCGGATCGGGCAGCGCAAGGTCCGGACGCTGGTGATCAGCGAGGTCGACCGGCTGATCGAGGCGGACCTGATCCGCAAGGACGTGACCATCTACCGGCACGTCTCGTCGGACGCGGCCACGCCGGACGGGCGCGGCTACCGGCAGCAGAGCATCATAGAGGTGCCGGAGCTGCTCACCAACCGGGAGCCGCTCGCCGCCCAGCTCGACCACTTCCTGGACATCGTCGCCGGTACGGCCGACGCCGACGTGGAGCGGCAGCGCATCCTGCCCGCGCACCGGGTGGTCGGCCGGCTCTTCGCCGACAACGGGCGCTGACGGGCTGACACGCGAGGGGCGGGGCGACCACGGTCGCCCCGCCCCTTCGTCGTCGTCCGGCCCGGCGGCGGGCACGCACGGCCGTGCCGCCGACGTGAACCCGCCCCGCCGGCCTGCCGGGCGTCTCCCGCCAGGCCGTCTGCCCGGAGGGGCCGGGGCACCGGCGTGCCCCGGCCCGTCGCGCTCAGCTCCCGGTGGCGCAGCTCCGGCCGGCCTCGGTGACCCGGTAGATGCTGATCCGCCCGATCGTGTGGGCCAGCTCCAGCCGGTCGCTGGCCTCCAGCCGCTCGCGCTCGTAGTGCTTGTCCCAGGCGCCGGGCATGTTCCGCTTTCCGACCACCACGTACGAGATGTTGAACTGGCGCACCTCGCACCCGGCGGGCCGGGCGTCGGCGTTGTCCACCAGCCAGTTCCACGCGTCCCACCGCCGCTCGTAGTTCTCCGTCGGCAGGCCGGGCAGCGGCGGGATGCCGAACAGCAGCGGCACCTCGTAGTCGGCGTAGGCCCAGGTGATGAACTCGTGGTGCCGGTCGTAGGCGACGGTGGCGCCGGGCGGGTTGTTCTCCGCCAGCCACTCGAACGTCTTCTCGTAGGAGGAGCCCACCGGCGCCCGGCCCTTGAACGCGCCGCGCAGCGGCTGCCAGCTCGCCGGTACCGCGGCGAGGCCGAGCAGCACGGCCACCAGCACCCCCGCGGCGATCGCCGTCGGCGCCTCCGACCCGCGCAGCGCCCCGGCCTTCGCGGCGACGCGGGTCAGCAGCCACTGCACGGCCAGCCCCAGCACCACCGCGCCGGCGACCGCCAGCAGCCCGTACACCGGGAAGATCATCGAGCGGACCCGCTCCCGGACGCCGTACCACAGGCTGGAGAGCGTCATCGCGGCCGTCGAGTCGGACGCGGCGGTCCACACCCCGATCGCCGTCCAGACCACGCCGGCGGCGAACCACGGCCGGGCCCACCGCAGCCGCGGCAGCACCAGGCAGAGCGGGGAGAGCAGCAGGCACGGGATGACCAGCCAGAGGCCGACCTGGATCGTCGGCTCGCTGAGCTGGAAGTCCTTCCCGCCGACGCCCGGGTAGGCGAACAGCACGTAGCGCTGCGGGTCGGTGACCCAGTACTCGAACGAGTCGCCGTACCTGCCGAGCAGGGCGGGCGGGTTGGACAGCCGCTCGCCGTTGGCGCCGGCCAGCACCCCGAGCAGCGGGAGCAGCGGCACCAGCGCGGCCAGCACCATCGCGCCGGCCGACGCGGCGACCCGGCGCAGCACCCACCGGCCGCGTACGGCCAGCAGCATGCCGACCGCCAGGACGGCGATGAACAGCACGTCGTACGTGTGCGTCATGACGATCCCGGCGCCGCACAGGCCGGCGAGCAGGCCCAGCCGGACCGGGTGGGCGCCACGCGCGGCGAGCGCGATTAGCAGCGCGATCGCCCCGGCCATGCAGGGGGCGGTCTGCTCGGTGATCCGACCCGTGATCACCGACATCCACATCGGGCCGAGCACGGCCGGCGCGGCGGCGGCGCTGGCGGCCACCACCGGCCTGCCGCCGAGGGCCCGGACGCAGGCGTAGACGGCCGCCACCAGCGCGAGCGGCCCGACGAGGATCGACCAGGCGCTCAGCACCGTGCTGATCCGCCCGCCGGAGATCTCCGCCGCCTGGGCCCAGGCCACGTTGGCCGCGAGCGGGTAGAAGGAGCAGGACAACGCCGGATCGGTGGAACCGGTGGTGCAGGCCGAGGAGATCAGCACGCTGTCGGTGTCCATGATCCGCCGGGTGAGGAAGCCGTGGTTCATGGCGTCCCACCCGGGCGGGGCGACGAGCCGGCCCAGCATCAGCCAGCCGAAGGCGACGCTGACCACGGCGGGCACGGCGATCCCGAGGACGTCGGCGCGGCCGGGGCGTACCGCCGGGAGCCGCAGCCGGGTGATCCGCGCCCGCCACCCGGCGTCGGTCGGCCGCCCGGCGGCGTCGCCGTCGACGGTGGCGGTGCGGTCGGCGGCGTCCGGGTCGACCAGGCCGCGGGTCACCAGCCGGGACGCGAGCACCGCGAGGCCGGCGAGCAGCACCTCGGCGGCGAGCACCGCCAGCGGGCCGTCCGGCAGCCCGAGTTTCGGCAGCCATGTCATGGCGAGGGTGACCAGGCCCAGGGTCAACGCCGGGGCGGCGGCCCAGGTGGCCCACCGGTAGCGGCCCGGGGGCAGCGCGAATCCGAGCAGCGCGCCGGGCACGATGGCGACGGCGAGCGCGATGAGGCTGGTCAAACCGTGGATCCTTTCCAACGGAACTCGCGGTTGCCCCGCGGCGGCTGGTGCGCGGAGCCGAGGTGCGGCCGCCCGTGCGGCCACCCGGTCGGCGAGCGGCCGGACCAGTATAGGAACGGGAGCCGGCCGCGCTGACCCGGCGAACCCGGCGTCGGCGACGCGTCGTCACCGGCGTCGTTTTTGCGGTGGATCATCCCGGCCCGGTGGCGACTGTGGCCCGGAGGGACCAAATCGTCCCGGTGTGGCGGTACCCGAGCGATACCGGCGCGTTCCTTCGCGTTAAGGTCACACCGGCGTGGTGGCGGGTGGCCGCGGGCGCCGGTGCCGTCGCTGGTCAGCGACGATGGACGGACAGGCAGGTCGCCGCGACCGCTGTCCCGTCCCGTCGCGTTCCGTCGGGGCGCGCCGGTGGCGTCCGGGCGCCGACGGTCGCCGAAGCGGGGAACGCTGCCGTCACGGCGCCAGTGACGGTCGGTGAGCCAGTCGTCGATCTCGTAGGGAGCTAGTCCTTGTTCGGCAAGTTGATGGGACCGGCGGGAGTCGCCGCCCGCGGCGCGCTGCTGCTGCTGGCCTACCTGGTGATGCTCGCCGCCGGCGCGCTCGGTTGGATCGGCGCCTTCGCCGTCGCCGGGCTGGCCGCGCTCGCCGGCGAGTACGCGCTCGCCCGCTGGTCGCCCGCCACACACACGCTGCTCGATAAGGTCGGCCTGCGGGGCGACTACCGGCAGCTCGCCCGCGACCTCGCGGTCGTCCTGCTGGTGGTCGCCGAGGTCCGGCCGAGCGCGTGGGAACTCAGCCTGGTCCTGGTGCTGCCGTCGACAGTCTGGCTGATCTCGGTCTTCGCCGGCGCGCTCGCCACGATGATCGACCGGCGCAACCCCCTGTCGGCGCTGGTGCGCAACATCGAGCTCGGCCCGATGCGGGCCGCGCCCCGCCCGCCGGACTGGGCGGCCTGGCTCGCCGGCGACCGGCTGGCCCTGGTCAACGTGGTGCTGGCGCCGGCCGCCGTGTTCGCGGCGGTGCTCGACAACGCCGCCCCGGTGATTGGCGCGGGAGTGGTGGCGGTGTTCGCCGCCGCGCTGGTGGGCGGGATCGTCGCGCTGACCTGGCTGCGCGGGCGCGGGATGGGCCAGAGCCCGCTGCTGCCCGCCGTCCAGCGCTGGCTGGACAGCTACCGGCCGGAGGTGGCCCTCTACTTCGCGGGGCCGGCGAAGGACGTCTACCAGGCCAACATGTGGCTCGCCCCGACCGAGGCGCTCGACCAGCGCGGCGTGGTGCTGCTGCGCAACAAGGAGGCGTTCCTCGAGCTGGCCGACACCCGGCTGCCGGTGATCTGCGTGCCGGCCGGCGTGGACTTCATGAACCTCGAACTGGGCAGTGTGCGCGCCGCGCTCTACGCCGCGAACGTCGGCGCGAACATCCACATGCTCCGCGAGCCCGGCATGAAGCACGTCTTCGTCGGGCACGGCGACAGCGACAAGCAGGCCAGCGTCAACCCGTACAGCAAGGTGTACGACGAGGTGTGGGTCGCCGGCCTCGCCGGGCGCGAGCGGTACGCCCGCGCCGGGGTGGGCGTGCTCGACTCCGACATCGTCGAGATCGGACGGCCGCAGCTCGCCGGGGTGCACACGTTCGGCGCGGAGTCGGTCGACCGGCCGTTCACGGTGCTCTACGCCCCGACCTGGGAGGGGTGGCTGGACGACGACCCGTACCACACCTCGCTGGTGCTGATGGGGGAGCGGATCGTCAAGGGGCTGCTGGCCACCGTGCCGGCGGTCCGGCTCATCTACAAGCCGCACCCGCTGACCGGCTCCCGCGCCAAGGAGGCGAAGACGGTGCACGAGCGGATCGTGCAGCGGATCCGCGCGGCGGGTGGTGACCCGGACGCGACCTCCCTGGACGGCACGCGGCACCTCGTGGTCACCGGCCGGACGCCGGCGCTGTTCGACTGCTTCAACCAGACCGACCTGCTGATCAGCGACGTGTCCAGTGTGGTCTCGGACTTCGTCCAGAGCCAGCGGCCGTACGTGGTGGCGAACCCGGGCGGCCTGCCGGAGGACGAGTTCCGCCGGGAGTACCCGACGTCGCGGGCGGCGTACCTGCTCTCCCGGGACTGCGGCGAGCTGGAGAAGATCGTGTCCGTCACCCGGGCCGGCGACGACCCGATGACCGACGCCCGGCGGGAGCTGAAGACCTACCTGCTCGGCCCGGCCGAGGCGAACCCCATGGAGCGGTTCCGGGAGGAGATCGCGCGGCTCTGCCGCTGAGCACCGGCGCGTACGCGCGACGGCGGTGGACGGGAGCGCCCGTCCACCGCCGTTTCTCGTCGGTGGGTCAGCCCTGCCGCTGCGGCGGGGTGTCCACGTCCCGGGAGACGACCTCGCCCCGCTCGTCGACCCAGCCCTTCGGCCGCGCCGGGTTGCCCGCCACGAGCTGGTACGGCGCCACGTCCTTGGTCACCACGGAACCCGCCGCGATCATCGCGTACTCGCCCACCTCGATGCCGCAGACGAGGGTGGCGTTCGCGCCGATCGAGGCGCCCCGGCGGACCATCGTCGGGGTGATCTTCCAGTCCGGGTTCTGCGCGCGGGGCCGGAAGTCGTTGGTGAAGACGGCGCACGGCCCGACGAACACCTCGTCCTCCAGGGTCACCCCCTGGTAGACGGAGACGTTGTTCTGGATCTTGACCAGGTCGCCGACCGTGACGCCGGCGTCGACGTACACGTTGCGGCCGATGACGCAGCCGGCGCCCACCTGGGCGGAGGACCGGATGTGGGCCAGGTGCCAGACCTTGGTGCCGTCGCCGACCCGGGCACCCTCCTCGACGTCGGCCGTCGGGTGGACGAAGACCGAGGGGGACGGGGAACTGCTGTCAGTCATCCTTCAACTCGCATGGGTCGCAGGGCGCGCCGGGCGCCGTCGGTGACCCGCGTTCGGCGTACGCCGGGAGGGGCGGCCGCCCGCGCGGGTCCGGGCTGCCGCGCCGGCCCCGGGCACGGAGAGTGAGGCCGGGGCGCGCGGACTCGGCGTAGCATATCGACCCGCTAGCCCAGCAGCGCCGCCACGGCGTCGGCGACCGGCACGTCCGCCGGCAGGGCATCGGCGGCCACCACCGCCGGCACCGGCAGCGGCCCGTAGATGTGGGGGAAGAGCGCGCCGCCGCGCGACGGTTCCCAGCGCAGCGCGTCGCCGAGCCGGGCCGGGTCCACGGTGAGCAGGGTCAGCCCGGTGGCGCCGGTGAAGTGCCGGCGGGCCGTCTCGACCACCTGGTCGGGCCCGGAGAGGTGGATGAACCCGGACTGCGCGTCCGTGGCGGTGCCGGCGAAGTGGCCCGCGGCCAGGGCGTCGTCCCACTCGACGGTGGTCAGCAGCTTGTAGATCACCCCGGCAGCCTACGCAGAACCGGCCCGGTTCTCGGCGGTACCGCCCGCGCCGCCGCTCTCGGTGGGGGTCTCCGGGCTCCGACCCGGGGCCCGCCGCCCGCTCCCGGCGGGGCCGGAGAGGTCCGGGCCGCCGTCCGCACGGCGGTCGCCGCGGGGCCTACCCTCCCGCTCCCGGCCGGCTTCTGCCACCATTCGGGGTCGACACACCGACGAATGGGGGCCCCGGGTGCGCATCCTGCTGGTCGAGGACGACCGTCGGGTGGCCGCCGCGCTCTCCTCCGCCCTCACCCGCCGGGGGTACGAGGTCGAGCACGCCGCGACCGTCGCCGCCGCCCTCTCCGCCGCCCCCTGCGACCTGGTGCTGCTCGACCTGACCCTGCCGGACGGGGACGGCACCGACCTGTGCCGTGAGCTGCGCCGGCGCAGCAGCCAGCTCGGCATCATCGCGGTGACCGCCCGGGGCGAGGAGCGGGACCGGGTGCTCGGCCTGCGGCTGGGCGCGGACGACTACGTGGTCAAGCCCTTCTCCATGACCGAGCTCCAGGCGCGCATCGAGGCGGTACTGCGCCGGGCCGCGCACACGGTGCCCGAGCGCAACCTGATCGAGGCCGGGCCCGTCCGCATCGACGTGGCCGCGCGGACGGTCGCCGTGGCCGGCCGGCCGGTGGCGCTGACCCGCAAGGAGTTCGACGTCCTGCTCTCCCTGGCCCGGCAGCCCGGGGTGGCGGTGCCCCGCGAGCGGATCCTGCTCGACGCCTGGGGCACCACCTGGGGCGACGGGCACACCGTCGAGGTGCACGTCGGCTCGCTGCGGGGCAAGCTGGGCGACCCCCGCCTGGTGGAGACCGTCCGTGGGGTCGGCTACCGGCTGCGCGGCGAGTGAGGCGCCGTGCGACGTCGGCTGGTGATCAGCTACCTGCTGCTGATGGTGCTGGTGCTGATCGCGCTGGAGACCCCGCTGGCGGCCACCCTGGCCACCCGGGAGACCGACCGGGTGCGTGCCGACCGGCTCGCCGACGCCACCCGGTTCGCCTCGCTGGCCGGCCCGGCGCTGCGCGGCGGGACCCCCGGCCCGCTCGACAACGAGCTGCGCAGCTACGACGACCTGTACGGGATCGGCGCGGCGGTGGTCGACCGGGACCGCCGGACGGTGGCGGCCTCCGAGAGTTGGCGGCCGGCGGCGGGGACCCGCGAGGCGCTGGACACCGCGCTCTCGGGCCAGCAGGCCAGTGGGCCGGAGTCGGTCTGGCCGTGGGTCGACCGGCCGATCGTGGTGGCGGTGCCGATCAACGACGGCGGTGAGGTGCTCGGGGCGGTGGTCACCGCCACCCCGACCGACTCGGTCCGGCGCGCGGTCACCGTCTGGTGGCTGGTGCTGGCCGGGACGGGGCTGCTCGCCGTCCTGGCCTGCGTGCTCACCGCGTTCGGGCTGGCCGGCTGGGTGCTGCGCCCGGTCACCGAGCTGGACGCGGTCACCCACGAGATCGCCGAGGGGGACCGCGGCGCCCGCGTGCAGCACCGGCTCGGCCCGCCGGAGCTGCGCCGGCTGGCGACCAGCTTCAACCACATGGCCGACGTCGTCTCCGACGTGATGGACCGGCAGCGCGCCTTCGTCGCGCACGCCAGCCACCAGCTGCGCAACCCGCTGACCGCGCTGCGCCTGCGGGTGGAGGAGCTGGGGCTGGGCCTGACCGACCCGGACGGCCAGGCCGAGCACCGGCTGGCCCTGGAGGAGACCGACCGGCTCGCCCTGGTGCTGGACGCGCTGCTGACCCTGGCCCGCGCCGAGCGGCGGGAGAACCAGCGGGTCACCGTTGACGCGGCGGCCGTGGCCGCGTCCCGGGTCGCCGCGTGGGAGCCACTCGCCCGGCACCGGTCGGTCACCCTCCGGCTCGCGGCGGAGGACGCCCCGGCGTACGCCCGGACCGTGCCGACCGCCATCGACCAGGCCCTGGACGCGCTGATCGACAACGCCGTGAAGTTCAGCGGCGCCGGCGGGGCGGTGACGGTGACCGTGCGGCACCACGAGGGCGGGACGGCGCTGGAGGTCCGGGATACCGGCCCGGGCATGACGGAGAGCCAGCTCGGCCAGGCGACCGAGCGGTTCTGGCGGGCGCCGGAGGTGCAGAACGTCGACGGCGCCGGGCTGGGCCTCACCATCGTCGCCGTGCTGGTCGACGCCTCGGACGGGCGGCTCACCATGCGCCGGGGCGAGCCGCGCGGCCTGGTCGCCGGCCTCTGGTTCCCGGCCCCGACCCGGCCGGCGGCCCCGGCGGACCCGAGGGACCCGGCGGATCAGGCCGAGCCGGTCCCCGCCGGTGCTCCCGCACCGCCCGTCGGCGCGCCCGCCGCACCGGTCGGGCCGGGGCACGCCGTGACCGGGTGACGCCCCGCCCGGGCGACGTCGCCGCCGTCCGACCGAGGTCCTCCTGATCGCCCGCCGGCCGGGCGTCCCGTGACCGCCGCCGGCCGGCGGTCGACCGCCAGGGTCAGGGCTTGGCGGCGCGGTACCAGCCGGCGGCGCCGGGGTGCAGCGGCAGCGGGGAGGTGGCGATGGCCGAGCGCGGGCTCATCCGGCCGGCGGCCGGATGAGCCGCGGCCAGCTCCTGCCGGCGTTCCATCAGCAGCCGGGTCACCTCCCGGACCAGCGCATCCGGCAGGTCGGCCCGGACGATCAGGAAGTTCGGGTTGGCCACGGTGGTGACCGGATCGGTGCCGTACACCGAGCGGGGGACGTCCCGGGAGACGTAGACCTGGGGGTTGCTGCCGCGCAGCAGCTCGGTCCACTCGCCGAGGTCGACGATCCGGGTCGCGCTGTCGTCGGCGAGCTGCTTCACCGCGCTGACCGGCAGCCCGCCGGAGAAGAAGAACGCGTCGATCGTGCCGGCCCGCAGCGCCGCCACCGAGTCGTCGAGGCCGAGCCGCTCCCGGTGCACCCGGTCGCCGCCCAGGCGCGCCACCTCCAGCAGCCGGGAGGCGGTGATCTCGGTGCCGGACCCGGGGGCGCCCACGGAGACCCGCCGCCCACCCAGGTCGGCCAGCGTGCGGACCGGCCCGCCGGCGGTGGTGACCAGGTGCAGCAGGTCGTCGTAGACCCGGGCGACCGCGACGACCGACGGGTGCGTCGCCGGCGCGGCCGGCAGCACGTCGGCCTGGGTGAAACCCAGCTCGGCCTCGCCCGAGCCGACCAGCCGGACGTTCTCCGCCGAGGCGGCGGTCACCACCACGCTGGCCTCGACGTTCGGCATCTCCCGGTTGAGGATGTCGGCCAGCGACCGGCCGAAGGCGTGGTAGACCGCCGTCGGGCTGCCGGTCGCGATCCGGATCCGCACCGGCGGCTCGGGGGAGTCCTGGCAGCCGGCGAGGCCGGGCAGCGTCACCACCAGCAGCAGCGACAGCAGCGCCGCCGGACGACCGGGGCGCGGGCGGCCATGTCGGAACCAGGACGACGGGCGCACGGCGCGGGCGCGGCAGGACCGGGTTCGGCTCACGGGCTGCACTCTGCGCCGCGCGGGCCGTCACCGCAACCCGAGGCCCACCGGTCGGACTACGACCCCGGCGCCGGGTCGACGGCGAGGCTCAGTTGGCTGCGGTACGCGACCGAGGTCGGAACGGCGGTCCCGGGCGGTCCGCCGGTGCCCCACCCGACGCGGTCCGCGCGGTGGTCGCGGTCATCCGGCCGTCATGCCGGCTCGGCCGCCCGGGCGGGCTCCAGCGCGGCGCTGTGCAGGATCCGCTCGCGGTCCGGGCCGTCGGCGACGCAGACCAGGAAGCACCCGGTGCCGGGGCGCAGCAGCGCCGGCACGTCCAGCAGAGCGGCCCCGCGCACCAGGACGGCGGCCAGTTCCCGGTCGGTGAGCCGGACGCCGAGGATGTGCCGGCGCACGTGCCGCCCCCCGGCGAGCAGGGCGGCCCGCCAGGCCGCCGCCGCCAGCCGGGGCCGCCACACCCGCCGCGCCGTCGACGCGCCGGGGACCAGGCCGCCCAGCAGCTCGCGCCGGCCCTGCCGCCAGCCGGCCTCCAGCGTCCGCGCGTACGCCGGCCGGTCCGCCGGGGGCACCGAGAGCCGGTGCAGCTCGTACCGGCGGCGTAGCCCGCCGACGGTCACCTCGTGCCCGATCGGGACGTCCAACCGGCCGAGCAGTTGCCGGAACCGTAGGGCGGCCTCCTCCCGGTTGAACTCGACGGTCGCCGGACGGTGGTGCGGCACCGGGCGGCGGGCGCCGGCGACGGCCGGCGGGGGCATGCAGCGCAGCAGGCAGGCGGCCTCGAACGCGTCGGCCAGGGTCAGCCAGTCCAGCGGCGGCGGGGTCGACGGGAGGCGCGGCCGGTCGAGCAAAATCGGTTCGGGAGCCAACTCAGGCACTCCTTGTCGGCGTCGGGGTCCCCCTACCGTGGCCCGAAGACGCCGACGGGGAAACCGATCCGCCCCAGCCTTGAGGAAATCTTGCGGCAGCCCTACAGCTCGGTGACGACCAGGTCGACCTGGCGTGGCCGGTGGGACGGCCCGGGCTGCTCCAGCACCGTGTACTTCAGGTCGCGCAGCGCCGCCACCAGCCCGTCGGCCGAGCGCGGCCGGGCGCCCGCGGTCAGCAGGTCCCGCACCAGCCGACCCTTGGTCGCCTTGTTGAAGTGGCTCACCACCGACCGGACGGGCACGCCGTCGACCTCCCGCTCGTGCAGCACCCGGACCGTCACGGTGCGGGTGGCCACCTCGCCGCGGGGCGCCCAGGTGGCCGCGTACGCGCCGGAGCGCAGGTCGAGCACCGGCCCGGCGCCGGCCGCGGCGTCCATCGCCGGCGCGAGGGCCCGCCGCCAGTACGCCGACAGCGCGCCCACCCCCGGCAGCCGCGCCCCGATCGGGCAGCGGTAGGGCGGGATGCGGTCGGTGAGGCGCACCGCGCCCCAGAGGCCCGAGCTGATCAGCACCGACCGGCGGGCCACCCGCTGCGCGGCCGGCGGGAGCGAGGCGAGGTCGAGCGCCTCGTAGAGCACGCCGGTGTAGAGCCGGTCGGCGGGGGCGGTGGCCGCCACCCGCAGCCGGGCGTTGCGCCGCAGCTCGCCGCGCTGGCCCTCGCTGAGCCCCAACGCCGCCCGGGCCGCCTCCTCGTCGCCGCCGTCACTGAGCGCCACCAGCGCGGCCAGCACCTCCTCCCGGGCGCCGGTCAGCTCCGGCAGGGAGAGGCGGGCGAGGTCCAGCCGCCGGCCGGTGCCGGCATCGGCCTTCCCCTCGGAGGGCGGCAGCAGGATGAGCATGGGTGACTCCTCGCCTCGGCGCGGCGCCCGCGCGCCGGCCCGGCCAGCGTACGGCCCGTCCCTACCGCCACGGCCGCACCGGAGTCTCCGGGTGGTACACGCGATAGCCGCCCACCTCGGCGAGCAGCGCCGCGTCGGCCCGGTCGCCGAGCAGCCGGCGCAGCCGCCGCTCCGCCGCCGAGTCGGCCGCCAGCACGTACCCGGGCCGGTCGGCCCGCCCCACCTGCCGCCAGTACGCGCGATAGCGGTTCTGCCCCGGGGTGAGTTCGCCGTCGAGCACCGCGCACACCACCGACTCGTCGGTGTTGAAGATCAGCCGGTTGCAGGTCCAGTAGTCCCCGTACACCTCGTGGGGGCCGCCCGCGCGGAGCCGGTCGGCCAGCTCGCGGGCCTGCCGCTCCTCGACCCGGGACGCCTCGGTGCCGGTGGCGGCGAACTGCACGGTGACCACCAGCATGGTCGCGGTCAGCGCGGCGAGCACGGCGGTGGCGAGCGCCCCGGCCAACCGGCCGAGCGCCCCGACCGTGCCCCGCCAACAGGCGACCGATGCCAGCCAGAGCGGCCACAGCACCGCCGGCAGGGAGAGCTGGAGGACCGACAGGTACCGGGCGTTGTCCAGCGGGCTGGTGGCGGCCAGCGGGCTGCGCACGTACGACAGCAGGGTCAGCGCCGCGCCCACGACCAGCGCGAGGTGCACCACCGGGCCGACCCGGCGGCCGGGCGGGGCACCCGCGGCCCGGCGGTACGCGACCACGGCGAGCGCGGCGGCGACCACCAGCAGCAGCGGGTAGAGCAGGCCGAACCACCCCTGCCAGCGGGAGCAGCCGTCCACCGGGCAGAGTCCGGCGGCGAGCGGCACCCCCTCCAGCAGCCCGCCGTCGAGCCGCCGGCTCCACGGCGGCGTCGGCCCGGCCCGGGTGCTGACCTCGCGCAACACCGACAGCGAGTCCTCGCCGGGCGGGGCGACCAGGTTGTCCCGGATCATCGGCGCGATCCCGACGGCGAACCCGGCCAGCAGCAGCGCCCCGGCCCAGCCGAGCAGCTCCCGGCGGGCCACCCAGAGCAGCGCCAGCGCGGCCACCCCCAGGTAGGGCAGGATCAGCCAGTCCGACCAGGCGGCCACCCCGGCGAGCAGGCCGAAGAGCCCGACGGCCAGCCGGCGGTGCCGCACGGTACCCCGGGCGAGTCCCACCACGACCAGCAGCATCAGCAGCACGGCGACCTTGACCTCCGGCCGGCCGCCGACCACGGTCAACTGGTCCCGGACCACCCGCTCCCCGCCGAGGGCGAGCAGCCCGACGACGAAGGCGGCGAACCAGGGCGAGCAGATCCGTCGGGTCAGCCGGTGGATCAGCCAGAGGAAGACGGCGTAGAGCAACAGCAACGGCAGGCGCAGCAGCGGCCAACTCGGCCCGGCGACCGCGATCAGCGGCGCCGCCAGGTAGGACTCCAGCACGCCCATGTAGCGCTGGCCGTAGAGGAAGACGGGCAGCTCGCGGCCCTGCGCGATGTGCATCGCGGCCAGCCCGAAGGTGGCCTCGTCGCTGTTGGAGACGGGCACCGTGTGCAGGGTCAGCACCAGCCGGTAGCCGACCCCGGCGAGCCCGAACAGCAGCGCGACGAGCGCCGGCCGGTCGAGCTGCGGACGCCACCGCCCACGCCTGTGTACTGGTTGCGACACGACCAACGCCCCCGTCGTCGTCCCGACCGGAGTGTTACACGCCGCCGGGGCCGGGCGGGGCGGTTCGGCGCAGCCGGCGGCCGGCGAAGATCGCCTCGCGTGGCCGAGGTCGTCGGGTTGTGGCAGGGTTGCTGACGTGCCACCCACTCCCGCCGGCCAGTTGGCCGTACCGAACCTGCACCGGGCCGCGCGGATCGAGGACGCCGTGCACGCGCTGGTCGAGCGTCGGCTGCGGCGCACCGGCTGGCGGACCAACATCATCGCGTACGCCGGCTACGGCGCGCCCGGTTGGGTACGGGTGATGTGCCGGGTGCTGCTGGGGCGGCCGGACACCCGCCAGCGGGGCCGGCTGGAGAAGGTCCGCGGCTGGCGCAGCTTCACCACCCTGCCGGCCAAGCACGTGACGGTGACCGTCGAGGCCGGCGGGGTGCGCCACGAGGCGCCGGCCGACCGCAGCGGCTTCGTCGACACCGTGGTCGAGGCGGACCTGCCGCCGGGGTGGGGCGCGGTGCGGATCAGCCTGCCGGACGCCGAGCCGGTCGAGGCGCCCGTGCGCATCCTCGACCCGGAGGTGCGCTTCGGCATCCTCTCCGACATCGACGACACGGTCATGGTGACCGCGCTGCCCCGCCCGCTGCTCGCGGCCTGGAACACCTTCGTCCTCGACGAGCACGCCCGGACGGCGGTGCCCGGCATGGCGGTGCTCTACGAGCGGCTGGCCACCGCGCACCCCGGCGCGCCGGTCTTCTACCTGTCGACCGGCGCCTGGAACGTCGCGCCGACGCTGACCCGGTTCCTGTCCCGGCACCTCTACCCGGCCGGGCCGCTGCTGCTGACCGACTGGGGGCCGACCGCGGACCGCTGGTTCCGCAGCGGCCGGGAGCACAAGCGGGTCACCCTGGCCCGGCTGGCCAAGGAGTTCCCCGACGTGAAGTGGCTGCTGGTCGGCGACGACGGGCAGCACGACCCGGAGATCTACCGCGAGTTCGCGGCCGCCCACCCGCAGAACGTGGCGGGGGTGGCGATCCGCCGGCTCTCGCCCACCCAGGCGGTGCTGGCCGGTAGCCTGCCCGCCCCGGCCGGCAGCTCCTCGGCGGGGCCGGTGGGGCAGAAGTGGCTCTCCGCGCCCGACGGCGCCGGCCTGTGGAAGCTGCTGCGCGACGCCGGCCTGGTCTGATTCCCGGTCGGCGACCCGCGCCGGGGCCGGGCGCTCAGTCGTGGCGGAGCCAGAGCACGCCGAGCGGCGGCACCTGGAGCGCGGCGGACGCCGGCAGGCCGTGCCACGGCACGTCCTCGGCGTGCACCTCGCCCAGGTTGCCGACCCCCGACCCGCCGTAGTGGTGGGAGTCGGTGTTGAGCACCTCCGCCCAGGTACCGCCGGCGGGCAGCCCGATGCGGTAGTCCGTCAGCGGCCGGGCGGAGAAGTTCGCCACGCAGACCAGGGTCGCGCCGTCGGGGGCGATCCGCACGAACGAGACGGTGTTGTTGGCGACGTCGTCCGCGGCGATCCACCGGAACCCGGCCGGGTCCGTGTCCTGCGCCCACAGTGCGGGGGTGTCCCGGTAGACGCGGTTCAGGTCGCCGACGAGGCGCTGCACGCCGGCGCGGGCCGGGTCGTGCAGCAGGTGCCAGTCGAGCCCGCGCTCCTCGCTCCACTCCCGGTCGTCGGCCAGCTCGCAGCCCATGAAGAGCAGTTGCTTGCCCGGGTGCGCCCACATGTACGCCAGCAGCGCGCGCACGGTGGCCAGCCGCTGCCAGGTGTCACCCGGCATCTTGCCCGCGAGGGAACCCTTGCCGTGCACCACCTCGTCGTGGCTGATCGGCAGCACGTAGTTCTCGCTCCAGGCGTACGCCAGGGAGAACGTGAGCTGGTGGTGGTGATGCTGCCGGTAGATCGGGTCCTTCGAGGTGTAGAGCAGGGTGTCGTGCATCCAGCCCATGTTCCACTTGAAACCGAAGCCGAGCCCGCCGGCGTCGGTGGAGCGGGTGACCCCCGGCCAGGCGGTGGACTCCTCGGCGATCATCACCACCCCGGCGTGGTGCTTGTAGACCGTCGCGTTCACCTCCTGCATGAACGCGATCGCCTCCAGGTTCTCCCGCCCGCCGTACCGGTTCGGGACCCACTGCCCCTCGGGGCGGGAGTAGTCCAGGTAGAGCATCGAGGCCACGGCGTCCACCCGCAGCCCGTCGACGTGGAACTGGTCGCACCAGTAGAGCGCGTTGGCGACCAGGAAGTTGCGCACCTCGCGGCGGCCGAAGTCGAAGACGTACGTGCCCCAGTCGGGGTGCTCGCCCCGGCGCGGGTCGGGGTGCTCGTAGAGGGGGGTGCCGTCGAAGCGGGCGAGGGCCCACTCGTCCTTGGGGAAGTGCGCCGGCACCCAGTCCAGGAGCACGCCGACGCCGGCGGCGTGCAGCCGGTCCACCAGGTAGCGGAAGTCGTCCGGGTCGCCGAACCGGGACGTCGGCGCGAAGTAGCCGGTGACCTGGTAGCCCCAGGAGCCGCCGAACGGGTGCTCCATCACGGGCAGGAACTCCACGTGCGTGAAGCCCAGCCCGGTGACGTACGCGGTCAGCTCCTCGGCCAGCTCCCGGTAGCCCAGCCCGGGCCGCCAGGAGCCCAGGTGCACCTCGTAGACGCTCATCGGCTCCTGGTACGGCTGCCGGCGGGCCCGCCGCTCCAGCCAGGCGGCGTCGCCCCACTCGTACGTCGAGTGGTGCACCACCGAGGCGGTGGCCGGCGGCACCTCGGCGTACGCCGCCAGGGGGTCGGCCTTGTCCCGCCAGTGCCCGTCGGCGCCGAGGACGCGGTACTTGTAGCGGGCGCCGGCCGAGGCGCCCGGGACGAAGACCTCCCACACGCCGCTGGCGCCGAGCGAGCGCATCGGCCAGCCGTCGTCCGGGGCCCAGCCGGTGAAGTCGCCGACGACCCGCACACCGCGCGCGTTCGGCGCCCAGACGGCGAACGCGACGCCCTCGTCGAGGACCCGCGCGCCGAGCGCCTCCCAGAGCCGCTCGTGCCGGCCCTCGCCGATCAGGTGCAGGTCCAGTTCGCCGACGGTGGGCGGGTGGCGGTACGGGTCGTCGTGCACCCGGCCGTCGACCTCGATCCGGTAGTCGAGCACCTCGCCCGGCACCGTGGCCTCGAACACGCCGACGTCGTGCACCCGACGCATCGGGTGCCGCCGGCCGTCGACGAGGACGGCGGCGTCGGCGGCGCCACGGCGCATCGTGCGGACGACCGTCCGCCCGTCGGCCGGGTGCGCGCCGAGGACGGCGTGCGGGTCGTGCGTCGCGCCGGCGATCAACTCGTCCATCGGGGGTCGTCCTCCTGCCCGGGAACGGTGGGGGCGGTGCCGCCCGAGAGGTCGTCGGGAACGTTCTCGACGGTCAGGCCCTGCGCCGCCGGCGCCTGTGCCGCCGGGCCGGCCGGCGGAGCGGGCCGTCGCACGGTCAGCACGTGCGCGGGTTGCAGGTACGGGTCGAGCCGCACCGCGTTGTGCTGCCCCCAGTCGTAACTGGCGCCGGTCAGCTCGTCGTGCACCGTGAACCGGTCGTGCCAGTCGAAGCCGAGCGCCGGCATGTCCAGCGTGGTGTTGCCCCACTGCACGCCCTGCGCGTCGAACGAGCAGACCACGACGACCGTGTTGCCGGTGTCCGGGTCGTGTTTGGACCAGCAGAGCAGCGCCGGGTTGTCGATCTCGTGGAAGACGAGGTTGCGGAGCTGGTGCAGGGCCGGGTTCTCCCGGCGTACCCGGTTGAGGGTGGCGACGAACGGCGCCAGGGAGCGGCCCTGCGCCTGCGCGCCCGTCCAGTCCCTCGGGCGCAGCTCGTACTTCTCGCTGTCGAGGTACTCCTCGGCGCCGGGGCGGGCCACGTGCTCGAACAGCTCGTAGCCGGCGTACATGCCCCAGGAGGGGGAGAGCAGCGCGGCCAGCACGGCCCGGATCTTGAACATGGGCGGGCCGCCGTGCTGCAACGAGGAGTGCAGGATGTCCGGCGTGTTCGGCCAGAAGTTGGGTCGCATGTGGTCGGCCGCCGCGACCAGCTCCTCGCAGTACGCCCGCATCTCGGCCGCCGAGGTGCGCCACGTGAAGTACGTGTACGACTGGGTGAAGCCGATCTTGCCCAGGCCGTGCATGATCGCCGGCCGGGCGAACGCCTCGGCGAGGAAGAGCACGTCCGGGTCGACCTTCTTCACCTCGGCGATCAGCCAGTGCCAGAAGTCGACCGGCTTCGTGTGCGGGTTGTCCACCCGGAAGATCCGGATGCCCTCGCCCACCCAGTGCAGCACCACCCGCAGGATCTCCGCCCGGATGCCCTCCGGGTCGTTGTCGAAGTTCAGCGGGTAGATGTCCTGGTACTTCTTCGGCGGGTTCTCCGCGTACGCGATGCTGCCGTCTGCCCGTGCGGTGAACCACTCCGGGTGCTCCGTCACCCACGGATGGTCCGGCGCGCACTGCAACGCCAGGTCCATCGCCACCTCCAGGCCCTGCTCGGCGGCGGCGGCGACGAAGTCCCGGAAGTCCTCCGGCGTACCCAGGTCGGGGTGGATGGCGTCGTGGCCGCCCTCGGCGGCGCCGATCGCCCACGGCGAGCCGACGTCGTCCGGGCCCGCGGTGAGCGAGTTGTTGCGGCCCTTGCGGTTGACCCGGCCGATCGGGTGGATCGGCGGCAGGTAGAGCACGTCGAAGCCCATCGCGGCGACGCCGGGCAGGCGCTCGGTGGCGGTGGCGAACGTGCCGGAGCGGGCCGGCGCGTCGACGGTGGCCGGGACGGCCCCCTCGGAGCGGGGGAAGAACTCGTACCAGGCGGAGAAGAGCGCGCGGGGGCGGTCCACCCAGAGCCGGTGCTCCTCGCCGGTGGTGACCAGCTCCCGGACCGGGTGCTCCCAGAGCAGGCCGGCCAGCTCCAGCGCCGGGGCGACCCGCCGGGGCAACGGCAGCCGGTCGTCGCGCAGCGCCGCCACCGCCGCCGACACCCGGTCGACGTCGCCCGCCGGCACCAGCGCGGCGGCGGCCGTCAGCACCCGGGCGCCCTCGGCGAGGTCGTTGGCCAGCTCCGCCGACCCCTGGCCGGCGGCGAGCTTCTTGGTGACCGCGTTCTGCCAGGTCAGGTAGGGATCGTGGAACGCCTCGACGGTGAACACCCACTCGCCGACCGCGTCCGGGCGGATGACCGCGTGCCAGCGGTCCTGGCCGGGCTCGCCGGGGCGCATCCGGGTGAACGGCCGGGCCCGCCCGTCGGGGCCCAGCCACACCACGTTGCAGCCGAGCGCGTCGTGCCCCTCTCGGTAGGCGCGGGCCGACACCGGCACGGGCTCGCCCACCACCGCCTTGGCCGGGTAGCGACCGCAGGAGACGACGGGGGAGACGTCTTCGATCGGAAACCGTCCAGTCACCCCGCCAACCTACTGCGCGAGATCGATTCCCGCGCGGCTCAGCCGGCGGCGCCCACCGACCGGTACACCTCCAGCGTCCGCCGCGCCACGGCGTCCCAGGAGAACTGCTCGACGGCCCGGCGCCGGCCGGCGAGCCCGAACTCCGTGGCGCGTCCCGGGTCGGCCAGCACCTCGTTGACCCTGGTCGCGAGGTCGGCGACGAAGCGGCCCGGGTCCAGCGGCCGGCCGGAGCCGTCGGCGGCCTGCTCGATCGGCACCAGCAGCCCGGTCCCGCCGTCGGCGACCACCTCCGGGATGCCGCCGGTCGCGGTGGCCACCACCGCCGTCTCGCAGGCCATCGCCTCCAGGTTCACGATGCCCATCGGCTCGTAGACCGACGGGCAGACGAAGACCGTGGCGTGCGTGAGCACCTGGATCACCTCGTGCTTGGGCAGCATCTCGGCGATCCAGACGACGCCCGAGCGGCCCGCCCGCAGCTCGGCCACCAGGCCCTCCACCTCGGCGGCGATCTCCGGGGTGTCCGGCGCCCCGGCGAGCAGCACCAGCTGGGCGTCGGCGGGCAGGTCGCGCGCCGCGCGCAGCAGGTAGGGCAGCCCCTTCTGCCGGGTGATCCGCCCGACGTACACCACGCTCGGGCGGGCCGGGTCGATGCCGAGCCGGTCCACCACGTCGGTGCCGTGGTCCGGGGAGTACTCGTCGGTGTCGATGCCGTTGTAGACCACCCGGACCCGGTCCGGGTCCACCGCCGGGTAGGCGGTCAGCACGTCGCGCCGCATCCCCTCGCTGACCGCGATGACCGCGTCGGCGGCCTCGAAGGCCGTGCGCTCGCACCAGGACGAGAGCGCGTAGCCGCCGCCGAGCTGCTCGGCCTTCCACGGCCGCAGCGGCTCCAGGCTGTGCGCGGTCACCACGTGCGGCACGCCGTGCAGCAGCTTCGCGGTGTGCCCGGCCAGGTTGGCGTACCAGGTGTGGCTGTGCACCACGTCGGTGCCGGCGCACGCCGCCGCCATCTCCAGATCCACGCCCATCGTCCGCAGCGCGGCGTTCGCGCCGCCCAGGCCCGCCGGTTCGGCGTACGCGGTGACGCCCGGCTCGGTGCGCGGCGCGCCGAAGCAGTGCACCCGCACGTCGGCGAGCCGGCGCAGCTCCCGGGCCAGGTACTCCACGTGCACCCCGGCGCCGCCGTACACCTCGGGCGGGTACTCCCGGGTCAGCAGGTCGACGCGAAGGTGCGCGGATTCCGTCATCCACCGCACCCTAGTGCAGAAGTGTGCCCGTACGAGTGGTGAAGTCCGCGGCGGATGGTTAGCGTCTGAACATGGCTGCCAAGGTGCTCGCGATCGTCCTGGCCGGCGGAGAGGGCAAGCGCCTGATGCCGCTCACCACGGACCGGGCCAAGCCGGCCGTCCCGTTCGGCGGGATGTACCGCATGGTCGACTTCGTCCTCTCCAACCTGGCGAACGCCGGCTATCTCAAGATCGTCGTGCTGACCCAGTACAAGTCGCACTCGCTGGACCGGCACATCACGAAGACGTGGCGGATGTCGACGCTGCTCGGCAACTACGTCACCCCCGTGCCGGCGCAGCAGCGGCGCGGCCCCTGGTGGTTCGCCGGCTCCGCCGACGCGATCTACCAGAGCTTCAACCTGATCAACGACGAGCAGCCGGACCACGTGATCGTCTTCGGCGCCGACCACATCTACCGGATGGACCCGCGGCAGATGGTGGAGGACCACATCGCCTCCGGCGCCGGGGTCACCGTGGCCGGCATCCGGCAGCCGCTGTCGACGGCCGACCAGTTCGGCGTGATCGAGGTCGGCGAGGACGGCCGGCGGATCCGGGCGTTCCGCGAGAAGCCCACCGACGCGGTCGGCCTGCCCGACGCCCCCGACCAGATCTACGCCTCGATGGGCAACTACGTCTTCAGCACGAAGGCGCTCTGCGAGGCGGTCGAGCGCGACGCGGAGGACAAGACCAGCAAGCACGACATGGGCGGCAGCATCATCCCGATGCTGGTCGAGCGGGGCGAGGCCAACGTCTACGACTTCCGCGACAACGAGGTGCCGGGCAGCACCGACCGGGACCGCGGCTACTGGCGCGACGTGGGGACGCTCGACTCCTTCTACGACGCCCACATGGATCTGATCAACGTGCACCCGGTGTTCAACCTCTACAACTTCGAGTGGCCGATCTACACGGAGCAGCCGCCGTACCCGCCGGCGAAGTTCGTGCACCAGTGGGGCGAGCGGGTCGGCCGGGCGGTCGGCTCGATGGTCTCGCCCGGCGCGGTGATCTCCGGCTCGCTCGTGGAGAACTCGGTCGTGTCGCCGAAGGTGAAGGTGCACTCCTGGGCCCACGTGGACGGCGCGGTGCTGATGGAGGGGGTGGACATCGGCCGCCACGCGGTGGTCCGCCGGGCGATCCTCGACAAGAACGTGGTCGTGCCCGAGGGAGCCGAGATCGGCGTCGACCTGGAGAAGGACCGGCAGCGCTACACCGTCTCCGACAACGGCATCGTGGTGATCGGCAAGGGACAGAAGGTGGAACCGTGAGCAGTCATCCCCGGGCCGGCAAGCCCGCCCAGCCCGCCGACCTGGTCGACGTGCCGCGGCTGGTGACCGCCTACTACGCCGAGCACCCCGACCCGCAGGACCCGGCGCAGCAGGTCTCCTTCGGCACGTCCGGGCACCGCGGGTCGAGCCTGCGCAACGCGTTCAACTCCGACCACATCCTCGCGGTCACCCAGGCGCTCTGCGACTACCGCCGGGAGCGGGGCCTGGACGGCCCGCTGTTCGTCGGCCGCGACACCCACGCCCTCTCCGCCCCGGCCGCGGTGGACGCGCTGGAGGTGCTCGCCGCCAACGAGGTCACCGTGCTGCTGGACAGCCGGGACGGCTACACGCCCACCCCGGCGGTGTCGCACGCCATCCTCACCCACAACCGGGGGCGCACCAGCGGGCTGGCCGACGGCATCGTGATCACCCCGTCGCACAACCCGCCCGACGACGGCGGCTTCAAGTACAACCCGACCCACGGCGGGCCGGCGGACACCGACGTCACGAAGTGGATCCAGGACCGGGCCAACGCCATCCTGGCCGACGGGCTGAAGGAGGTCCGCCGGATCCCCCACGCGCGGGCCCGCGCCGCCGACACCACCGGGTCGTACGACTTCCTCGCCGGCTACGTCGACGACCTGCCGGCGGCGATCGACGTCGACGCGATCCGCGACGCCGGGGTGCGCATCGGCGCGGACCCGCTCGGCGGGGCGAGCGTCGCCTACTGGGGCGAGATCGCCGAGCGGCACCGGCTGGACCTGACCGTGGTCAACCCGGCCGTCGACCCCACCTGGCGGTTCATGACCCTGGACGGGGACGGCAAGATCCGGATGGACTGCTCGTCGCCGAACGCGATGGCCTCGCTGATCGCGGCCCGCGCCGACTACCAGGTCTCCACCGGCAACGACGCCGACGCCGACCGGCACGGCATCGTCACCCCCGACGGCGGCCTGATGAACCCCAACCACTACCTCGCGGTGGCGATCGCCCACCTGTTCCGCACCCGGACGAACTGGGGTCCGGCCGCCGCGGTCGGCAAGACCCTGGTCTCCTCCTCGATGATCGACCGGGTCGCCGCCGACCTGGGCCGCCCGCTGCTGGAGGTGCCGGTCGGCTTCAAGTGGTTCGTCCCCGGGCTGCTCGACGGCGCGGTCGGCTTCGGCGGCGAGGAGAGCGCCGGCGCGTCGTTCCTGCGTCGCGACGGGGGCACCTGGACCACCGACAAGGACGGCATCCTGCTCTGCCTCCTCGCCGCCGAGATCATCGCCACCACCGGCCGTACGCCGAGCCAGCACTGGACGGAGCTGGCCGAGCGCTTCGGCGCGCCCGCGTACGCCCGGATCGACGCGCCGGCGAGCCGGGAGCAGAAGGCCGTGCTCGGCAAGCTCTCGCCGGAGCAGGTGACCGCCACCGAGCTGGCCGGCGAGCCGATCACCGCGACCCTCACCGCCGCGCCGGGCAACGGCGCGCCGATCGGTGGGCTCAAGGTCACCACCGACTCCGGCTGGTTCGCCGCCCGGCCGTCGGGTACGGAGGACGTCTACAAGATCTACGCCGAGTCCTTCCAGGGGCCGAAGCACCTGGAACGCATCCAGCAGGAGGCGAAGGACCTGGTGTCCGAGGTGCTCAAGCAGGCGTGAGCGCGGGGCAATCCGCAGCCGGGTCACGAGAGACCACGAAGATCTACGGCGTTACCGCCGGTGACGGAACGGAGGATCCTGGCGGAGAGCCACCCCGTGAGGGGCCCATCCATCCCGGTTCCTCCGGCACCCGGCGCCGGTTCAGCGCGGTGGGAGGAGTTCGCGGCGGTTGAGCTGCTCGCGCAGCCCCTCGGGCAGTAGCTCGCGAAGCTGCTCGGGCAGCAGCGGCAGGTCCAGCAGGCTGAGCTTCAGCTGGTTGCGCTCCTGGTAGCGGCGGGGGTCCAGCCGTACCACCAGCCCAGCCTCCCGGCGGTAGCTGATGTCGATCGCCCCCTTGGTGGCCGCCTCCCGGATCACCAGCCCGTCCATCTCCACCGCCACCGGCGCGGAGCCCGGCGTCAGCTCCAACCGGATCTCCTCCTCCGGGGAAAGGATCACCGAGCGGGAGATGCCGGCCATCGGCGCCGACGGGGTGACCACCACCGCCTGTGTGGCCGGGGAGACCAGCGGGCCGCCCGCCGCGTAGCTGTACGCGGTCGAGCCGGTCGGGGTGCTCACCACCAGCGCGTCGCAGCGGTAGTAGCCGTAGCGCTGGCCGTCCACGGCGAGGGTCGCCGTCACGAACCCGGAGCCGGGCCGGCGAACCAGCGCGACGTCGTTGAAGGCGACGATGCCGTCCCCGCAGACGTCGCAGGCCAGACAGCTGTGCGCCTCCACCGTGAAGTCCTTGTTGGCGAGCCGGTCCAGCGCCTCCGGCAGCTCCGGCGGCTCCACCTCCACCAGGAAGCCGAGCTTGCCCAGGTGCACCCCGAGCACCGGCTTCGGGTTGCGCCACACGGACCGGAGCGCCCCGAGCATCGTGCCGTCTCCGCCGATGCTGATCAGTGCGCTCACACGCTCGGCCAGTTCCTCGGCGGGCATCGCCTCCACCGTCGCCGGCACCCGGTGCCGGTCCTCGGTGCGCACGACGAGGCCCGTGTGGTGCCGGGCCGCCCAGTCGGCGATGATCGAGACGATCCCGGTGGCGTCCCGCGTCGGGTGCAGCGCCAGCCCGAGCAGGGTGCGGTCCATGGCTACAGCTCACCACATCCGGCCGGGCGCTGCCGGTCACCGGGCAGATGCCGCGCGATCGCCCCGCTGAAGTCCGCCTCGATGTCGCGTCGTTCCTGGACCTGCCGCCAGCCGCCGCTGTCGCGCAGGTGGTAGTGGGTCGACTCCTCGGCGGTCACGGTCCCGATCCGGCTACGCTGGCCGGTCGAGATGATCGCCGCCGACGAGCGCGCCCTCTGCCCTCCGAATCAGCGGCTGACGGGGGCCGAGTCGGCTTCGCTGAGTGGGCTCGCCGTGCCGGAGCCGCGCCCCGCGCCGGCGACGAAGTCGCTCACGGCCGGCGTCCAGGAGCGGTAGTCGAAGTCCCTCGCCCGATCCCGGGCGGCTTGGCTCATCCGCCGCCAGTCGTCGTCGTCCAAGGCGAGAGCCCGCATCAGCCCCTCGCTGACGTCGTCCGGTGTCGCTCCGCTCAGCACCAGCCCTTCCCGGCCGTCCGTGATGTACCGGTCGAGATCACTGGTGTGGTTCAACAGCACCGGGCATCCCGCGGCCAGGCTCTCCGGCACCTTCGACGGGAAGCCCGCACGGGAGTAGCCGGCGACCGGGCGGACCAGGACCGAGAAGTGCGCGCGGGCCAGCTCGGCCAGGACCTCCTCACGCGGCACCCGACCCAGGAAAATCACCTGATCGCCGAGGCCGTCCAGGTTCCCCGCGTCCAGGTCGGACAGCCTAACCGCCTGGTCGCGGGTCATGCCGGCGATCGTCAGACGGACCCGGTCGCGCTCCGCCGCAGGTAACCGTCGGATCCCCTCCGCCACGACGGCCAGCAGATCCTTGGTCCCGGCGGTGCCGGCATAGAGCAGGCGCAGACCGTCGGTCAGCGAGGGCGGCGCAGGTGGCTGATACGCGGCGCGGTCGACTTGCGGCGGCACCATCAGCGTGGGCCGCCGACGAGCGAAGTCGTCGTGGAGCGCGGTGGAGATCGTGATGATCCGGTCGGCCAGCCGGGGCGCGAGGAAGAAGCCCCAGCGATGCCGGATGAAGTAGGGGGCGAGCCGGCCCAGGGCGAACTGCTCGGGATCGTGCCGCTCCAGCACGTCGACGGTGATCGGACGGCGCACCGCGACTCGAAGAACCACCCAGGTGGTCAGATTCCACAGCCCCAGCGGCAGGAGGACACCGTTCAGGTCGGCCCGTCGAACGCCGGCCCGGCGCAGTGCGGCGAGCACCCGAAACGGGCGGCGCTGGCGGTGCCACCAGCGGGCCACCTTGCCTCCCCTGCTCGGCGGGAGAGTCAGGAGCTTGACCTCCGCCGGCAGCGGCGGATCCACGGGTGGCCGGGTCCCGTCTGCGGGCCAGTCGTTGACCACCACGACGGTGGCACCGGGTGGAGTCGCCGAACGGGCCAGGTGCAGCAGCCGGTTGGACATGGCATCGCCGTGCGGAAACCGGTACGCCGCCAGCGCGAGGAGGCGGGGGGTGCCGGGACCGACCGGATCGAGCAGGTCCGCCACCGATGGCTGGAACATGAGCTTCCCCGATTCGACGGAATTATTCCTGTTAATCCGATATCGCCCGATAGTCTAGGTCACCGATGTCGCCCCGTCGTCGCTTTCCACGCCGGAACGCGTCGGATTGGAGTTCCTGTGCGCCCGAGCATCGCCGTCGCCGGTCTCGACCCTTCGTCACCCGCCGCTCGCGCCCGCCCGGTCGTGGTGCAGCACTCCGCCGGACGGCCGGGAGCGAACGGCCCCCTGACCGTCGTCGAGCGGGTGCTCGCCTCCCGGCTCGGCGACGAGTACGACTTCGTGCGGATGCACCAGGACCGGGGCAATGGCGGCCTCGACGTGTCGCTGCTCCGCGAGTGGGTGGCGCTGCTGCGCCGCCTCCGGCCGGACCTGGTGCACGTCCGTGGGCTGCAGAACGAAGGCTTTCTCGGCGTCCTCGCCGCACGTCTGGCCCGCTGCCCGCGGATCCTGGTCACGGTGCACGGCACCGTCCGCGATCTGCGTCAGGGCGGCCGGCCGCTGCGGCGTGGGCTGCTGGTGCACGGCGCGGAGCCGTTCACCCTGCGGGCGGCCACCCACGTCGCGACCGTCTGCGAGTACGCCGCGGGACGGGACTTCCTGCGCGGTTGCCGGGACCGGTTCGTCGGGGTGATCCCGAACGGGGTGCTGGTGCCGGAAAAGCCCGGCCCCCGCTCCCGGATTCGCGGCGAACTCGGCCTACGGCCCGACGACGTCGTGATGATCGCGGTCGCCAGGCTGACCTGGGAGAAGGGCTACGGAGTGCTCGCCGACGCGCTGCGCCGGATGCCGGCCGCCGCCGGTCGCCGGGTGCTGCTCGTGGCCGGGGACGGTCCGGACCGCCCCGCGATCGCCGAGGCGCTGGGCGCCGCCGCGGCAGGCCCCGAAGCGCTCGACGTGCGCATGCTCGGCTCCCGAGCCGACGTCCCGGATCTGCTGGCCGCCGCCGACCTGTTCGTCTTCCCGACGCTGCACGAGAACCTGTCCAACGCGCTGCTGGAGGCGATGGCCCACGGGCTGCCGGTGGTGGCGAGCGCGGTCGGAGGCAACGTGGAGGTGCTGCGCGACAAAGCTGGGGTGCTCGTGCCCGCCGGCGATCCGCAGGCTCTCGCCGACGCCCTGGCTCCCCTGGTGGCCAGCCCGACCGCCCGGGTCGAACTCGGTGTCCGGGCGCGCGGCAGGGTCCGCGAGCGGTACAGCCTCGACCGCATGCTTGACAACCTCGACGGGGTCTACCGCCGGATCCTGGCGGTGGGCCGGTGACGGCCCCGCACGGCACCCGTGTGACGCTGCTCGGCTTCACCGTGCCGGACGACGTGCTCGCGGACGTCACCGCACGCGACGCCGTGCACGCCACCCAGACGCACACCCTCGCCTGGGGGCTGGTGGCCGCGATGCGTTCCGCGGGTTGCCGCGTGAGCCTCCTCTCCGCCGCGCCCGTCTCCACCTGGCCGCGCAACCGCCGGCTGGTGTTCCGTGGCGGGCGGTTCCACCACGACGGGGTCGAGGGCCGGCTGCTGGGCTTCGTCAACGTGCTCGGCGTCAAGCACCTGACGCGCTATCTCGCCGCCCGCCGGCGGCTGGCCGCTTCGCCGGGCGCGGGAGAGGTGTTGCTCGTGCACGGCGTGCACGCCCCGTTCCTGTGGGCCGGTGCGCTGGCCTCGCGGCGGCGCGGGGTGCGGGTCGTACCCGTGCTCACCGACCCGCCGGGCGTCGCCCTTCCCACCGACGGGCGGTTGGTGCGGCTGCTGCGCCGGCTCGACGTCGCCCTGGTCCGGGCCGCGTTGCGTCGCTGCGCCGGGGTGATCGCGCTGACCGGGCCACTCGCCGAGGACTTCGCGCCCGGGCGTCCCCACCTGGTCATGGAGGGGATCTTCCACCCGCCCGCCGGGGTCCACCCCCGTGTCGAGGCCGCCTCGGACGTCCGTGAGGTGGTGTACGCGGGAGGGCTCAGTCGCGCGTACGGCGTGGACCGCCTGGTGGAGGCGTTCCGCGCGCTGCCCGACCCGGATCTGCGGCTGCTGCTGTTCGGCCGCGGAGAGTTGACGCCCTGGCTGCGCGAGCAGGCCGCCGCCGACCCGCGGATCGCGCCTCCGGACCTGCTCGACCGGGACGTGCTGGCCGGCCGCCTCGCGCGAGCGGCGGTGCTGGTCAACCCCCGTCCGGTCGCGCAGGGTTTCGTGCGCTACTCGTTCCCGTCCAAGACCATCGAGTACCTGTCGGCCGGGGTGCCGGTGGTCAGTACCCGGCTCCCCGGCATACCCGCCGACTACCTGCCGCACCTCGTGCTCGCCGAGCCGGACACGGTCGACGGTCTCCGTGCGGCGCTGGTCCGCGCCTTGGCGCTTCCGCCCGGGGAGGTGACCCGGCGTGGGGCGGCCGGCCGGGAGTTCCTCCGCCTGACCCGCAGCCCCGTGGCGCAGGGGCGGCGGGTGCACGACTTCCTGACCTCCCTGGCCGCGTCGCCGGACGCCTCCCCGACGGGCCGCTCGGCCGTGGCGCCCGCCGCGTCCGGGCGCTGACGTCATGGATGAGCAGCGGACGTACGTCCCTGTTTGCGTGACTCATCACCTGTCGTGCTCGTTGTCCCTTTGGTGATCGCGCCGGCGTCGGGCTGGGGCACCGGTGAAACGGGGGACGACCGTGAAGGTAGTGGTGACGGGCGGTGCCGGCTTCATCGGGGCCAACCTGGTCCGGGCACTGCTGGACACGCCGGAGGTCGCCTCGGTCGTCGCGGTGGACGACCTCTCCACCGGTCTCCTGGAAAACCTGGACGGCCTGCCGGTGCCGCTCCTCCGCGGCACCGTTCTCGACCCCGACCTGCTGGACGAGGCGTTCGCCGGCGCCGCCAGCGTGGTGCACCTCGGCGCACTGGGCTCGGTGCCCCGTTCCATCGACCGCCCGCTGCCGAGCCACCACGCGAACGCCACCGGCACCCTGACGGTGCTCGAGGCGGCGCGCCGGCACGACGTCGGGCAGGTGATCGTGGCCTCGTCCTCCTCCGTCTACGGCGCGAACCCCGTGCTACCCCGGCAGGAAGGGCTGCGCCCGATGCCGGTCAGCCCGTACGCCGTCTCCAAGCTCGCCGCCGAGGCCTACGCCGTCGCCTACGCGAGTTGCTACGGCTTGCTGGTGCTGCCCTTCCGCTTCTTCAACGTCTTCGGCCCCCGGCAGGCGGCCCACCACGCCTACGCGGCAGTGGTGCCCCGGTTCGTCACCGCGGCCCTGGCCGGGCGGCCGCTGCGGGTCCACGGCGACGGGCGGCAGACCCGCGACTTCACCTACGTCGGCACCGTCACCTCGGTGATCGTCGACGCGGTCGTCCGCCGGGTGTCCGCACCGGACGTGGTCAACCTCGCCTTCGGCGCACGAATCTCGCTGCTCGAGGTGATCGGTGAGCTGGAGCAGTTGCTCGGCCGTCCTTTGGAGCGGATCCACGAGCCGCCACGGCCCGGGGACGTCCGGGACTCCCAGGCCGATTCCAGCCGACTGCACGAACTGTTTCCGGCGGTGCGCCCGATTTCGTTGCGTGAGGGCCTTCGGGAGACGGTGTCCTGGATGGCCGGTCACGTGTTCGCCGGCCACTAGGGGCACGCGTGTCCTGGAGGGTCACCGAACGGGCCGGGCACGCGCGGACGGCCCACCGCCGCCCGCATGATCGCACGCGCCAGCTGCTGTCCGGCGTGGCCACCGCGCTGGCCAGCCGGGCGGCGGGTTTCGTCGCGCCGATCGTGCTCGTCCCGGTGACGCTGCCGTACTTCGGCACCGATCTGTACGGGCTGTGGATGGCGGTCGCCGCGCTGGTCGGCATGGCGTCGTTCGCTGATCTCGGACTGGGTAGCGGGCTGATGACCAAGCTGGCCCCGTGCCATGCCCACGGGGACGACGACCGTGCCAGAGGCTACATCTCCAGCGCCTATCTGACGTTGTCACTACTGGCCGCTGCCATGATCACCCTGCTGTGGCTGTTCGCAGGCGGCATCCCGTGGACGTCGCTCTTCAACGTCAGTGGCGAAGTCACGTCCGGCCAGACCCGGCTCATCGCGCTCATGTGCCTCACCGCGTTCGTGGTGAACGTGCCACTCTCCCTGATCACTCGGGTGCAGTACGCCTATCAGCAGGTGGGACGCAGCAACATCTGGCAGGCCGCCGCCAGTCTCACCGGGCTGGTCCTGGTGCTCGCCGTCGTGGCCGCCGGCCTGTCCCCGATGCTCGTGATCGCGACGTCGGTCGCCGTGCCGCCGTTGGTCAACCTCGTCAACACGATCTGGTTCTTCCGCCGGGGTCACCGCCGGATCCGGCCCCGGCTGGGCGCCGTCGACGCCCGCACGGCGTGGGAACTGACCCGGCTGAGCGGGCTGTTCTTCGTGTTGACGGTGGTCATGTCACTGGCCACCAACGCCGACACCCTCGTCATCGCGCACGCGCTCGGGCTGTCCGCCGTCGCCGGCTTCGTGATTCCGGCGAAGCTGCTGGCCCAGCTCGGGCAACTCGTCGTCCTGGTCAACGTGCCGCTCTGGCCGGCCAACGGTGACGCCCTCGCCCAGGGGCAGCTTTCCTGGGTGCGGCACACCACCCGCCGGATGACCGTCCTGTCCGTGCTCGCCGCCGCGGTCCCGTCGGTAGTGCTGGTGTCCTTCGGGGACTGGCTCTTCGCCGCGTGGCTCCCGGTGTCAATCGGAGGAGACCGATGGCTGTTGGCCGGACTGGCGGTGTGGTGGGTGCTACAGGCGGCGCTCTCGCCGCGCTTCATGGTGCAGAACGCGGCTGGTGTGGTCGTTCCGCAACTGGTGGGCTGGGTGGCCTTTCTGGCTCTCTCGATCCTCGGCAAGTGGTATGGCGCCCGGTGGTTCGGCGTCACCGCTGTGCCCTGGGTCGGGGCGGCGGGCTACGCCTTGACCGTCCTGCCGGCCGCACTCTACGGATACCGCCGGACGCTGCGGAGGCACCGCGCGCCGGCGGCGCAGGAGAGGAAGGGTGAGCCGATTGCTGCCTGAGGAGTATCCGCGCGTGCTGGTGGTGGGAGGGGCTGCTTTCAGCCGTACTTCCGGCACCGGCATCACGCTGTCGAACCTGTTCGCCGGCTGGCCCCGCGACCGGCTCGCCCAGCTGTACACAGAGGATCGGGAGCCCACGACAGATGTCTGCGCCAGCTTCGCGCACGTCGGTCAGGAAATCGCCCCGGTCGAGCATCACCTGATCCGGCTGCGGAGGTGGACGCAGCGCTCGGAGCGTGTGACAGCGACGGGCGGCGCGCGAGCGAACGGGACGGTCCGCATGGATCAGGATCCCGGGCCGGTTCGGGCGTGGCTGCGGAAGGAGTTGACCGCCTTCTTCGATCTGACTCCGATTCGGCCGCCTGCCCACCTGCGGGACTGGGTACGGGCGCAACAGCCGCAGGTGGTGTACGCGACGCTGGGAAGTATCCGGATGATGCGGCTGGCACTGATGGCCGCCCGTGAGTGCGACGTCCCGCTCGTGCCGCACTTCATGGACGACTGGGCGACCACGCTGTACGCCCAGGGACAGGTGCTCGGCCTGCCCCGGCAGGCGGTGCGCCGCGAGCTGCGCGCTGTGCTGCGGCAATCCTCGTACGGGCTGGGCATCAGCGGCCCGATGGCCAGGGAGTACGAGCGCCGCTACCGGCTGCCATTCGCCGCCTTCGGCAACTGCGTGGACGCGGAGGACTTCGCCGACCCTGGGCACCCCGTGCCACCACGTCCCGACGGCGCGGCGATCGAGCTGGTCTATGTGGGCGGCCTGCACCTGGGGCGCTGGCGGTCGCTGCGGCGCATCGGCGAGGCGTTGGACCAGCTTGCCGGCGAGGGGATGGCGGCGCGGCTGACCGTGCACATGCCGCAGCAGGACGTCGCCCGGTACGGCGGCCACCTGGCCGACCTGGCCGCTGTACGCCTGGGGCGACCGCTCATCAGCACGGAGGTGGCCGCGGTCCTGCGTGGCGCGGATGTTCTCGTGCACGTGGAGTCGTTCGCCGAGGACAACCGGGCCTACACCCGCTACTCGCTCTCCACGAAGATCCCGCAGTACCTCGCCGCCGGCCGGCCGGTGCTCGGGTTCGGCCCGGTCGAGCTGGCCTCGATGGCACACCTCAGGGAGGCCGACGCTGGCGTCGTCGTCGGCGTCGACGACCCGGTGGCCCTGAGCCGGGAGCTGGCCCGGCTGTGCCAGGAGGCGGGCCTGCGGGAGCGCCTCGGCCGGCAGGGACTGGACTTCGCGGTACGCCATCACCGATCCGACCAGGTGGCCCTGCGCCTGGCGGAGGTCCTGGGCGAGGCCGCCCGCCGGTCCGTCGGTCCCACGTCGGCGCCTCGGGCGGAACCACCGACCCGTTCCCTGACTCACGTCGTTCGGTGACGAGTCGAAAGACTCACGGGGCGCGACGGTTCTCGACCGTCGCGCCCCGTCCGGTTTGTCGACCCGCTATCGGGCATTCCGTCCGGAAAGCTGGGGAAGGACCGGACGCTTGCCCCAGGACAGCTCCCCGGGCAGCGCGCGGTGTGCCGCCCGGGGTGATGCCGGCAGCTCCGACAGGGCGGTGACCAGTGCGAGCGCGAGCCACATCGCGAGCGCCGCCTCCCACTGGCCGCTCAGCCAGATCGGCAGCAGCACGGCGGTGAAGACGGACGTCAGGATGAGTCCCTGCCGCGAGACGCGGGCCGCGGTCCAGCAGGCGGCAAGAATGACGCCGAGGTAGAGAACCGCGCCGACCAGACCGAGGTCGTTACCGAGTATCAGCAGCAGGTTGTGGGGACCGATCTGGAACGGATTCGTGCCGATGAAGACACCTGGACCGGAACCGGTCAGGGGGGCCTCGCTCCAGGTCGACAACGCGTACGGCCACAGCTCCAGGCGTCCGGAGATGTCCCCCGTGGGACGGCCGTAGAGCTCGTCGAGCCAGAGCGCCACCCGGTGGGGGGCGAAGCCGAGCGGCACGATGAGGATCAGGAGCCCGGCGATGGCGCCGATCCCGATGACGGTGGCCCGGGGAAGCAGCCAGGCCAGCCCCAACACGACGACGCCGAGCAGCGCACCGATGGCCGCCCCCCGGGAGCCGGTGAGGAGCATTCCCCAGACCACCGGAAGCGCGAGCAGGGGCGGGGCGACCCGCAAGATCGGCCGACGGTGTACGGCGGCGGTCAGCAGCATCGCCACGACCACTCCGACGGCAAGGGTGTACGCGGTGGCGTTGATCTCCCGGCCCTCGACGCCGTACCGGGTGGCGACGTCAAGAAGCTCCCCCTGCTGGCGTAGCTCGCTGCCCGCGCCCGCAACCAGCTCCAAAGCCACGACCACGCAGCCTGCGAGATACGTCGAACCGAGCAGGAGGAGATCCCGCCGGCGGCGCACCACGTGCCGGCAGACCACGAACAGCAGGCAGACCGTGGCGTACCGGTAGCCAGCCGGGACGGTCAGCTCCGGGTGATCCGTCCAGAGGGCAGCGGCCAGCGCCCATGCGCCGGTCGCGATCGCCAGCATGTCAGGCAGTCGCAGTCGGGGCACGCGTCCACTGAGGCCCAGGGCGAGCAGGGCCAGTGGCGCCGCGTAGTTGAACGACCACCACGGCGGGCGGGCGGCCATGAAGGCGACCAGAGCCAGCACCAGCACCGGCGGCAGGCTCAACGGGGGTCGGACACGGTCGTGGTCGTCTCGGGAGCCCAACGGCTTCCGGGCTTCCTGCTGGCGTGCAGGTGCGGCGGCGCGTCTCGCCCCCTGATCGCGTGACTGATCGGAGCTGACGGACTGCGGGCGGCGCTGGCGAGTCAAGGAGGCGGTCACCCCTGGCCTTTCCCTCGGGCATTTCCCCCCGGGACGCCGGTTTGCGCTGCGGGCGGTGGTGTCGAAGCCTCAGGCGTGGCGCGGGCGACACCGGATCGTTTGTACCAGGCAGAGCGCGACAAGAGGCCTGATTCATGGCATAAAGTAGGCGATCTGAACGACCCGTACAGGGTTTTCGGGCGTTTTGACTGGTTTGGGATGAAATGCGTATCTCGACCGGCCACGTGTCGTTGTCCCGGGTGCCCCATGCAAGTCACGGCCCTGCTGCCGGATGGTTTGCCGAGGCGTCACCCGGCGGCCCCGTCTGCTGAGGCAGCCGGTGGCGGCCCGCCGAGCAACGACACGGGAGAAATCCATGAGCTTCATGACCGCCGGACGCCGAGTGCTCATCACTGGCGGCACCGGCTCCTTCGGACAGACCATGACCCGCCGCTTGCTGGACCGCGACGTCGCCGAGGTGCGGATCCTCAGCCGTGACGAGGCCAAGCAGGACGCGATGCGCCGCACCCTGGGTGACGAGCGCGTGCGCTACCACGTGGGGGATGTCCGGGACCGCGACAGTGTGGAGCGGGCGACCCGCGACGTCGATTTCATCTTCCACGCGGCAGCGCTCAAGCAGGTTCCGTCCTGCGAGTTCTTCCCGCTCGAAGCGGTCCGGACGAACATCCTGGGCAGCGCCAACGTGGTAGAGGCCGCGGCGCAGAACGCCGTCGGGTCTGTCGTGTTGCTCAGCACGGACAAGGCCGTCTACCCCGTGAACGCCATGGGGATGAGCAAGGCTCTGATGGAGAAGGTCGCCCAGGCGCACGCCCGGAACAACCCGAACAGCGCCACCACCGTCTCCTGTGTCCGCTACGGCAACGTCATGTACTCGCGTGGGTCGGTGATCCCGCTCTTCATCGAGCAGATCAAGGCCGGACGCACGCTCACCGTCACCGATCCGACCATGACCCGCTTCCTCATGTCCCTGGCCGACTCTGTGGACCTCGTCGAGCACGCCTTCCACAACGCGCGTCCCGGTGACGTCTTCATCCGCAAGGCGCCGGCCTGCACGATCGGCGACCTCGCCGAGGCCGTCTGCCAGCTCTTCGACGTGCCGTTCAAGCTCGACGTGATCGGTGTGCGCCACAGCGAGAAGTGGCACGAAACGCTCGCCAGCCGCGAAGAGCTCACTCAGGCCGACGACTTCGGAAACTTCTACCGCGTGCCGCTGGACGCCCGCGACCTGAACTACGCGCTCTACGTCTCCGAGGGTGAGCTGGGCGACGGGCCGACCGAGGACTTCAACTCGGCGAACGCCCCGCGGCTCGGCGTACCGGAGATCATGGAGCTGCTGATGACGCTGCCCGAGGTGCGCGCGGAGCTCGCCCTGCGGGACCCGGTGCTGGCATGCTGAGGCTCGCGGTCACCGGAGCCGGCGGCTTCCTCGGCTGGCACGTACGGGTGCTGCTGCGCGTCCTCGGCTGGCCGGACCCGGTCGTCGTCACCCGGGCGGAACTCGCCGACCCCGAGCGGGTCGCGGCGAAGGTCGGCGGGGTCGACCGGGTGCTGCACCTGGCCGGGGTCAACCGGGGCGAGCCGGCGGACGTGTCCGCCGGCAACGTGCAGCTCGCGGCCCAGCTCGCGCAGGGTCTCAAGCACTGCCCGACGCCGCCCGGGACGGTGGTCTTCGCCAACTCGGTGCAGGCCGGCAACGGCACGCCCTACGGCGACGCGAAGGCTGCCGCCGCCGGCATCCTTGCCGACACGGGCCTGCCGGTCGACGACGTCCTGCTGCCGAACCTGTACGGGGAACACGGTCGGCCGTTCTACAACTCCGCGGTCGCGACCTTCTGTCGGCTGCTCGCCGAGGGCGGCCGGCCGGAGGTGCACGCCGACCGGGAGCTGAGCCTGGTGCACGTCACCGACGCGGCGGCCCGGCTCGTCGGCGTTCCGGCCGGGGGATCGTGGGATCCGGCCATGCCAGCGCTGCGGATCGGCGTGCGGGCCCTCGCCGACCGGCTCGCCGACGTGGCCGCCACCTACCGGACGGGGGAGATCCCGGCTCTGCTGGACCGGCACGACGTCCGGCTGTTCAACACGTACCGGTCGCACTGCTTCCCCGCGCACTATCCGCTGGCGCTGCCGCGCCGGGCCGACACCCGGGGCGAGTTGGTCGAGACGGTCAAGGCGCACGGGGGAGGCGGCCAGACCTTCTGCTCCACGACCCGTCCCGGCATCACCCGGGGCGAGCACTTCCACCTGGCCAAGATGGAGCGGTTCGTCGTGCTGCACGGCACGGCCGAGATCAGCCTGCGCAGGGTCGGCGACACCGAGGTGGTGCGGTTTCCCGTCTCCGGCGACGAGCCGGTGCTGGTGGACATGCCCACCATGTGGGTGCACAAGCTGGTCAACACCGGATCGGACGAGCTGGTCACCATGTTCTGGACGAACGAGGTGTTCGACCCGGACCGGCCGGACACCTGGCCCGAACCGGTGGAGGCCCCCCGGGCGGAGCAGCCGGTGGTCGACGCGTGAGGATCGGCCTGGTCAGCCAGTGGTATCCGCCGGAAGAGGTGTTCATCCCCGGCAACCTGGCGCGCCAGTTGGCGGATCGGGGCCACGAGGTGCGGGTGCTCACCACCTTTCCGAGCTACCCGCACGGCCGCGTCTTCCCGGGCTGGCGGCAACGCTGGCGGCACACCGAGGCTGACGGCCCGGTCACCGTCCGGCGGGTGCCCGCCTACCCCAGCCACGACACGTCCGCCGCCCGGCGCGCGCTGAGCCACCTCTCCTTCGGGGCCAGCAGCGCGCTGGGCGGCGTCCGTTGGTTGGCCGGCGCCGACGTCACCTACGTCTACCACCCGCCACCCACCTCGTTCGCCGCGGCGGCGATCGTCCGCGCGGCCCGGCGTACGCCGGTCGTGCTCCACGTGCAGGACCTGTGGCCGGAGTCCGTGCTCGGGTCGGGCATGGCGCCGACCGGCCGGGCCGGCCGGGCGTTGCAGCGGGGGATCGCCGCGCTGATGCGCGCGACGTACCGCCTGGCCAGCGCCGTCGTGGTGATCTCGCCGGCGATGGCCGATCTGGTGGTGGCCCGTGGCGCGGACCCGGCCCGGGTCCGGGTGGTGTGGAACTGGACCGACGACGCGCTGTTCCGGCCGGTGCCGGCCACCGACGCGGCCCGCGCGGCGCTCGGCCACCGTGGACGCTGCACGGTGATGTTCGCCGGCAACATCGGCCTGTTGCAGGGCATCGAGACCGCGATCCGGGCGGCGGCCGCTGCCCGCGACCGGATCGACCTGGTGCTGGTCGGCTCCGGCGCGGACGAGGACGCCGCCCGGCGGCTCGCCGCAGACCTCGGTGCCGACAACGTCCGCTTCGTCGGCCGGCGCCCGGCCGAGCAGATGGCCGAGCTGTACGCCGCCGCGGACTGGCAGCTCGTCTGCCTGCGCCCCCTGCCCGCGTTGCGTGGCAGCATCCCGTCGAAGCTGCAGGCCGCCCTGGCCTGCGGCGCCCCGGTGATCGCCTCCGTGGGCGGCGACGCCGCGGCCCTGGTCCGCTCGACCGGCGTCGGGCTGGTCTCCCCGCCGGGAGACTGGCAGGCGCTCGCCGCGCGGTTCTCCGTCGCGGCGGCCGAGTCCCCGGCGGCGCGGGCGGAGCTGGGTCTCCGGGCCCGGCGCGTCTATCAGGAGCGCATGTCGCTGCGGGTGGGCGTAGACCAGTTCGAGGACATCATGAGCAAGCTGGCAGCAGAGAGAGGACGGGCATGACCCGGATCATGACGGTGGTCGGCACCCGACCCGAGATCATCCGGTTGTCCCGGGTGATCGCCCGGCTCGACGACACGGTGGACCACCTGCTGGTGCACACGGGGCAGAACTGGGACAGCACGCTCTCCGACGTCTTCTTCAAGGAGCTGCGGCTGCGCGAGCCGGACCGGTTCCTGCGGGTGGACACCTCGTCGCTCGGTCGCGTGCTGGGCGGCGTGCTGGTCGGCATGGAGGCGGTCGTCGCCGAGACGCGGCCGGACGCGCTGCTCGTGCTCGGCGACACCAACAGCTGCATCGCCGCACTGATGGCCCGGCGGATGCGGGTGCCGGTCTACCACATGGAGGCCGGCAACCGCTGCTTCGACCTGAACGTCCCGGAGGAGACGAACCGGCGGCTGGTCGACCACGTCGCCGACTTCAACCTGGTCTACACCGAGCACGCCCGGCGCAACCTGCTGGCCGAGGGGCTGCACCCGCGCCGGATCCTGCACACCGGCTCGCCCATGCGGGAGGTTCTGGAGCACTACCGGTCGGACATCGCCGCGTCGGCGGTCCTGCGACAGCTCGACCTCGCGCCCGGTCGGTACTTCGTGGTCAGCGCGCACCGCGAGGAGAACGTCGACCAGCCGGCCCGCCTCCAGCGTCTGCTCGACTGCCTCAGGGCGGTCCGTGACCGCTGGGGGCATCCGGTGCTGGTCTCCACGCACCCGCGTACCCGCAAGCGGTTGGAGGCGTTGGCGCCGGACACGACCGCCCTGGAGGGGATCGCGTTCCACGAGCCGTTCGGCCTCTTCGACTACGTGCACCTCCAGACCAGGGCCTACTGCACGCTCTCCGACAGCGGCACGATCAGCGAGGAGGCCGCGATCCTCGGCTTCCCTGCCGTGACGCTGCGCGAGTCGATCGAGCGTCCCGAGGCGTTGGACGCCGGCGGGATCATCATGACCGGGCTCGACCCGCAGGGCGTGGTCGAGGCGGTCGAGGTGACCGTGGACCAGGTCGCCGCCCAGGGGGTGCCGTGCCCGGTCGACTACCGGGTCCCGGACACCTCCCGTCGGGTGGTCGACTTCATCCTCTCGACCGTTCGGCGGCACCACGACTGGGCGGGCATCCGCCGCTGAGGTGCGTACGACAGGGCCGGCGACCGGAGCTTCGGTCGCCGGCCTTCTCGTGCCCCGTGCCGACAGGACCCGCCGCGGGCCCCGTACCCGGCCCGATCGGGCCCGTATCCGGCCTGATCGGGCGTGCCCCGGGCCCCAGCGGCGGGTCGACCGGGCCGGGCGGAGGACACCGGCCGCGCCGGGGCGAGGGGGACGCCGGCCGGGCTGGCGTTCCCCCTGGCGCGTAGACGTGGACGTGTGGACGCCGCCGACGTGGCGGGCCGGCGGCGTCCACGGGGAGACCTCAGCGCGACAACGGAACCTGCACCGGGGCGGCGTGGACAGGACCGGTCGGGTGGGCACAGAGCTGGGCGAGCTGGGCGACGACCTTCTCGGGGGCGTCGTACGGGTCGAGGCCGCTGACCTCCATCGGGTCCAGCGCGGGCACCGCCACGTGCGAGACCAGCGGGTGCAGCGGCCGGGTGTCGACCTCCCCGGTACCGAAGAGGTCCTCGTGCAGCTTCTCGCCGGGCCGCAGCCCCGTGTAGACGATCGGCACGCTGCTGTCCGCCTGCTCGGCCATCTGCCGCGCCAGGTCGGCGATGCGGACCGGCTCGCCCATGTCCAGCACCAGCGCCTCCCCGTCCCGGCCGATCTCGGCGGCCTGCAGCACCAGGTGCACCGCCTCCTGCACCGTCATCAGGTAGCGGGTCACCTCGGGGTGCGTGACGGTGAGCGGTCGGCCCAGCTCGATCTGCCGTTGGAACGCCGTCACCACCGAACCGCGGCTGCTCAACACGTTGCCGAAGCGGACGCTGAGGAAGGTGCCGGGGAAGCGGGAGGCGGCGTGCGCGGTCAGCCGTTCGGTGATCCGCTTCGAGTAGCCGAGGACGCTGATCGGGTCGGCCGCCTTGTCGGTGGAGATGTTGACGAACCGGGCGACGTCGCGGCAGGCGTCGAGCACGGAGAGGGTGCCCCAGACGTTCGTCTTCACCGCCTCGCCGGGGTGCCGCTGGAGCAGCGTGAGGTGCTTGAGCGCGGCGGCGTGGAAGATGACCTCCGGCCGACGCTCGCGGATGATCCGTCGGATCCCCTCGTCGTCGCGAAGGTCGGCGAGGATCAGCTCGGGGCCGTCCAGCAGGGCCCGGCCGGCCAGCGACATCTGGAGGGCGTGCAGGGCCGACTCGTCGCGGTCGAGCATCATCAGCTCGCCCGGTTCCGCCTTCATCAACTGCCGGCACAGCTCCGAACCGATGGAGCCGCCGGCGCCGGTGACCAGGATCCGTCGACCGCTGAGCCCGTTGGTCTCCAACGCCATGTCGGCGACCACCTGCCGGCGCCCGAGCAGGTCGCCGATCTGCACGTCGCGGACGTCGGTGACGGTGATCCGGTGGTCGACGAGGTCCCGGACGGGAGGCAGCACCTTGAACGCCGCCCCGGTCCGCAGCGTGGCCTCCCGGATCTGCCGGATCAGCGCGGCGTCGGCGTTCGCGACGGAGAAGATCACGGTCGTCGCGCCGGTACGCCGGACGGCCGCCGTGACGTCCCGCCGGCCGCCGAGCACGCGTACTCCGCCGATGCGCAGGTCCCGCTTGTCGGGGTCGTCGTCGAGGGCGCCCACGGGCCGGTACCGCCCGCGCGGGTCGCTGAGCATGGCCCGCAGCAGCCCCTGCCCGGCGTCGCCGAGCCCGAACAGCAGCACCGGGTTCGAGGACCGGACGTCCGGTCGCATGGCGAGGTCGCGGCGGTGCCGGTAGGTGAACCTGGCGGCGAGCATGAACAGCAGCGCCAGGGCGCCCCCGACCAGCGGGGCGCTCGCCGGCACCGGCCGCACGCCGGCCGGGAGCAGCCCGACCAGCAGGATCGCGGCGGTGGTGGCCGCGGTGCCGGCGACCCCCTGCACCTCCTGGAGGCTGCCCAGCGGGTGGCGTCCGGAGTAGATCCGGCGCACCGCCGCGACGGCCACGTGCACGACGGCGGCGAGGGCGCCGCAGGCGACGGCGCGCGCGAGCTGGTCGGGCGTCAGGTCGAACTCGTAACGGAACCAGACCGCGGCGAGGAACCCGCAAACCCAGGCGGTGCTGTCGGTGGCGAGAAATCCGATGGTCCGGCGGCGCGCCCTGGACCGGTGTGACCCCTGCTCGCTGAGTCGGATGGTCTCTGTTTCCGGCGGCATCTGTGCTCCCTGTCCGTCTCCGACCGCTTCCGCCATGGGGCGGAAGGAGCTTTAGGCTCTTTTAGTTGATACATGCCTAAAAGCGATGATTGGGAGTTTTCGGGTTTGATGACCGAATTTTGGCCGAGGGGTCGAGACCGTGTCGGGTCAACGGGCGGGTACCCCCTTGACGACCACGCCGTCCGGCACGTCCCGCACGACGCAGGCACCCGCCCCGACCGTGCTGTTCCGCCCCACCCGCAGGCCCTGCAACACGGCCGCCGTCGTGCCGACGAGCACCCCCTCCGCCAGGTGGCAGTCGCCGGAGACGGCGGCGAGTGGGTTGACCGACACGAAGTCGGCGAGGGTGCAGTCGTGGCCCACGGTGGTGTTCTGGTTGAGGTGCACGTGCCGGCCGACGGTGACGTTCGTGGTGACGCGGGCCCCGGCGAAGGCGACGAAACCGGGGCCGTGCACGGTGTCCGGCCCGATCGTCGCCGCCGGGTGCACGAGGCTCGCCGCCGGCACGCCGTACGCGTCGACGCGCCCCGCGACGGCCCGCCGGACGTGCGGGTCGCCGATGCCGATCACGTGGTGCGTTTCCGGGGGCGCGTCGCGCAGCCAGGCGACTCCGCCGAGGTAGGGGACGTCGAGCCGCTGCACCCGCTTCAGGTTCTCCTCGGACGGGCGGTCGTCGACGAACCCGAGGAGGCGCCAGCGCCGCCGGCCGGCCGCGGCGTCCGCCGCCCGGGCGATCGTCAGGACCTCCCGGCCGTGGCCACCGCAGCCGACGACCACCAGGGGAGTCGTCACGCCGTCGACGCCCCCGCCCGCACCGCCAGGAACTCGTCCACGGCGGCGAGGACGTGGCCGATCTGCGCCTCGTCGAGGACGCTGCCACTCGGCAGGGCCAGCCCGTCGGCGAACAACCGCTCCGCCGCGCCGGTGACGAGACGCTCGGCGGTGGCGTACGCCGGTTGCAGGTGCATCGGCTTCCAGACCGGTCGGGTCTCGATGTCCCGCAGGGCCAGGTGGGCCGCCAGGTCGGCGGCCCGCCACCCGGACCGCTCCGGATCGACCGCGATGGTCGTCAGCCAGCAGTTGGAGCCCGCGTCCTCCGCGCCGAGCAGGCGTACGCCGGGGACTGGGGCGAAGAGCTTGGCGTACCGGTCGCGAAGCTGCCGGCGCCGGGCGATCATCCCGTCCAGCCTGACGAGCTGGGCTCGGCCGAGCGCGGCGAGCAGGTTGCTCAGCCGGTAGTTGTAGCCCGTCTCGCGGTGCTCGTAGTGCGGCGTCGGTTCGCGGGCCTGGGTTGCGAGGTACCGGGCCCGGGCCAGCAGGGCCGTGTCGTCGGAGACGAGCATGCCGCCGCCCGACGTGGTCATGATCTTGTTGCCGTTGAAGGAGAGGATGCCCGCCTGGCCGAAGGAGCCGGCGGGCCGGCCGCGATGGGTGGCGCCGAGGGCCTCGGCGGCGTCTTCGACGATCGGGACGCCCACCGCGTCGCAGACCGGCAGCAGCGCGGTGTAGTCGACGCAGCTGCCGAAGAGGTCCACCGGAACGACCGCCCCGACCCGCTGGCCCCGGAAGATCAGGTTTCGGATCAGCTCGGCGACGAGAGCGACGTCGACGTTGCCGGTGTGCGGGTCGCAGTCGACGAAGACCGGTCGGGCGCCGGCGTACCGGACCGCGTTCGCGGTCGCCACGAACGTCAGCGTCGGCACGATGACGGCATCCCCGGGCCCGACCCCCACCCCGAGCAACGCCAGGTGCAGCGCGGCCGTGCCGGAACTTACGGCAACGGCCCCACGGGCGCCCACCCTCGCAGCGACCTCGCACTCGAACGCGTCGAGGTCCGGCCCGACGGGCGCGACCCAACCGGACCGCAGGGCGGCGACGACGTACGACTCCTCCAGCGGCCCGACGTCGGGCGGGGACAGATGGATGGTGCGGCTCATCGGCCACCTCCGGCGGGAACGGTCAGGGTGGTCTCCCGGCCCGGCGCGGCGGGAACGAGCGAGGGCGTGCCGAGGAACTCCGGCGCGGTGGCCGAGCCCGCCGCGGAGATCCCCTCGCGGCGCAGCACGGTGCGGACGGTCGCGGCGAGGATCGACAGGTCCAGCCGCAGGCTGCGATGGTCGACGTACCAGACGTCAAGGTCCAGCTTCTCCTCCCAGCCCAGGCTGTTGCGTCCACGTATCTGGGCCAGCCCGGTGACGCCCGGCCTGACCTCGTGCCGCCGGGCCTGGGTGGGGGAGTAGCGCGGCAGGTACTGGGTGAGCAGGGGACGGGGGCCGACCAGGCTCATGTGGCCGCGCAGCACGTTCCACAGCGTCGGCAGCTCGTCCAGGCTGGTGGAGCGCAGGAACCGCCCCAGCGGCGTCAGCCGGTCCCCGTCGCACACCCGTCCCCGCCGCGGATCGGGCGGGAGCATGGTGCGGAACTTGACCAGCTCGAACACCTGGCCGTGCCGGCCGGCGCGCGGCTGCCGGAACAGCACCGGCCGGCCGAGCCCCGCGGCCACCAGCGCCGCCACCACGAGGACGAGCGGCGCGGTCAGCACCAGCAGCACCACGGCTGCCGTCAGGTCGATGGCCCGCTTGAGGCCCTCCGGTCGGGCCCGCTCCGCCAGATCCCCCGGCGCGTTCACGGAACCATGCACGGTGTCGACCTCCAAGCCAATCGAGTCATTATGGACCAGACAGGTTGTATCAGGCATGAAAGCGTCAAGCGGGCAGAATCGCCCCACTAGGTTCTGATCCCGACAGGTCAACCGCCCAACCGTCCGCCAGGACTCGGTCGGCTACCAAGACGTGACCTTCGATCCGGCCCGACCGGCAGTAGAGTCCTCGACCGTCGACAGGGCGAGGGGGAGGACCGTGCTGCACCTGAGGGTGATCGCTCCACCGGACCAGTCCGCCGCGGTGGCCGAGCTGCTGGCCGCCGACCCCGGGGTGACCCATCTGGCCGTGCTCGCCGGCGCCGCCCGCCAGCCCGAGGGCGACCTCATCCTCTGCGACGTGGTCCGGGAGAGCGCCGACGGCGTGCTGCGCGACCTGCGGCAGCTCGGCGTGGAGGCACGCGGGGCCATCGCGGCCGACGACGTGGAGCTGGCCATCTCCGCGGCGGCCGACCGGGCGGCCCGGACGGCGCCCGGCAGCGGCGCGGACGCGGTGGTCTGGGACGAGATCGCCGCCAAGACCGGCGAGCAGACGGAACTGTCCGCCACCTACCTCGTGCTGATCACCGTCGCCACCATGCTCGCCGGCATCGGTGTCCTGCTCGACCAGCCGATCCTCATCGTCGGCGCGATGGTCGTCGGCCCCGAGTTCGGCCCCCTGGCCGCGCTCTGTGTGGCGCTGCTGCGCCGCAGGCTGCCGGTCATCGTCCGGTCGGTGCAGGCGCTGGTGGTCGGTTTCCTCGTCGCCATGGTGGTCACCGTGCTCAGCACCTGGGCGCTGACCGCCGCCGGTCTGGTCGACCGCGGGATGCTGTTGGCCGATCGCCCGCTCACGGACTTCATCTGGCGGCCGGACGCGCTCTCCTGGGTGGTCGGCCTGCTCGCCGGTGTGGCCGGCATGCTCTCGCTGACCTCGAAGAAGTCCGGCAGCCTGGTCGGGGTGCTGATCTCGGTGACCACGGTGCCGGCCGCCGCGAACGTGGCCGTCGCCGCCGCGTACGGCGTCTGGCACGAGGCGGCCGGCTCGGCCCTCCAGTTGGTGATCAACCTCTGCGCGATCGTGCTCGCCGGCCTGGTCACGCTGGTGGTGCAGCAGTCGTGGTGGTGGTACCTGGCCCGGCGCGGCCCCGGGCCCGGCCGGGCCCGTCCCTGACCCCCGTCAGGGCCCCTCGTCACCGCCGTCCAGCCGGCGGGTGAGCAGCGTGCGCAGCGGGATGGACTCGCCGTCCCGGCCACCCGCGCCGACGACCAGCGGCGGCGGGCTGGGCTGCGGCTCGGCCCCGAGCAACCGGGCGCGCAGGCCGCCCGACACGGTCAGCAGGTGGAACCGCCCGTCCACGTCGACCGCCCGGGTCCGGGCCCGGTCGACGTACCAGCCGCGCAGCCGCGTCCGGTAACGGCCGCGACCGTCGTAGGCCCGGGCCGTGAGCCGTTCCGTGGGCAGCCCGCGCCGGATCGCCTCGGCGACGAACCAGGCCACGAGCTCCGCCGCCTGCGCCTGCTCGGCCGCCCGGCGCCGCTCGTCGGCCGCCGCGTGCGCCCGCACCGCCCGTCGCTGCCGCTCCCGCCACTCCAGGCCGTCGCCCTCGTCCACGACCGCGACGGTACGCCGCGCCGCCCGCCCCCGGTACCTGTGGCTCCCGCGCCGCCCGCTTCGGTACCGGTTGCTTCCGCGCCGCCCGCTGATCTCGGGCAGCGGTCGCCACCGGCCGCACCCGCCGACCTCGGGCCCGCCGGGCGGTGCGCGTTCGCGCCCGCCCGGCGGGATGACCTCAGGCCAGGCCGGCCCGGCGCAGCGCGTCGGCCATGGCGCTGTTGGCCGCGGCCGGCGCGGCGCCGCCCCGGCCGCCCTGCCGCTGCGGCGACCCGCCGCGCCCGCCCCGGCCGCCCTGCCCACCGCCGTCCCGGCCACCCCGGTCGCCGCGCGGCCCGCCCTGCCCGGGCTGCCCGGCGCGCTCGCGGCGACCGCCCTCCGGACCGCCGCGACCGGCGCCGGCCTCCGCGTCGTCCTCCAGCCGCAGGGTGAGCGAGATCCGCTTGCGGGGCACGTCGACGTCGAGCACCTTGACCCGGACCACGTCGCCGGACTTGACCACCTCGCGCGGGTCCTTCACGAACGTCCGGGACATGGCCGAGACGTGCACGAGGCCGTCCTGGTGGACCCCGACGTCCACGAACGCGCCGAACGCGGCCACGTTGGTGACCACGCCCTCCAGCACCATCCCGGGCGTCAGGTCGCTGATCTTCTCCACGCCCTCCACGAAGGTGGCGGTGCGGAACTCCGGCCGGGGGTCGCGGCCCGGCTTCTCCAGCTCGGCGAGGATGTCCGTGACGGTGGGCAGGCCGAAGGTGTCGTCGACGAAGTCGGTGGCCCGCAGCCCGCGCAGGATGGCGCTCCTGCCGATCAGGGACCGCACGTCCTGCCCGGTGCTGGCCAGGATCCGGCGCACCACCGGGTACGCCTCCGGGTGCACGCTGGACGAGTCCAGCGGGTCGTCGCCGCCCGGGATGCGCAGGAAGCCCGCGCACTGTTCGAACGCCTTCGGCCCGAGCCGCGGGACCTTCTTCAGCTCGGCCCGGGTGCGGAACGGCCCGTTGGCGTCGCGGTGCAGCACGATGTTCTCCGCCAGCCCGGCGCCGATGCCCGACACCCGGGTCAGCAGCGGCGCGGAGGCGGTGTTGACGTCGACCCCGACCGCGTTGACACAGTCCTCGACCACCGCGTCCAGCGACCGGGAGAGCTTCACCTCGGACAGGTCGTGCTGGTACTGGCCGACACCGATCGAACGCGGGTCGATCTTGACCAGCTCGGCGAGCGGGTCCTGCAGGCGGCGCGCGATGGAGACCGCGCCGCGCAGCGAGACGTCCAGCCCGGGCAGCTCCTGGGCGGCGTACGCGGACGCGGAGTAGACCGACGCCCCTGCCTCGGAGACCACCACCTTGGTCAGGTTGAGCTGCGGGTACCGCTTGATCAGCTCCCCGGCCAGCTTGTCCGTCTCCCGGCTGGCGGTGCCGTTGCCGATGGCGACCAGCTCGACGCCGTGCGCGCCGGCGAGCCGGGCGAGGGTCTCGATCGAGGCGTCCCACTGCCGGCGCGGCTCGTGCGGGTAGATCGTGTCGGTGGCGACCACCTTGCCGGTGGCGTCCACCACGGCGACCTTCACGCCGGTGCGCAGGCCCGGGTCCAGCCCCATCGTGGGCCGGGTGCCGGCGGGCGCGGCGAGCAGCAGGTCGCGCAGGTTGGTGGCGAAGACCCGCACCGCCTCCTCCTCGGCCGCCTGCCACAGCCGCATCCGCAGGTCGGCGCCGAGGTGGATGAGGATCCGGGTGCGCCAGGCCCAGCGCACCGTGTCGGCCAGCCACCGGTCGGCCGGCCGGCCCTTGTCGGTGACGCCGAACCGGCCGGCGATCGCCGCCTCGTAGCGGCTCGGCCCGGTGGGCGCCGCGTCGGCCTCGCCGGCCTCCTCGGGCTCCATGGTCAGGTCGAGCACGCCCTCCTTCTCGCCCCGGAACATGGCGAGGATCCGGTGCGAGGGCAGCTTCGGGTACGGCTCGGCGAAGTCGAAGTAGTCGGCGAACTTCGCGCCGGCCGACTCCTGCCCGTCGCGTACCCGCGAGACGAGCCGGCCCCGCGACCACATCTGCTCGCGCAGCGTGCCGATCAGGTCGGCGTCCTCGGCGAACCGCTCGATGAGGATGGCCCGGGCGCCCTCCAGGGCGGCGGCGGGGTCCGCGACCCCCCTGTCCGCGTCGACGTAGCCGGCGGCGGCCTCGCGGGGATCCCGGGACGGGTCGGCCAGCAGCGACTCGGCGAGCGGCTCCAGCCCCGCCTCGCGGGCGATCTGCGCCCGGGTCCGCCGCTTGGGCTTGTAGGGCAGGTAGATGTCCTCCAGGCGGGACTTCGAGTCGGCCGCCATGATCTGCGCTTCCAGGGCCTCGTCGAGCTTGCCCTGGCCGCGGATCGACTCCAGCACCGCCGCGCGCCGCTCGTCCAGCTCGCGCAGGTAGCGCAGCCGCTCCTCCAGGGTGCGCAGCTGGGTGTCGTCGAGCAGGCCGGTGGCCTCCTTGCGGTAGCGGGCGATGAACGGCACGGTGGCGCCGCCGTCGAGCAGCTCCACGGCCGCCCGTACCTGGCGCTCGGCGACGCCGAGCTCCTCGGCGATCCGCTGATGAACAGAGAGGGTCACGATCTCGATCCGCCTTCGGTGTGGGTTCCGCTGAGCATTGTGCCGGCCCCCACCGACTGCCGTCGCCGCCCCCGCCCCGGCGCGTCGCCGCCCTGCCCGAGCGCGCCACCGCCCTGCCCCGGCGAGCCCGTCCCGGCACGTCGCCGCTCCGCCCGGTGCCGCCTCCTCGGTCCGGCGCCCGTCGCCGCCCTCCCGGCGGGCGTGCCGGCGGCGACCGGTCGCCGGTCCGGCCCGCCCTGCGCTAGCGTGGCGATCATGGAACCTCCCGCGGACCCGCGGGCCCGGCGGCTCTTCGGCGGCAGCGCCCGGGCCCTCGGTGACCTCGCCGCCAGCCCGTTCCGGGCCGACCGGGACCGGATCGTGGCCTCGCCGTTCTTCGCCCGGCTGAACGGTGTCACCCAGGTGGTCAGCCCCGGCGGCTCCGGCCTGCTGGTGCACAACCGGCTGACCCACAGCCTCAAGGTCGCCCAGGTGGCACGCGCGATCGCCGAGCGGCTCACGGCCGACGGCGAGCACCGTGACCTGCTGGAGAAGTTGGGCGGCTGCGACCCGGACGTGGTGGAGGCCGCCGCCCTCGCGCACGACCTCGGCCACCCGCCGTTCGGGCACCTGGGTGAGCGGGTGCTGGACCGGCTGGCCCGGCAGCGGCTCGGGCTCACCGACGGCTTCGAGGGCAACGCCCAGTCGTACCGGATCGTCACCAGCACCGAGATCCGCGGCGCGGCGACCACCGGCCTGGACCTCACGGCGGCGGTGCGGGCGGCCATGCTGAAGTACCCGTGGACGCGCCTGGACCATCCGGACCCGCACCCCCGCCTGCTGGACCCGCCGCCGCGCGGCGCCACCCCGCCGCCCGACGACCCCGGCAGCGGCTCCTCGAAGTTCGGCGCGTACCGGACGGAGGTCGACGACCTGCGGCAGGCTCGGGAGCCGTTCGTCGGCCGGATTCCGGACTGGCAGCAGACCGTCGAGGCGTCGGTGATGGACACGGCGGACGACATCGCGTACGCGATCCACGACGTGGAGGACTTCTACCGCGTCGGGGTGCTCCAGCAGGGCGCGGTCTCCGCCGAGCTGATGGCCTGGCAGCGCGAGAGCGGGCACTTCCGGGCCATCACCGACGCGGCCCTGACCGCCGCGGCCCGCCGGCCCGGCTCGGCGATCGAGCGGCTGCGCCGGCAACTGCACCGCAAGGACGCCTGGATCGCCGACGACGAGGCGTTCGCCGCCGCCGTCGAGCACGTCCGCGAGGAGCTGGTGGAGGGGCTGCTGGCGATGCCCTTCGACGGCTCCATCGAGGCGGAGCAGTACGTGGCCCGCTTCTCCGCCCGCTGGACCACCCGCTTCGTCGACGCGATCACGGTGGTCGAGCAGCCCTCGGTCCGCTCCGGCCACGTGCTGCTCGCCCCGGCGCAGTGGCACGAGGTGCAGGTGCTCAAGTTCGTCCACCACCGGTTCGTGCTGGCCCGGCCCGACCTGGCCCTGCACCAGCGCGGGCAGGCCCGGCTGCTGGGCACCCTGGTGGAGGCGCTGCTGGACTGGCTGCTCGACCCCGAGGAGGAGTCCCGGCTGCCGCGCCGCCTGCACGACCTGGTGGAGCTGGCCGAGGCGGAGCTGCACCCGCGTACGCCGGACCGGCTCGGCAAGGCCCGCGGCCGGGCGATCGTTGACTTCGTCGCCCAGCTCACCGACGGGCAGGCGGTCGCCATGCTGGACTCCCTGTCGGGCCGCTCCGGCGCGCTCTGGACCGACGCGTTCGTCCTCTGAGGACGGTCAGGCGACGGCCTGCCACCAGCCGTCGACGGCCGGCGGGTCGTCCACCACCACCCGCTCGCCGGGGCGGGGCACGGCGAGCCGCACGTCGCGGGCCTTCGCTTCGGCCCAGATCCGGTCCACCGGCTCCGACCAGTCGTGCAGGGCGAGGTTGAACGTCGCCCAGTGCACGGGGAGGAGCAGCCCGCCGCGCAGGTCGAGGTGGGCGGCGACGGCCTCCTCGGGGAACATGTGGATGCTCGGCCAGGCCCGGTCGTACGCGCCGATCTGCATCAGCGTGACGTCGAACGGCCCGTGCTCGGCGCCGATCGCCGCGTAGCCGTCGAAGTAGCCGGAGTCGCCGGTGTAGAAGACGTTCCGGTGCGCGCCGGCCACCACCCAGGAGCCCCACAGCGTGCCGTCGCGGCGCAGCCCCCGGCCGGAGAAGTGCTGGGCGGCGGTGGCGGTGATCTCCAGCCCGGCGACCCGGTGGCTCTCGGACCAGTCCAGCTCGACGATCCGCGCCGCCGGGACGCCCCAGCGGTCCAGGTGCGCGCCCACCCCGAGCGGCACCAGGAACGGCGCCGACTGGAGGTCGGTCAGCGCCCGGACGGTCGCCAGGTCGAGGTGGTCGTAGTGGTCGTGCGAGATCAGGATCGCGTCGACCGGGGGCAGCTCGTCGAGGCGGACCGGCATCTCGTGCAGGCGGCGGGGGCCGACCAGGGCCGACGGCGAGCACCGCTCGCTCCACACCGGGTCGAGCAGCACCTTGCGGCCCTCGATCTCGATCAGCGCGGAGGCGTGGCCGTACCAGACGACGTTCAGCTCGCGTGCGACGTCGGTGGCCGGGGCGGCGCCCGGGCGCAGCAGCGGCACCGGGGCGCTCGGGCGGCGCTTCTGCTTGCCGAAGATCAACTCGCGGATCAGGCCCCGGTCGGGCGTGCCGGCCATCGAGCGGGCGCCGCCGGGGTTGTGGAAGGTGCCGTCGCGGAACTGCGGCGAGCGCGCCGCCCGCTCCGCCCGCGCGCCGGTGAGCCGGCCGCCGAGCGCCGCCGGCACGTCCCGGGCCACCCACGCCAGCCCGGCCAGCGCGGCCAGCCCGGCCGCCCCGCGCAGCTGGCGCCCCAACGCCCGGTCGAGTCCCGCGCGTTCCGCTGGTGCGCCCATCGCCGTCCCTCCGCCGTGTCCCGTCGTACACGGTAGCCGGGTCTCCGGCGGGTCTGCGGGCGGTCAGGGTGGCCCCGGCCGCCCGCCCGCCGGGACCACCCGCGCCGCGCGGCGGTTCAGCCGCCGTTGCTGGGCCGCTGCACGGCCGGACGGTGGGTGGCGCCGGTGCCGGTGAGGCGGTCGACCGCGGCGAGGAAACGCCGGCCCATCCGGGCCCGGGCCTCGACGGCGGGATGGGTGGCGCCGTAGTCGTCGGCGCCGGCCTGCCCGTCGGCGAAGAGGGCGTACGTCAGCAGGGGCGCGCCGGCCGCGTCGAAGATCACCCCGGCCTCGTGCCGGGCGTCGGCGAACCAGCCGGCCTTGGTGGCGATCCGGGCCCGCTCGGCCGAGGACATGACGCGCCGGACCCCGTCCGTGTACGCGACGGGGGCGCGCAGCAGCCGCAGCACGAAGGCCGTGGCGGCCGGCGAGAGCAGGGTGCCGCCCACCAGGGCGCGCAGCAGGTCGTGGGTTTCCCGGGGGGTGCTGGTGCCGAGGAAGAACCGGTTCGGGTTGGCCACCGGCTGCACCTGCGTGTTCGGGAAGCCCTTGTCCCGCAGGATCTGGTTGAGTTCGGCGGCGGGGCAGACCAGGCCGCACAGCCGCACCGCCGTGTCGTCGGAGACGGTCAACAGGTTGGCCAGCGCGTGGCCGAGCGTCACCGAGCTGGGGTAGGCGCCGTCCAGGCTGAACATGCCGTCCCCGCCGGGCACCACGATCGCGGCGGTGACCTCGACCCGCTGGTCGAGCGCCAGCAGCCCCCGGTCGACCTTGTCCAGCACCGCCGTCGCCACCGCGATCTTGTTGACGCTGTACGCCTCGATCCGCCGGTCCGGTTCGTCGGCCACCGCCACCGCCGGCTCGCCGGCCGGGTCGGCGACGCTGACGTACGCCTGCCAGTTGCCGCCGGCGCGGTCGGTCTCCCGCGCGTAACTCGCGGCGACCCGACGGGCGGCCTGCCGGGGTGTGGCCGGAGCCGGTTCGGTGACGTCGGTGGCGGCGGACGCCGGCGCGGCGGCGCCGAGCACCGTCCCGGCGGTGGCCACCGTGCCGAGTCCCAGCGCGGTCCTGCGGTTCACCGGATTACCGCCAGGATGCCCCGTCCTTCAGGGCGGAGGGGAATGGCGGACGCGTTGTCAACCATGAATGTCCTTTCTGGTAAGACTGGTCCTGTGCGGACGGCGTACAGGTGTCGGGCATACCCGACCTCGGAGCAGGCGGCGGTGCTGAACCGCACATTCGGCTGCATCCGGGTGGTGTGGAATCGCACTCTCGCCGCCCGTCATGCTCGTTTCCACGCTGAGGGCAGATCGACCTCGTACGCGGAGACGGATCGGGCGTTGACGGAGATGAAGAAGCAGCCCGATTTGGCGTTTCTGGGTGAGGTGTCGTCGGTGCCGTTGCAGCAGACCCTGCGGCACCAGCACACCGCCATGACCGCGTTCTTCGCCAAGCGGGCCCGGTACCCGCGTTACAAGTCGCGGCATGGCCGCCAGTCCGCCAGTTTCACCCGGTCGGCGTTCCGCATGCGTGGCGGGAACCTGATGCTGGGAAAGACTCCGGGTGTGCTGCGTTCGTGTGGTCGTGGCCGAACATCGACCCGGCGGGGCTGGACCCGACGATGGTGACGGTGTGCCGTCACCCGGACGGCCGTTGGTTCGTGACCTTCGCCGTCGACGTCGCCACACCCACCGCACCCCAACCAACGGGCGAGGTGGTCGGCGTGGACCTCGGCCTGACCGACTTCGCGGTGCTGTCCACCGGCGAGCGCATCCCCCACCCGCGGCACATGGAGCGTCGGGAGCGCCGGTTGAAGCGGTATCAGCGGATGCTGGCCCGCCGGCAGAAGGGTTCCGCCAACCGCGCCAAAGCCAAACAGAGGGTGGCCCGGGCGCATTCGCGGGTCCGCGACGCCCGCCGGGACTTCCTCCACCAGCAGTCCACCGACCTGGTGCGCCGGTTCGCCGCCATCGCCGTGGAGGACCTGGCGGTGGCGAACATGGTCCGCAACCGCTCCCTGGCCAGATCCATTTCCCGTACCGGCTGGGCTGAGTTCCGCACCCTGCTCACCTACAAGGCGCACCGCGACGGCCGCACCCTCGCTATCGTGGACCGCTGGTACCCGTCGAGTAAGACGTGTTCGGCGTGCGGGCACCTGCTCGCCCAGCTTTCCCTCGGCACACGCCACTGGACGTGTCCGAGTTGCGGCACCCGGCATGACCGGGACGTCAACGCCGCCGAGAACATCGCCGTCGCGGCCGGGCTGGTCGAGACGCAAAACGCCTGCGGAGCGGACGTCAGACACGAGGGGCAACCTTCCGTGCGGTCTGCGGTGAACCAGGAACCCCAACCCGCGAGGGTGGGAATCCCCCGCCTTTAGGCGGGGAAGGATGTCAACCGGATGGTCAATCGTCTCTCTCTCCCGTCGTAGTGGTCGGGCGTGTTCTCCGGCCCACCACCCTAGGCGAAACTATCGACGCCGGTGATCCCGCGAGGCGCTCACCGCAGGTGTTTCCGCACCACCGCGAACGCCCCGGCCGATCCCGCTGGTCGCGCCGGTGACGACCACCGTCCGGCTCACGGCGCGAGCACGACCTTGACGCAGCCGTCCCGCTTCTTCTGGAACATCTCGTACGCCTGCGGCGCCCGCGCCAGCGGCACCCGGTGGGTGCGCAGGTCCTCCACGCCCAGCGGGTCGTCGTCGGAGAGCAGCGGGATGATCTCGTCGGTCCACCGACGCACGTGGCACTGGCCCATCCGCACCTGGATGCCCCGGTCGAACATCTCCATCAGCGGCATCGGGTCCACCTCGCCGCCGTACACGCCGGAGATGGAGACGGTGCCACCGCGCCGGACCGCCTTGAGCGCCGCCTTGAGCACGACGAGCCGGTCGACGCCGACCTTGTCGGTCATGGTCTGGCCGAGCTTGTCGGGCAGCAGCCCGGCGGCGGTCTGGGCGAGCTTGCCGAGGGGAGCGCCGTGCGCCTCCATGCCGACGGCGTCGATCACCGCGTCGGGGCCGCGCCCGTCCACCAGGTCGATCAGCGCACCGGGCACGTCGTCCAGCTCGCTGACGTCGAGCACCTCGATGCCGTGCCGGCGCGCCATCGCCAGCCGCTCCGGAACCAGGTCCAGCCCGATCACCCGGTCGGCGCCGAGGTGCCGGCCGACGCGCGCGCAGAACTGGCCGACCGGGCCGAGCCCGAAGACGGCGAGGGTGCCACCGCGCCGGGTGTCCGCGTACTTCACCGCCTGCCACGCCGTCGGCAGGATGTCGGACAGGTAGAGCCACCGCTCGTCGGGCCCGGTCTCCGGCACCTTGATCGGGCCGAACTGGGCGTGCGGTACCCGCAGGTACTCCGCCTGCCCGCCGGGCACCGAGCCGTAGAGCGAGGTGTAGCCGAACAGCGCGCCGCCCTTGCCCTCGGACGTCACCTGGGTGGTCTCGCACTGGGCGTAGAGCTGCCGCTGGCACATCCAGCAGGTGCCGCAGGAGATGTTGAACGGCACCACCACCCGGTCGCCCGGCTTGAGCCGGGTCACCCCCGGGCCGACCTCCTCGACGATGCCCATCGGCTCGTGGCCGAGGACGTCGCCGGGCTTGAGGTACGGCCCGAGCACCTCGTAGAGGTGCAGGTCGGAGCCGCAGATGGCGGTCGAGGTGATCCGGACGATCGCATCGGTCGGCTCCTCGATCCGCGGATCCGGCACCTCCTCGACCCGTACGTCCCGCTTGCCCTGCCAGGTCAGTGCCTTCATGTCCCGATGTCCCCTCTCGCGTCCTCCGGTGGACTGCTACCCGTCCACGCCGGCTTGAACCGGGCGTGAACCGGACCCGCCGGCCGGCTGCCCGACGGCCCGGTCGGTTGCCTGGTTGCCTGGCTGTCCGGCCCGTGAGTGCCGGCGTCAGACAGTGGGCGTCGGGGCGCGGCTGGGCGGCTGGCCGTCCAAGGTGACGGCGGCGAGTTGGTGAGGTGGGTCGGGTGGGGGCACGTGGTGGCTGTCGAGCTGCCCCGTGGGGCGGGGCAGGGTGGTTGGTGACGTGCTGCGGGCGTGACGGCGGCGGGCGGGCGAGTGCCGGAAGCGGGCGGGCCGCCGCACCCGCAGGGGTGCGACGGCCCGCCGTCGGCGTGCTGCCGGAAGGGGTCAGGCGCCGGGGGTGTTGTCGCCCCGCTTCGAGGTGGCCATCAGGTAGTCGCGGTTGAGTCGGCCGATCGTGTTCAGCGGGATGCCCTTCGGGCAGACCACGGTGCACTCACCGGCGTTGGTGCAGCCGCCGAAGCCGGCCTCGTCGTGCGCGTCGACCATGCCGATCACCCGGGTGTAGCGCTCCGGCTGACCCTGCGGCAGCAGCGAGAGCTGGGTGATCTTGGCGGCGGTGAAGAGCATGCCGGAGCCGTTGGGGCAGGCGGCCACGCAGGCGCCGCAGCCGATGCACTCGGCCGCCTCGAAGGCGGCGTCGGCGTTGGCCTTGGCGACCGGGGTGGAGTGTGCCTCGGGGGCGCTGCCGGTCGGCGCGGTGATGTAGCCGCCGGCCGCGATGATCTTGTCGAACGCGCCCCGGTTGACCACCAGGTCCTTGATGACCGGGAACGCCCGGGCCCGCCACGGCTCGATGTCGATCGTGTCGCCGTCGGAGAACTGCCGCATGTGCAGCTGGCAGGCGGTGGTGCCGCGCTGCGGCCCGTGCGCGTTGCCGTTGATCATCAGGCCGCACATGCCGCAGATGCCCTCGCGGCAGTCGTGGTCGAACGCCACCGGCTCCTCGCCGGCGAGGATCAGCCGCTCGTTGAGCACGTCGAGCATCTCCAGGAACGACATGTCCGGGGAGACGTCGTCGACCTTGTAGGTCACCATCCGACCCTTGTCCTCGGGGCCGGACTGGCGCCAGATGCGCAGGGTCAGGTTCACTTGTAGCTCCGCTGCGTGGGGTGGACGTATTCGAACTTCAGGTCTTCCTTGTGCAGCACCGAGGGCTCGCCGGTGGCGGTGAACTCCCAGGCCGCGACGTACGCGAACCGCTCGTCGTCGCGTTCCGCCTCGCCGTCGGGCGTCTGGTGCTCGGCCCGGAAGTGGCCGCCGCAGGACTCCTCGCGGTGCAGGGCGTCGATGCACATCAGCTCGGCCAGCTCGAAGAAGTCGGCCACCCGGCCGGCCTTCTCCAGCGACTGGTTGAGCCCCTCGCCGGTGCCCGGCACCCGGACCCGCTGCCAGAACTGGTCGCGCAGGGCGCGGATCTCGTCGATCGCCTTGCGCAGCCCGGTCGCGCTGCGCTCCATGCCGCAGTGCTCCCACATGATCTGGCCCAGCTCGCGGTGGAACGAGTCGACGGTCCGGTCGCCGTCGACCGCCAGCAGCCGCTGGATGCGGTCCTCGACGTCGGCTCGTGCCTGCACGGCCGCCGGGTGGCTGGCGTCGACCTTGTCGAACGGCCCGGCCGCCAGGTAGTTGGCGATGGTGTTCGGCAGCACGAAGTAGCCGTCGGCCAGGCCCTGCATCAGAGCCGAGGCGCCGAGCCGGTTCGCGCCGTGGTCGGAGAAGTTCGCCTCGCCGACCACGAACAGGCCCGGGATGGTCGACTGGAGGTCGTAGTCGACCCAGAGGCCGCCCATCGTGTAGTGCACGGCGGGGTAGATCCGCATCGGGACCTCGTACGGGTCCTCGCCGGTGATCCGCTCGTACATCTCGAAGAGGTTGCCGTACTTGGCCTCGATGGCCTTGCGGCCGAGCCGGTTGATCGCGTCGGCGAAGTCCAGGTAGACGCCGAGCCCCGTCTGGCCGACGCCGCGTCCCTCGTCGCACACGTTCTTGGCGGCGCGGGAGGCGATGTCCCGGGGGACCAGGTTGCCGAAGGAGGGGTAGATCCGCTCCAGGTAGTAGTCCCGCTCGTCCTCGGGGATGTCCTTCGGGCTGCGGGTGTCGCCCTTGGCCTTGGGCACCCAGACCCGGCCGTCGTTGCGCAGCGACTCGCTCATCAGGGTCAGCTTCGACTGGTGGTCGCCGGAGACCGGGATGCAGGTCGGGTGGATCTGCGTGTAGCAGGGGTTGGCGAAGTACGCGCCCTTGCGGTGCGCCCGCCAGGTGGCGGTGACGTTGCAGCCCTTGGCGTTGGTGGAGAGGTAGAAGACGTTGCCGTAGCCGCCGGAGGCGAGCACGACCGCGTCCGCGAACTCCGTGGTGATCTCGCCGGTGACCATGTCCCGGACGACGATGCCCCGGGCCTTGCCGCCGACGACGATCAGCTCCAGCATCTCGTGCCGGGCGTTCATCTCGACGTTGCCGAGGCCGATCTGCCGCTCCAGCGCCTGGTACGCGCCGAGCAGCAGCTGCTGACCCGTCTGGCCCCGGGCGTAGAAGGTGCGCTGCACCTGCGCCCCGCCGAAGGAGCGGGTGTCCAGCAGGCCGCCGTACTCGCGGGCGAACGGGACGCCCTGGGCGACGCACTGGTCGATGATGTTGACCGAGACCTCGGCCAGCCGGTGGACGTTCGACTCCCGGGACCGGAAGTCGCCGCCCTTGACGGTGTCGTAGAAGAGCCGGTGCACCGAGTCGCCGTCGTTGCGGTAGTTCTTGGCGGCGTTGATGCCGCCCTGCGCGGCGATGGAGTGCGCCCGGCGCGGGCTGTCCTGGTAGCAGTAGGACTTGACCCGGTAGCCCTGCTCGGCGAGCGTGGCGGCGGCCGAGCCGCCGGCCAGGCCGGTGCCGACCACGATCACGGTCATCTTCCGGCGGTTGGCCGGGTTGACCAGCTTGGCCTCGAAGCGGCGGCGGTCCCAGCGGGTCTCGATCGGGCCCTCGGGTGCCTTGGTGTCGGCGATCGGGTCGCCCTCGGTGTAGAGATCCATGTCAGGACACCAATCCGGTGAGTACGGCGAACGGGACCACCAGGAAGCCGGCGCAGAGCGCGACGGCGAAGACCAGCGCGGCGGTGCGCGCCCGGCGCTCGCCCTTCGGGGTCTGCTGCCCCAGGCTGCGGAACGCGCTGAACGCCCCGTGCCGCAGGTGGAAGCCCAGCGCGACGATCGCCAGGGTGTAGAAGAGCGTGACGTACCAGCGCTCCGGCGCGAAGTCGGCGACGACGTTGGCGTACGGCTTCGTCGGGTCGCCGACCGGGTTCAGGTGACCGGTGGTCAGGTCCAGCAGGTGGTAGATCACGAAGAGCAGGATGATCACCCCGCCCCAGCGCATGGTGCGGGCCGCGTAGCTGCCCTGGACCTTCGGGCGGTGTGCGTACCGGACCGGGCGGGCGGCGCGGGAGCGCCGGGCCAGGGCGGTGGCGGCGGCGATGTGCGCCACGACGGCGACGGTCAGCGCGCCGCGCTGGATCCAAAGGAACCAGACGCCCGGCAGCAGCGGCTTGCCGATGTCGCGCAGCCAGTGCGCGTAGTGGTCGAACGAGGTCTCCCCCGTGAACACCTTCAGGTTGCCGAGCATGTGCAGGAGGAGGAACAGCACCAGGATGATGCCCGTCACCGCCATGACGGCCTTGAGGCCGACGTTGGAGCGGATGGGCGACCGTGTTCTCGTGACTACCACGCGAACGACGCTAGGAGCACATGGATCAGTCGTCCAATGCATCGACCTCGCAGTCTTGATAGCTATAGGCTATGTAGATGCAGCTCCATCAGCTGAAGTACTTCGTGGCGGTCGCCGAAGTCCGACATTTCACCCAAGCCGCCGATCTGGTGGGCATCACGCAACCATCCTTGAGTAAGCAAATTCACGCCCTGGAGGACGCCCTCGGCGCCCCCCTCTTCGAGCGGGTAAGGGGCAACATCACGCTGACCGCGGCGGGGGAGGTGCTGCTTCCGCTGGCCAAGCGGATCCTCGCCGACGTGGACACGGCGACCCGCGAGGTGCAGGAGCTGGTCGGGCTGCGGCGCGGCCGGGTCCGGCTCGGCGCCACCCCCAGCCTGGCCACCTCGCTCGCCCCGCCGGTGCTGCGCCGGTTCCGCGACGCCCACCCCACCGTCGACCTGCGGGTGGAGGAGAGCGGCTCGCAGGACCTGGTCCGCGACCTGCTCCGCGGCGACCTCGACCTGGCGCTGATCATCATGCCGGCACAGGGCAGCGATCCCGGGCTGCGCGCGGACCCGATCCTGCGGGAGAGCCTGGTGGTCGCCTCGGTGGAGGAGCTGCCGGTCGCCCCCGGCGCCGGCCAGCTGCGCGTCGGCGACCTGCGCGACCAGCCGATGGTGATGTTCCGGGAGGGCTACGACCTGCGCGACGCCACCATCCAGGCCTGCCGGGAGGCCGGCTTCGAGCCCACCATCGCGGTCGACGGCGGCGAGATGGACGCCGTGCTGAGCTTCGTCGAGGCCGGGCTGGGCGTCGCGCTGGTGCCCGGGATCGTGGTGGCCCGCCGGGCGGGCGTCCGGGTCACCCGGCTGGCCCCGCCCGGCGTCCGGCGGACCATCGCGGTCGCCCGACGCCGCGACGTGGTGCCCACCCACGCCGGCCGGGAGCTGCGCCGGATACTGCTGGAGTACGTCCGCGACGCCACCACCAACGGCGACCTGCCGCCCGGCGTCGAGCCGCTCTGACCCGCCGGGACAACCCGTCGGCAAGGTGACCTCGGGTGCGCAAGGCGGAAGGCGAATCCCGGCCGGCGGTCGACCTACGCTGCCCGCATGGCAACCGGCAGCGCCGTGGTGATCGGCGCCAGCATGGGCGGCCTGCTGGTCGCCTGTGCACTCACCGAGGCGTACGACCGGGTCACCCTCGTCGACCGCGACGTGCTGCCCGAGCGGGCGGCCAGCCGCCGGGGCGTGCCGCAGGGGCGGCAGTTGCACGTCCTGCTGGCCCGGGGCCGGCAGGCGTTCGAGGAACTGCTCCCCGGCATCACCGCCGAGCTGACCGCGAACGGCGTGCCGACGGTCGACCTGCACGAGCAGGTCCACTGGTACAACGACGGCCACCGGATGCGGCGCGCGCCGTCGCCGCTGCTCGGCTTCGGGGTCAGCCGGCCGCTGCTGGAGCAGGTGGTCCGGCGGCGGGTCGCCGCCCTGCCCGGAGTCCGGATCGTGTCGGGCTGCGAGGCGGAGGGGCTCACGACCACCGCCGACCGGCGCCGGGTCACCGGCGTGCGGCTGCGCCCCCGCGACGGGGAGCCGCACACCGTCGAGGCTGACCTGGTGGTGGACGCCGGCGGCCGGGGCAGCCGCAGCCCCGTGTGGCTGGCCGAGCTGGGCTACCGGCCGGCGCCCGAGGACCGGGTCCGGATCGGGGTCACCTACGTCACCCGCACCTACCGCCGCGAGCCGCACCACCTGGAGGGGCTGCTCGGCGCGCTCACCAACGCCGTGCCCGGCCAGCCGTGGGGCGGCATCGTCGCCGTGCAGGAACAGGACCGGTTCGCGGTGGCGCTCAGCGGCGTGCTCGGCGAGGAGCCGCCGGCCGACGACGAGGGGATGGCCGCCTTCGCCGACCGCCTCGCCGCCCCGCAGATCGCCGAGCTGCTGCGTACGGCGCGGCCGGCGAGCCCACCGGTGACGATGCGGTACCCGGCCAGCGTGCGGCGCCGCTACGAGCGGCTGCGCCGCTTCCCGGCCGGCTATCTCGTGGTGGCCGACGCGTTGTGCAGCTTCAACCCGGTCTACGGGCAGGGCATGACCGTGGCCGCGCTGGAGGCGCTGTTGCTGCGCCGGCTGGTCCGGCGGCGGCCGGACCGGCTCGCCCGGAGCTTCTTCCGGGGCGCGCGTCGCCTGATCGACGGGCCGTGGTCCATCGCGGTCGGCACCGACCTGCGCTTCCCCGAGGTACCCGGTCGGCGTTCGCCGCGGGTGCGCCTGGTCAACGCGTACGTCGGCCGGCTGCACGCCGCGGCGGCCCGGGACGCGGCGCTGGGCGCGGCGTTCCTGCGGGTGCTCAACCTCGTCGACCCGCCGGCGCGGCTGCTCTCCCCGGCGGTGCTGCTGCGGGTGCTGCGCGGCGCGTCCGCGTCGGCGCGCTGACCCGCCCGGCTCAGCCGCGCCCGGCGTCCCGCCCGCGTCGGCGCGCTGCCCCCGCCGGGCTGACCCGGCGGCCGTCCCGGAGACGAATGCCGGCGTAGCCCGGCCGCACCGGGACTGGACTACCTGCCCTCGGCGTCGTCCATCGCGCGGTAGATCCGCTGCTCCGACACCGGGTACGGGGTGCCCAGGGCCTGGGCGAAGACGTTCACCCGCAGCTCCTCGATCATCCAGCGGATCTGCCGGACCGCCGCCGACTGCCGGCGGCTCGGCGGCAGCGCGGCGAGCATGTCCTGGTATTCCTTCTGCACCACCGCGATCCGGTCCTGCTGCTGCTTGTCGCGCTGCGGGTTGCCGGGCAGCCGGTCCAGCCGCCGCTCGATCGCCGTGAGGTAGCGCAGCACGTCGGGCAGGCGCGCGTACCCGGTCTCGGTGACGAAGCCGGCGTGCACCAGACCGGTGAGCTGGGCCCGGATGTCGGCCAGCGCCGCCACCACGGCCAGGTTCTGGGTCTTGCCGAGCCGCTGCTCCACCGCGTACGCGGCGGCGAGCACCCGGCGCACCCGGTCCATCACCTCGACCACGGTGTCCACCAGGTCGGCGCGGACCTTCTCGCGCAGGGCGGCGAAGCCCTCGGCGTCCCAGGCCGGGCCGCCGGCGTCGCCGATCAGCTTGTCGATCGCCGCCCCGGCGGCATCCTCGATGAGCTGCTGCACACCCCCGTGCGGGTTGCGGCTCAGGGCCAGCTTCGCCTCGTTGCTCAGCCGCCCCTGGAGGAACCTCGCCGGCGACGGCACGGTCAGCCGGAGCAGCCGCCGGGTACCCGCCCAGTGCGCGGCCTCCTGCTCGGCCGGCGAGTCGAACACCTTCACCCCGACCGTGGCGCCCTCGTCCACCAGCGCCGGGTACGCCGTCACCGCGTACCCGGCCCGGACCTGCTCGATGGTGCGCGGCAGCGTGCCGATGCCCCAGTCGGTCAGCCCGGTGCGGGCCACGTCCGGCGCGGCGGCGGCCACCACCTGGCGTACCTCCGCCTTGAGTTGGCGTTGCAGGGCCGGCAGGTCCTTGCCCTCGGCGACCGGCTTGTTCTCCTCGTCGAGCACCCGGAAGCTCACCCGCAGGTGCGCGGGGAGCCGGTCGAGGTCCCAGGCGTCGCGGGGCACGGTGACGCCGGTCATCCGGCGCAGCTGCCGGGTCAGCGCGTCCAGCAGCGGCTCCTCGCCGGCCGGCATCGCGGCGAGCGCCGCGCGGGCGTAGTCCGGCACCGGGACGAAGTTGCGGCGCACCGCCTTGGGCAGCGAGCGGATCAGCGCGACCACCAGTTCCTCGCGCAGCCCGGGGACCTGCCAGTCGAAGCTCTCCGCCGGCACCTGGTTGAGCAGCGGCAGCGGGATGTCGACGGTCACGCCGTCGGTCGCGGTGCCCGGCTCGAACCGGTAGGTCAGCGGCAGGGTCACCCCGTCGGCCGACCACTCGTCGGGGTAGTCGGCCTCGTCCACCCCGCCGCGGCCGGCGTTGACCAGCAACTCCCGGGTGAAGGTGAGCAGGTCCGGCTGCTCGCGGCGGGTCTTCTTCCACCAGGCGTCGAAGTGCCGCCCGGAGACCACGTCCGCCGGGACGCGGGCGTCGTAGAAGTCGAAGACGGTCTGGTCGTCGACGAGGATGTCGCGGCGGCGGGCCCGGTTCTCCAGCTCCTCGATCTCCGCCAGCAGCCGCTGGTTGTCCCGCCAGAAGTGGTGGTGGGTCTGCCAGTCGCCCTCCACCAGGGCGTGCCGGATGAACAGCTCGCGGGACAGCGCCGGGTCGATCCGGCCGAAGTTGACCTTGCGAGAGGTGACCAGCGGGACGCCGTAGAGCGTCACCTTCTCGTACGCCATCACGGCCGCCTGCTTCTTCTCCCAGTGCGGCTCGCTGTAGCTGCGCTTGACCAGGTGCTGGGCGAGGGGCTCGACCCACTCCGGCTCGACCCGGCCGTTCACCCGGCCCCAGAGCCGGGAGGTCTCCACCAGCTCGGCGGCCATCACCCACCGCGGCGGCTTCTTGAACAGCGCCGAGCCCGGGAAGAGCGCGAACTTGGCGCCCCGCGCGCCCAGGTACTCGTGCTTCTGGGCGTCCTTGAGCCCGATGTGCGACAGCAGGCCGGCGAGCAGCGACTGGTGCACCTTGGGGGTGTCGATCTCCTCCGGCAGGTCCGCGCCGCCCCGGCGCCGACCGCCGCCGTCGGCGTCGCGCGCCGGTCGCCCCTCATCGGGGGTACGCAGCACCTGGCGCAACTGGCTGACGATGTCCTGCCATTCGCGTACCCGCAGGTAGTTGAGGAACTCCGCCTTGCACATCCGGCGGAACGCGCTGGAGGACAGCTCGCGCTGCTGCTCGCGCAGGTGCCGCCACAGGTTGAGCAGCGTCACGAAGTCCGACTCGCGGTCGGTGAACCGGGCGTGCGCCTGGTCGGCCTGGGCCTGCCGGTCCGCGGGCCGTTCGCGGGGATCCTGGATCGACAGCGCGGCGGCGATCACCATCACCTCGGTGGCGCAGCCGTTGCGCTCACCCTCGACGACCATCCGGGCCAGCCGCGGGTCGACGGGGAGCTGGGCGAGCCGCCGGCCGAGCGGGGTGAGCCGCTTCGCCGGGTCGGTCTCGGCCGGGTCCAGCGCGCCCAGCTCGTGCAGCAGGTTGACGCCGTCGGCGATGTTGCGTCGGTCCGGCGGGTCGATGAACGGGAACGCGGCGATGTCGCCGAGCCCGATCGAGGTCATCTGGAGGATGACCGAGGCGAGGTTGGTGCGCAGGATCTCGGGGTCGGTGAACTCGGGGCGGGACAGGAAGTCCTGCTCGTCGTAGAGGCGGATGCAGATGCCGTCCGAGGTGCGCCCGCAGCGCCCCTTGCGCTGGTTGGCCGACGCCTGCGAGACCGGCTCGATCGGCAGCCGCTGCACCTTGAGCCGGCTGCTGTATCGGGAGATGCGGGCCGTGCCCGGGTCCACCACGTACTTGATGCCGGGCACGGTGAGCGAGGTCTCCGCGACGTTGGTCGCGAGCACCACCCGGCGCCCGGCGTGCGGGGCGAAGACCCGGTGCTGCTCGGCGGTGGAGAGCCGGGCGTAGAGCGGCAGGATCTCCGTGCCGCGCAGCGCCGGCTTCTTCTCCACCAGCTTGCCCAGCGCGTCGGCGGTGTCCCGGATCTCCCGCTCGCCGCTGAGGAAGACCAGGACGTCGCCGGGCCCCTCGGCGGCCAGCTCCTCGACGGCGTCACCGATGGCCTGGATCTGGTCCCGGACGTTCTCCTCGTCGTCCCCGTCGTCCTCGCCCTCGGCGACCTCGACCAGCGGCCGGTAGCGCACCTCGACCGGGTACGTGCGCCCGGACACCTCGACCACCGGCGCCGGGACGCCGTCCGGCGCGTCGTCGGTGGGCGGCCCGGCGAAGTGCCGGGCGAACCGCTCGGTCTCGATGGTCGCCGAGGTGATGATCACCTTGAGGTCGGGGCGGCGGGGGAGGAGCTGCCGGAGGTAGCCGAGGATGAAGTCGATGTTGAGGCTGCGCTCGTGCGCCTCGTCGATGATCAGGGTGTCGTACTGGCGCAGCATCCGGTCGGTCTGCAACTCGGCGAGCAGGATGCCGTCGGTCATCAGCTTGACCAGGCTCCGGTCGCTCACCTGGTCGGTGAAGCGCACCTTGTAGCCGACCACGTCGCCCAGCTCGGTGCCGAGCTCCTCGGCGATCCGGTCCGCCACCGTACGCGCGGCCAGCCGGCGCGGCTGGGTGTGCCCGATCAGCCCGTTGATCCCGCGCCCCAGCTCCAGGCAGATCTTGGGCAGCTGGGTGGTCTTGCCGGAGCCGGTCTCGCCGGCCACGATCACCACCTGGTGGTCGCGGATCGCGGCGGCGATGTCGTCCTTGCGCTCGCTGACCGGCAGCTGGGCCGGGTAGGTGACCACCGGCACGGCGGCGCGCCGGCTCTCCAGCCGCGCCTCGGCCCGCGCGACGTCGGCGGCGATCTCGGCGAGCGCCTCGTCGCGCCGCTGCGGGTCCCTGAGCCTGCGCACCCCGTCCAGCCGCCGTTGCAGACGACGCTGGTCGCGGAACATCAGGGGGCGGAGGCGGCGGTGCAGCTCGCGGACGGGATCGGTCGCGGCGGGTGCGGCTGGATTCTGCATGTCGTCGCCAAGGATAGGCAGCCGGCGGCCGGACCGCTCCCGGGTTACCGCTCCGCCCGCGCGCGTCCGCCCGCGCGGGCGCCGGCGGGTCTAGAGTTGACCGCCGACCGACGTCGAACCACGGGGATGCGCGATGACGATGCGGGACACCGACCGGGCCCTGGTGCAGGCCGCCACAGCGGTCGCCAAGCTGCGTTGCCGCAGCGAGAACCACACGGTCGCCGCCGCCGCGCGGACCACCGACGGTCGGGTCTTCACCGGGGTGAACGTCTACCACTTCACCGGCGGCCCCTGCGCGGAGGTGGTCGCGGTCGGCGCCGCCGCCACCCAGGGCGTCACCGAGCTGGAGACGATCGTCGCGGTGGGCGACCGGGGGCGCGGGGTGATCGCGCCCTGCGGGCGCTGCCGGCAGGTGCTGCGCGACTACTTCCCCACCATCCGGGTCATCGTCGGGCCGATGGACGCGCTGCGCGTGGTGCCGGTCGCCGAGCTGCTGCCCGAGACCTACGTCTGGGCCGACCACCAGCTCGACGGCCCGTCGCTGCCGGCGGCCCGCGCCGGGGACTGACGGCTCAGTCGCCGGCCGCCGCCTCCAGCATCGACCGGGGGACCGGCACGCTCTCGAACCGCACGTTGCCCTCCGGCACCATCCAGCTCATCACCTGCACCGCCAGCTGCCCGGCCCGCACGGCCGGGTCGTTGTGATACAGCTCGCGGGCCTCCTCCGGGCTGATCGGGAGCACGACGAACCCGCGCAGCCGGTCGTCGTCGGCCCCCACGAAGGGCCCCGCCGCCAGGACGAGACCCTGGTCCACCAGCCCCGCCTGGTGGGCCAGGTGGGCGTCCTGCAACCGGTCGGCCGCGTCCAGCGGCAGCTCCGGGGCGTCCGGCGGGCGCACCAGGAGCACCACCGTGTGCTGGTCGAATCGCATCCCCCCAGCGTAGGGCCGGGACGTGCCGCCGGGCGGCGGCGCGGCGGATCGACCACCGCTGGTTAGGCGGCCCTAACCGGGTGGTCTAAGGTAAGGCGAACCTAAGCACAGCTTGCGGGAGACTCGTGACCACCCTCGCCACCCCACCGGCCCCGGCCGGCGCCCGGCCCCGCGCGCATGGCGGTCGCCGGGCGGCGGTCGCCGTCGCCGCCGCGCTGGCGCTGCTGTTGGCCGTGCTGGCGAGCTTCGCGCTCGGCAGCCGGTCGCTCGCCGTCGACGAGGTGTGGCGCGCCCTGGTCGCCCCGGACGGCGGCGAGGCCACCACCATCGTCCGGGAGCTGCGGATGCCGCGCACCGCCCTCGGCCTCGCCGTCGGGCTGGCGCTCGCCGTCGCCGGGGTGCTCTTCCAGGCGCTGACCCGCAACCCGCTCGCGGAGCCGCGCATCCTCGGGATCAGCGCCGGCGCGTCGTTCGGCGTGGTACTCGCCATCTCCGTCTTCGGCGTCGGCAGCCTCGCCGGCTACGTCTGGTTCGGCATCGGCGGCGCGCTCCTCGCCGGCCTGCTGGTCTTCGCCGTCGCCACCCGCGCCCGCGAGGGCGCCAGCCCGGTCACCCTCGCGCTGGTCGGCGCGGCCCTCGACGCCAGTCTGGCCTCCGTGGTGTACGCGCTGCTCAGCATCGACGCCCGCACGTTCGAGGACTACCGGTTCTGGGTGGTCGGCGGGCTCACCGGGCGGGATCTCTCGGTGGCCGCCCAGGTGCTGCCGTTCGTGCTCGCCGGGCTGACGCTGGCCGCCCTCGTCGCCCGCGGCCTGGACGCCCTCGCCCTCGGCGACGACGTGGCCCGGGGCCTCGGGCACCGGATCGGGCTGGTCCGCCTCGGCGGCGGCGTCGCCGCCGTGCTCCTCACCGGGGCGGCCGTCGCCGCCGCCGGCCCGATCGCCTTCGTCGGGCTCGCCGTGCCGCACCTGGCCCGTGCCCTGGTCGGCGCCGACCACCGCTGGACCCTGGCGGTCTCCGCGCTGCTCGGGCCCGCGCTGCTGCTCGGCGCCGACGTCGTCGGCCGGCTGGTCGCCCCGCCCGGGGAGGTGCCGGCGGGCATCGTCACCGCACTCGTCGGCGCCCCGCTGCTGGCCTGGCTGGTCCGCCGCGCGAAGGTGGTGACGGCGTGATCGGCCTCGCCCTGGTCGGCGCTCTGCCGCCCGCCCTGCTCGTTCCCCGCGCGAAGGTGGTGACGGCGTGACCGCCCCCGCCCGCCCCGCCGCCCGCAAGCCGGCCGACCGGTCGACGGGCCGCCCCCGTGCCGGAGTCGTCGCGCTGCCCGGGCGCTCGCTGGTGCGCGTCGGCCCGGTCAGCGTGCAGATCCGCCGCCGCTCGGTGCTGGTCGCCGCCACGCTGGTCGTGCTGCTGCTGGGCGCCGGGGTGCTCAGCCTCTCCCTCGGCACCCCGTACGTCGCCCCGGTCGACGTGCTGCGCGCCCTCTCCGGCGCCGGCACCCCGTACGACCTGGTCGTCTTCGACCTGCGGCTGCCCCGGCTGGTGCTGGCCGCGGTGGCCGGCGCGGCCTTCGGGGTCGCCGGCACGCTGATCCAGAGCGTGGCCCGCAACCCGCTCGCCAGCCCGGACGTCGTCGGCATCACCCAGGGCGCCGGCCTCGCCGCCACGGTGGCCCTGACCGGCGGGGCCGCCGCGGTGATCGTGGCGCCGGCGGCGCTGGCCGGCGGCCTGGCCGCCGCCGCGCTGCTGTTCGTCCTCGGCGCCCGGCACGGGCTGGCCGCCCAGCGGTTCGTGCTCGCCGGCGTGGCGGTCGCCTTCGCGCTGCGGGCCCTGACCGAGGTGGTCATGCTCACCGCCGACCCGATCGACGGGCTGCGCGCGCAGATCTGGCTGATCGGCACGCTCGCCGGCAAGGGCTGGACCGAGGCCATCTGGATCGCCGCCACCCTCGGCGCGCTCCTGCCGGTGCTCGCCTGGGCCGGTTGGGCGCTGAACAGCACCGCGCTGGACGACGACACCGCCCGGGGGATCGGCCTGCGCCCGGTGGCCCGCCGGGTCGGCCTCGCCGGCACCGGGGTGCTGGCCGCCGCGATGGTCACCGCTCAGGTGGGCGCGGTCGACTTCGTCGCCCTGGTCGCCCCGCAACTGGCCCGGCGGCTGGTCCGCGCGGAGCGCCCCCCGCTGGTCTGCGCCGCCCTGCTCGGGGCGCTGCTGCTGGTGCTGGCCGACCTGGCCGGCCGGCGGCTCTTCGCCCCCACCCAGCTGCCCGCAGGGGTGCTGACCGCCGCCATCGGCGGCCCGTACCTGATCTTCCTGCTGGTCCGCGGCCGCCGGCGGCCCTCGTGATGTCCCACCCTGGCAAGGAGGCATGATGCTCTCCACCCGCGACCTGGTCGCCGGCTACGACGAGCGGACGGTGCTGGACGGGCTCGACCTGGAGCTGCCCGCCGACGCGTTCACCGTGATCGTCGGGCCCAACGCCTGCGGCAAGTCCACCCTGCTGCGCACCATGGCCCGCCTGCTCACACCCCGGCGGGGCGCGGTGCTGCTCGACGGCGCCGCCATCCGGGACCTGCCGACCCGCGACGTCGCCCGCCGGCTCGGCGTGCTGCCGCAGAGTCCGCTGGTGCCGGAGGGGGTCACCGTCGCCGACCTGGTCGGCCGGGGTCGGCAGCCGTACCAGCGGTGGTGGCGGCAGTGGTCGGAGGAGGACAGCGCCGCCGTCGACCGGGCCATGGCGCTCGCCGACGTGGCCGGGCTGGCCGGCCGGCCCGTGGACACCCTCTCCGGCGGTCAGCGGCAGCGCGTCTGGATCGCCATGACCCTCGCCCAGGACACCGAGGCGCTGCTGCTCGACGAGCCGACCACCTTCCTCGACCTCGCCCACCAGGTGGAGGTGCTGGACCTGCTGCACCGGCTGCGCGCCGAGCGGGGCCGGACGGTGGTGGCCGTGCTGCACGACCTCAACCAGGCCGCCCGGTACGCCGACCACCTGGTCGCGATGCGGTCCGGCGCCGTGGTGGCCGCCGGGCCGCCCCGGGAGATCCTCACCGCCGACCTGGTCCGGGACGTCTTCGGGCTCGACTGCGTGGTCGTGCCCTGCCCGGTGACCGGGGCGCCCCTCGTGGTGCCCGCGCTCACCAGCCCCTCGCTCACCCGGCCGTCCGACGTGGCCGACCTGGTCGGCTCAGCTCCGGCGGGACCGCCGGCCCCGGCGGCCCGCCCCCCGGCCGAGGACGCGCTCACCCCGCGCACCGGCTCGTAACCCTCGAAAGGAATCTGATGCGTCGTCTCGCCGCCGCCCTCACCGCGGCGCTGGTCCTCGGCGTCGGCCTCACCGCCTGCGGTGAGAGCGACCCGGTCGCCGGCACCACCACCGGGGAGACCCGGGAGATCACCCACGCCATGGGCACCACCAAGGTGCCGGCCGACCCGAAGCGGGTCGTCGTGCTCGACACCGACAAGATCGACACCGCGCTGTCCCTCGGCGTCACGCCGGTCGGCGCCGCCACCGCGGGCGAGGCGAAGAGCTGGCCGACCTACTTCGGCGAGGAGAAGCTCGCCGGCATCAAGGAGGTCGGGGTGCTCACCGAGCCCGACCTGGAGGCCATCAACGCCCTCAAGCCGGACCTGATCCTGGGCAGCAAGTTCCGCCAGGAGAAGTTCTACGACGAGCTGAAGGCCATCGCGCCGACCGTGTTCACCGAGAAGGTCGGCATCACCTGGAAGGAGAACTTCCTCCTCGACGGCAAGGCGCTCGGCAAGGAGCAGCAGGCCAAGGACCTGCTCACCGCGTACGAGACCCGGGCCAAGGAGTTCGGCGCCAAGCTGGGCGACGCCGCCGACCGCAAGGTGTCCATCGTCCGCTTCATGCCGACCGAGATCCGCGTGTACGGGCCGGACTCGTTCTCCGGCATCGTGATCGGCGACACCGGCCTGGGCCGCCCCGAGCGGCAGCTGCTGACCGGCAAGGAGGACCGGCGGATGGACCGGGTGAGCCCGGAGCGCATCGGCGAGGTCGACGGTGACGTCATCTTCGTGACCGCGTACGGCGAGAAGGCCGCCGCCGAGCAGGCGAAGGTCACCGGCGGGACGCTGTGGAAGGCCCTGCCGGCGGTCAAGGCGGGCAAGGCGCACGTCGTCTCCGACCAGATCTGGATGACCGGCATCGGCGTCGGCGCCGCCAGCCGGATCCTCGACGACCTGGCGAAGTACCTCACCGCCTGACCGACGTCCGCCCGGGTTCGCCGGGCAACCGCCTGTGGTGGCCGCACCGTCCCCGGTGCGGCCACCACTGCGTTGTGCGGGTCAGGCCCGGCCGGCGGGGGCCGGTTCGGCGGCCCGGCGGCCGGTCAGCAGGTGGTCGACGCTGAGCCGGCCGGCTCCGACCGCCGCCAGCAGCAGGCTCGCCGCGCCGAGGACGAGGACGAGCTCGTAGCCGCCCTTGTCCACGAACAGGCCGTTGCCGGCGTGCACGAAGATGAACGCGCCGAGCATGTCCAGCGCGAGCAGGACGCCGGCGATCGGGACGACCGCGCCGAGGATCAGCGCCGCGCCACCGAGCAGCTCGACGCCCGTGGCGAACCACGCGGACACGGTTGGCAGGGGTACGCCGGCCTTGTCGAAGAAGGCGGCGGTCCCGTCGACGCCGTTGGTGACCAGCTTCTGCCAGCCGTGGGCGAAGAAGACGATGCCGACGCCGATCCGGGCGAGCAGCATCGCGACGTCACGGACGGTGGTGGGCAGGGTCATGGTTCTGCTCCTCATGCTGGTGGACTGCCGAACGGCCGGTCGGGTCGACGCGCGCCGTGTAGCGGACGGCCGGGCGCGACGCGACCGGCGGGCGGAACGCCTCGCGGCCCGGATCTCGGTCCGCCGGGCCTGTCGGATGCCGCCGGGGACCACCGTACCCGGAGATGGTTGAAGGCTCAACCATCGACGGGGAAAGTGATTGTCGCCGCGCCGCCGTTCTGCCCCGACCTGGGCGAATTGCGCCCGAAGAGCGTGGCCTCCGGGTGGTCGCCAGGGCGCGGTGGGCCGCCGCAACGGCGACGCGCCACCTCCCGGGGCCGCGGTGTCGGGCGGCTCCGGAAGGTGGCGCGCGTCGGGCCCCGGGTAGGCCCGTCGAGGGGGCGGGTGGTGGGTGGGGTCAGGCGGCCGTGGCCCAGATCGCCTGGAAGGCGGCCGCCTCGCCGGCCAGCCAACGCTCGATCTGCTCGGGCCGGGCGTCGGCGGGCATGCGGTGGTCCTCGCCCCGGCGGACGTCCACGAGGACCGGCTCGGCGTGCGGGAGCACCGCGTCCATGTGCCGGGCCATCAGGTGCAGGGTGGCGAGCACCGCCTCCGGGCTGGGCGGGGCCTCGTCGAAATGCAGGCGGACGGCCTCGACGCGACCGTCGGCGTGGCGTACGCCGAACTGGGGGTTGATCTTGACGGGCAGGTCGCCGAGCATGGCGAGCGCGTCGCGGGTCTGGGCGAGGTCGACGGCCCTCGGCTCGCCGAGGGAGTGCAGCCAGGCCCGCGCGCCGGGGACGAGGGCCTCGTAGAGGGGGCGCCAGCGGGGCTTGACCACGTCGGCCACCTGGTCGAGGTGGGTGCCGCCGGTGTGGAAGGCGATGTCGGCCTTGAGCGCCTTGACGAACTGGCCGTGCGGGTTGAAGCCGGAGCGGCTGACCCGCTGCTTGCGCAGGCCCCCGACGAAGGTGGCCTTGGTGGGGCCGGTGCGGTCGACGTAGCGGGTGAAGCCGAGCAGGGTGGCGTAGGGGGTGGGTGGGGCGGAGGCGGGCGTGGTCACGGGCGTCCTCCCAGGTCAGGAACTCGATTAGTACATACATTCTAATCGACCGGTGTGACATCGCCCAGGCGGCGAACGAGGTTGCCTGTGACCAAGCGACTTGCGACGAGATGACCGCCGAGCGGCACGAGGAGCTGGGTGTGTGACGCGGGACGGGGCGGCAGAACGCCGCCCCGTCCCCGCAGACCGATGCTCAGGTGAGCATGTCGTAGACGTCGTCGGACGCCTCGACGATCTTGTCCGCCGGTGGCTTCTGTACCGGGGTGGCGGTTCCGTAGTCGGCGTAGGTGACGGTGATTTCCTGCGCCTTGCTCGTGGCCGACGCGGGCATCTGAAGGGTCATCTTGCTCAGCCGCCCCTGGCCGTCGAGCTGCGCGGTGAAGGGAATCGCTCCAGCCTTGCCGCCGAGTTCCTTCAGCGTGGCGGCGTCGAACCAATCCGAGTCGGTGGCCTTGGACCCGTCAACCGTTCCCGCGTACGCGCCCTCGCCGGTCTTCTCGACCTTGGTGATCGCCTCGATGAGTGGCTTGGTGCCGGCCGGGTCGACATCGACGAAGTCGAACTGGAGATCCTTGACGTCCTTGATCTTCGACCGGTCGAGATGCTGGTACTTGCCCTTGAGGGCGTTGACCTCGGGGATCATTTCGGCCATCGCGCCACCGAACTCGAGCAGGGCCCAGGTGTCGGCGTCGATGTGGACGAAATGCGTCTGCATGGTGAGGTCTTCGGTGGCCTGGCCACCCATCTTCATCTCGGCGCTCTTCGACGGCAGGTGCACCGTGCCACTTACGGCGAAGTCCCCGTCACTGGTCACGACGAAGGTGAAGTTGCCCTTCTCGATCTCCTTCATGGAGGCGAGCAGCGCCTCCTTCGGATCGGAGGGGACGGCCGACGTGGCCGGGCCGCCGGCAGCCGGCGCCGGGTCGTCCGACTTGCAAGCGGCCAGACCGGGCACGAACAGGGTGGCGGCGAGCACGCCGACGCCCCACCGTCGAATGTTCACGTCGTCTCTCTTCACAGGAGGGTGGAACCCGGCCGACCATGATCGCCGGGCAGTGAGCCAGCGCAGCGTCGCCGACCCGGCCGACGCCCAGAGTTGCCCCAAAAGCCGTGGTCACGCCGCCGACCTATCTGCCGGCCTGGACGACGCGATCTCGCTCGTCCACTTCGGATCAGGAGGATACGGTGACCGCGTGGCTGACCCGATCTTCGCGGAGCGCCGTCTGGCCGAGGTCTACGACCCCCTGGACCCCGACCGCAGTGACCTGGACGTATACGCGGCCATGGCCCGTGAGTTCGGCGCGCACAGCGTCCTCGACATCGGCTGCGGCACCGGCGCCTTCGCGTGTCTGCTCGCCCACCAGGGCCTGGACGTGACAGCGGTGGACCCGGCGGCGGCGTCGTTGGAGGTCGCACGGACCAAGCCCGGTGCCGATCGGGTGCGGTGGCTGCACGGTTGTGCGGTGGACCTGCCCCCGCTCCAGGTGGATCTGGCGACGATGACCGCGAACGTCGCCCAGGTCTTCCTGACCGACGAGGACTGGGCCTCGACTCTGCTGGCGGCGCACGCGGCGCTGCGCCCAGGAGGACGCCTGGTCTTCGAGACCCGCGATCCGACGGCGAAAGCGTGGTTGGAGTGGAACCACGAACGATCGCACAAGCACACGATGATCCCAGGCGTTGGCGAGGTCGAGACGTGGGTCGACCTGATCGACGTCAGCGGCGACCTGGTCTCCTTCCGCTGGACGTTTGTCTTCACGTCGGATGGCACGCGGCTGACGTCCGACTCCACCCTGCGGTTTCGTCGCCGCGACGAGGTGGCCGCATCCCTCGCCGGCGCGGGCTATCTCGTCAGCGAGGTACGGCAGGCACCGGATCGGCCAGGTCGCGAGATGGTCTTCATCGCACAGCGCCCCGAATGACCATCGGCACCGTGCCCGCGCAAGATCCGCTGAGCCAGCCAACCAGACCTGGACGTGTCCGGTCGCCCATGGCTACGTGGCGGACTTCAGCTCCGCACCGGCGTGACTCGTCATCCTCGATCGGACGGGACCGCCCGGGGCATCCCGGGCGGTCCCATGGAACGACCTAGAGTTGGCCGACGGAGGTGATCCGGACCACCGCGGCGCCCGCCTCGTCGGAGGCGGCGAGGTCGACCTCGGCGCTGATGCCCCAGTCGTGGTCGCCCTCGGGGTCGTCCAGGATCTGCCGTACGCTCCACCGTTCCCGGCCCTGCTCGATCATGAGCAGCGCCGGCCCGCGCGCGTCCGGCCCCACCCCGATCGAGTCGTACGCCTCGAAGTACGGCTCCAGCGCGTCGGCCCAGGCGTCGGCGTCCCAGCCCGACGCGGCGTCCAGTTCGCCGAGGTCGTGCCAGCGGCGCAGCGCGGCCAGCTCGACCCGGCGGAACAGGGCGTTGCGCACCAGCACCCGGAAGGCGCGGGCGTTGCGGGTGACCGCCGGGACGCGGTCGTCCAGCGCCTCGGCCGCCTCGGCGGCGTCGGTGGGGTTGCGCAGCCGCTCCCACTCGTCGATCAGGCTGGAGTCGACCTGGCGGACCAGCTCGCCGAGCCACTCGATGAGGTCGACCAGCTCCTCGGTCTTCGCGTCCTCGGGCACGGTCTGCCGCAGCGTCTTGTACGCGTCCGCGAGGTAGCGCAGCACGAGGCCCTCGGAGCGGGACAGCCCGTAGAACTGGACGTACTCCGTGAAGGTCATCGCCCGCTCGTACATGTCCCGCACGACCGACTTGGGGGAGAGCTGGTGGTCGGCCACCCACGGGTGGCCCTGCCGGTACATCTCGTACGCCGACTCCAGCAGCTCCGCGAGGGGCTTGGGCCAGGTCACCTCGTCGAGCAGTTCGAGTCGGGCCTCGTACTCGATCCCCTCGGCCTTCATCGCGGCGACCGCCTCGCCGCGGGCCTTGAACTGCTGCGCGGAGAGCACCTGGCGCGGGTCGTCGAGGATCGACTCGATCACCGAGAGGACGTCGAGGGCGTACGAGGGGGACTCGACGTCGAGCAGCTCGATCGCCGCGAGGGCCAGCGGTGACAGCGGCTGGTTGAGGGCGAAGTCGAGCTGGAGGTCGACGGTGAGCCGGACCCGCCGTCCGGTCTCGTCCGGCTCGTCGAGCTGCTCGACCACCCCGCCGGCGCGCAGCGCCCGGTAGATGGCGATGGCGCGCCGGATGTGCCGGCGCTGGGCGGCCCGGTCCTCGTGGTTGTCGGTGAGCAGGTGCCGCATCGCCGCGAACGCGTCGCCGGGGCGGCCGATCACGTTGAGCAGCATCGAGTGGCTGACCTGGAAGCTGGACGTCAGCGGCTCGGGCTCGGCCTCGACCAGGCGCTCGAAGGTGGGCTTGCCCCAGCCGATCGACCCCTCCGGCGGCTTCTTGCGTACCACCTTGCGCCGCTTCTTCGGGTCGTCGCCGGCCTTGGCCAGGGCCTTCTCGTTGTCGATGACGTGCTCCGGGGCCTGCACCACCACCCGGCCGATGGTGTCGAAGCCGGCCCGACCGGCCCGCCCGGCGATCTGGTGGAACTCGCGGGCCTTGAGCAGCCGGGTGCGCACGCCGTCGTACTTGGACAGGCCGGTGAACAGCACGGTGCGGATCGGCACGTTGATCCCGACGCCGAGGGTGTCCGTGCCGCAGATGACCTTGAGCAGGCCGGCCTGGGCGAGGGTCTCCACCAGCCGGCGGTACTTGGGCAGCATGCCGGCGTGGTGCACGCCGATGCCGTGCCGGACCAGCCGGGACAGGGTCTTGCCGAAGCCGGAGGTGAACCGGAAGTTCCCGATGGCCTGGGCGATCATGTCCTTCTCGGCCCGGGTGCAGACGTTCACGCTCATCAGGGCCTGGGCGCGTTCCAGGGCGGCGGCCTGGGTGAAGTGCACGACGTAGACCGGCGCCTGCTTCGTCTCCAGCAACTCCTCGAGGGTCTCGTGCAGCGGCGTCATCGCGTACGAGAAGAGGAGCGGGACCGGCCGCTCGGCCGAGCGGACGACGGCGGTGGGCCGGCCGGTGCGCCGGGTCAGGTCGTCGACGAAGCGGGTGGTGTCGCCGAGCGTGGCCGACATGAGGACGAACTGGGCCTGCGGCAACTCGATCAGCGGCACCTGCCACGCCCAGCCGCGGTCCGGCTCGGCGTAGAAGTGGAACTCGTCCATGATCACCTGGCCGACGTCGGCCCGGTCGCCCTCGCGCAGCGCCAGGTTGGCCAGGATCTCGGCCGTGCAGCAGATGATCGGGGCGTCGGCGTTGACGCTGGCGTCGCCGGTCAGCATGCCGACGTTGTCGGCGCCGAAGACCTCGCAGAGGGCGAAGAACTTCTCCGACACCAGGGCCTTGATCGGGGCGGTGTAGAAGGTCGTCCGATCGTCGGCCAGGGCCGCGAAGTGCGCCGCGATCGCCACCAGGCTCTTGCCGGAGCCGGTCGGCGTATTCATGATCACGTTGGCGCCGGAGACGATCTCGATGACCGCCTCCTCCTGATGGGGGTAGAGGTCGAGGCCGCGCTCCTTCGCCCAGCCGGCGAACGCGTCGAAGAGGGTGTCGGGGTCGGCGCTGGTCGGCAGCGCGGCGGTGAGCGTCATAGCGGGTCCCATGGTGCCTGGATCATGCCCCCGCGCGCCAACCGGCCCCGGGCCGTCGGGCGTGGGGAAGGAGACCCTGCACGATGGAATACGGTGACCGGCCCTTCTGTCACGCCCGCCGGTAGATCAGGTCGAAGACCGGGCGGCCGGCCGTCAGGGCTCGGCGCTCGAACTTGGTGACCGGGCGGTGGGGCGGGCGGGGGGCGTAGCCGTCGTGCGCGTTGACCAGCCCCGGGTCGGCGTCCAGGGTCTCCCGCATCGCCTCGGCGTACTCGGCCCAGTCGGTGGCGCAGTGCAGGGTGCCGCCGGGCGCCAGCCGGGAGCGCAGCAGCGCGACGTGGGCCGGCTGGATGATCCGCCGCTTGTGGTGCCGCGACTTGGGCCACGGGTCCGGGAAGAAGACGTGCACCGCGTCCAGCGACGCCGCCGGCAGGCCCGCCACCAGGTCCAGCGCGTCGCCCTGCGCCACCCGCACGTTGTGCAGGCCGTGCCGGTCCACCAGGTCCAGCAGGTTGGCGATTCCGGGCGTGTGCACCTCGACCGCCAGATAGTCTCGATCCGGGTCGGCGGCGGCCATCGCGGCGGTGGTGTCGCCCATCCCGGACCCGATCTCCACCACCACCGGGGCCCGACGGCCGAACAGGCCGGCCAGGTCCACCGTCGTGCCGGGCTCGTCCGGGACGAGCAGGCCGTGGACCGGCCAGAGCCGGTCCAACGCCTCCGTCTGGCGGCTGCTCATCCGGCCGCGGCGCGGATGGAAGGTGCGGATCGTCCGGGCGGCGGGCGGCGCGGGCGCGGCGGCGGGAGAGTCGATGGAGGTCACAACGACCCGAGCGTACGCGACGACCGCGCCGGATCGGATGTGATGTTCGCCCGGGGATGAGAGGATCCATCCCGTACGGCAGACCGGGCTCCTGGTGTTGCCCGGCACTGCCTCAACGCGCCGGGAGGTGGCGTCGTGTCAGTGCACCGCGGCGGTCTGGCGCTGGCGATCGCGACCGCGCTCGCCGGCCCGCTGCTCGCGGCCTTGCCGGCCGGGGCCGCCCCGCCGACCACCGGCCTCCCCGCTGCCACCGGCCTCTCCGTCGCCGTCGGCCTCCCCGTTGCCGGATTGCGGGCGGAGCCCGCGCCGGGGGGCCCGCCGCAGCCGAAGCCGCCGGAGCCCACCGTCTTCGTCGAGGTCAGCCCGAGCACCGTGCAGCCGGGCTTCCTCGTCGGCATCCGGGCCAGTTGCCGGGACAACTCGATCCCCGCGATCGTGGTCTCGGACGCCTTCGGCCGGGTGCAGGTGCAGCCGCAGCGCGGGCTGCTGACCGCCGCGCCGATGGTGCGCGAGCGCACCCGGCCCGGCAACTACCGGGTCAAGCTGGAGTGCCCCGACGGGGAGACCGCCTCGACCATGCTCCAGGTGGTCAAGGCGGTGAAGCCCAGTCGCGGCCCGGCGACGGGCTTCGGCGGAGGCGACGGCGGGTTCACCGGCGGGCTGCTGCTTCCCGGTGGTCTCGCGCTGACCGTGGCCGGCATCGTCCTCGCGGTGGTCGCGGCGCGCCGCCCGCGCGCCGCGCGGGACGCCGCCCGACGGTGAGCCCGCTCATGGCCACCTCGCCCGCCCCCCAGCCGCCCGCCGCAGCGGCCCGCCGGCGTCCGCCGCCCGGACGCCGCCCCTGGTCGGTGCCGCTGGCCGTGGTGCTGGTGCTGGTCGGGGTCTTCGCCACCGGGGCGGGGTTGGGGCGGACGGCCGGGCCGTTCGACTGGGCCGCCGGCGCGGGGGAGTCGCGTCCGGCCCGCAGCGAGAGCGGCGCCCTGTCGGCCAGCCGGCCCGTACGCCTGTCGATCCCCTCGATCGAGTTGGCCGCGCCGGTGGCGCCCGTGGGCGAGGCCCGGGACGGCTCGATCGCCGTCCCGCCGCTGGACCGGGCCGACGAGACCGGCTGGTACGACCGGGGCCCGACCCCCGGCGAGCCGGGCCCGGCGGTCATCGTGGGGCACGTGGACACCAAGAGCGGCCCGTCGGTCTTCTACGACCTGCACAGGCTGCGCCCGGGCGACACGGTCGAGGTGACCCGGGCGGACCGCTCGGTCGTGGTGTTCCGGGTCGACTCGGTGGAGCACTTCCCGAAGGAGCGGCTGCCGGCGGAGCGGGTCTACGGCGACGAGGGCCCGCCGGGTCTGCGCCTCATCACCTGCGGCGGCGACTGGCTCGGCGGCCGGACGGGCTACGCCGACAACATCATCGCCTTCGCCACCCTGATCTCCTCCCGCCCCGCCTGACCCACCAGGGACGGGGTCAGGGGCGGGGCGGGACCTGCTGGACGACCTCGAACTCCAGGAGGTTGGCGCCCGAGGCGACCGGGGGGCGCCGTTCGCCCGTGCCGGCGTGGGCGGCGCGGGAGGGGCCGGCGGCCCACGCCTGGTAGGCCTCCTCGCTCTCCCACCTCGTGTAGACGAAGTAGCGGTTCTCCCCGGCGACCGGGCGGAGCAGCTCGAAGCCGAGGAACCCGGGGGAGTTCTCCACGGCGCCGGCCCGGGCGGCGAACCGCTTCTCCAGTTCCTCGCCCGCGCCGGGAGGGACGTCGATCGCGTTGATCTTCACGACTGCCATGGCTCCACCCTAGTCACGCCGTCGGGGCTCAGAACGACTCGACCGCCGGAACCAGGTCGGCGTCCACCACGATCGGGGCATGGTCGGACGGGCCCTTGCCCTTGCGGGCCTCCCGGTCCACGTACGCCGAGCGGACCGCCCGCGTGAACGGCGCCGAGGCGTACACGAGGTCGATCCGCATGCCCTTGTTCTGGTGGAACATCCCCGCCCGGTAGTCCCAGTAGGTGAACGGGTGGGGGCCCTTCATCGGGGTGGGCACCACGTCGGAGAGCCCGAGGTCGCGCAGCGCCGCGAGGGCAGCCCGCTCGGCCGGGGTGACGTGCGTGGAGTGGGCGAACACCGCCGGGTCCCAGACGTCGGCGTCGGTCGGGGCGACGTTGAAGTCACCGCAGACGGCCAGCGGCACCCCGCTCGCCAACTCCGTCTCCAAGGCGTCCCGCAGCGCCGCGAACCAGGACAACTTGTACGCGTAGTGCGGGTCGTCCGGCGTGCGGCCGTTCGGCACGTACACCGACCAGACCCGCACCCCGTCGCAGGTCGCGGAGATGGCCCGGGCCTCCGGCTCGGGGAACCCCGGCTCGCCCGGGAACCCCACCACCACGTCGGCCAGGCCGACCCGGGACAGGATCGCCACCCCGTTCCACCGGCCGTCGCTGTGGCTGGCCACGTGGTAGCCCAGCTCGCCGACCTCGGCCACCGGGAAGGCCCCGTCCGGGCACTTCGTCTCCTGCAGGCAGACGACGTCCGGCCCGGTGCCGGCCAGCCACTCCAGCAGCCGGGGCAGGCGGGCCTTCACCGAGTTCACGTTCCAGGTCGCCAGGCGCATGGGTCCAGCCTGCCCCATCCGCGCCCGCGCCGCCGCGTCAGCTCCCGGGGTGTCGCGCCGGCGGCCCGTCAGGTGGTCGGGGTGTCGCCCGGGCGGGTCTGCTCGGCCAGGAACCGCTCCAGCTCTGCGCCCAGCTCGTCGGCGGTCGGCAGCGGCCCCGTCTCCTTGGCGAGCAGGCTCCGCTCGCCCCGGCCGCGCGCGAACGCGTCGTACTGCTCCTCGAGGGCCTGCACCAGCTGGGCGGCCTCGTCGGTCTGCGCGACCTGCCGGTCGATCTCCAGCCGGACCACCTCGGCGGCCGAGCGCAGCCCGTCGCGGGGCAGCAGCAACCCGGTGCTGCGGGACACGGAGGCGAGCAGCACCTCGGCGGCGGCCGGGTACTCGGTCTGCGCCACGTAGTGCGGCACGTGGGCGGCGAAGCCCAGGGCGTCGCGGCCCAGCTCGCCGAGGCGGAACTCCAGCAGGTGCCCGACGCTGCCCGGCACCTGCACCCGCTGCAACCACGGCTCGTAGCCGGCGATCAGCTCGCGTCGGGTGGCGTGTGCGGTCACCCCGGCGGGGCGGGTGTGCGGAACGGCCATCGGGATCGCGTTGAGCCCCACGGTGAGCCGGACGTCCAGCCGCGCGGTGAGCGCGCCGACGGCGGCCACGAAGCGCTCCCACTGCAGGTCCGGCTCCGGGCCGGTGAGCAGCAGGAAGGGCGTCTCGTCGTCGTCGCGCAGCACGTGCAGCTCCAACGCCGGGGCGTCGTACGACTCCCAGTGGTCCTCGACGAAGGTCATCACCGGCCGGCGCGAGCGGTAGTCGAAGAGCTGGTCGACGTCGAACCGGGCGATCGGGCGGGCGTCCAGCGAGGTGAGCAGCTGCTCCCTGGCCAGTCGGGTGGCGCTGCCGGCGTCGACGAACCCGGTGAGGGCCTGGATCAGGACGGGCTGACCGAGGTCGGGCAGCTCGTCGATGAGTTCGTAGAGCTCGTGTGGGTCGAGCACCGGTGCGGACCTCCCTGGGTCGTGCGTACGGGTCGCCGCGCGGGGACGGCACCCGTTCGGGGAACGTACCCGCCATCCTCATGCATTCCTGCCGGCGGCTTTCGGGGGGCCACCGCGTGATCAGCAATCAGGGCGTATCCCCGCAACTCCACCGTCGGACGCCGAGCGATGACCGTGAGGTGGACCAGCCTATCGGCCGAAAGGGTGACCTCGGGGATCATGCACTCGGGGTCGGCGCTTCGTCCCCCTTCCGTGCGGCCAGGGGGCGCCCGGGCGCCGCCGCGAGGTATGCCCGGTACGCGAGATGCGTTCCCGGTCGCCCCGGAACGCTCGGGGCGTCCTGCGGGTGGGGGCGCTTTCGTGAAAAATGCCACGAGATCACCCGGGGTGATCGGAGTTTGGGTCTGCCTAGCCTCGGCTGATGCGTGACGACCGCACCCTCGACAACCAGATCACCCCTGGTGACCCGATCGACCGTTCGGACGATACCCCCTCGCGCGATCGGCCTGCCGGCCTCCGCTCCGTCGGGGCGTACGCCCGGATGCTGCTGCCCGCGCCGGCCCGGGCCCGGGTCGCCCTCGCCGCCGGCGTGCTGTGCTGCCTCGGCCTGACCGCCGTCGCCCAGGGCGCCCGGGACGACTCCGCCGCCGACCCGGCCCCCGTCGCCGCCCCCTCCGCGCTCGCGGAGCGCGCCGAGCCGGACGCTGCCTCCCGCAGCCTGGAACGTGCCCCCGCCTCCACCCCCGCCAGCCCCACCCCCGCCGCCGACCCGGACACCGCCACCCCCGCCCCGAAGAAGACCAAGCGCAAGCCCGTCGACCCCGCCCCCGTGGCCGGACTCGACAACGCCCAGATGGAGAACGCCGAGGTGATCGTGCGGACGGGGCGGAAGATGGACATGCCCCGGCGCGCGTTCGTCATCGCGGTCGCCACCGCGATGCAGGAGAGCAACCTCTACAACATCGCCAGCGGGGTGCTTCCCGAGTCCCAGAACTACCCCCACCAGGGCATCGGTTGGGACCACGACTCGGTCGGGCTGTTCCAGCAGCGCTCCAGCAGCGGGTGGGGCGAGGTGGGGCAGCTGATGGATCCGGAGTTCGCCACCCGGCAGTTCCTTGCCGCGCTGGCGCAGGTGCCCGGCTGGCAGCAGATGCGGCTGACCGACGCCGCCCAGGCGGTGCAGATCTCGGCCTACCCGGAGCACTACGCCAAGCACGAGTGGCGGGCCACGGAGGTCGTCGAGGCGATCCTGGAGGCCGGCCAGTAGTCTTCCGCCGACCACAGTGGACGGTTGCGGTTCGGGTGTCCGGGGTACGGATGTTGTCGCTCCGGGGTACACATGGAAGAGGCGCCACCGACAGGAGGACGACATGTCTCTGATGCAGCGGATCAGCACCTTTCTGCGCTCGCCGAAGGGCCAGCAACTGATCGACCGTGGCCGGCGCGAGCTGGCCAAGCCCGGCACCCAGCAGAAGCTGAAGGGCCTCGCCGCCAAGCTCCAGAACCGCCGCTGACCCCCGACGACCTCTCCGACCCCCGGGAGAACCAGTGACCGATTCCGCGCCCGCCGACGGCCAGCCCACCCAGCCCGCCGCGGGAGCGCCCCAGCCGCCGGCGGTGGTGCCGGCGCCTCCGCAGGAGGTCCCGGAGGCGCCGCCGCTCAAGCTCTGGGACCGGATGCGGGAGGATCCGCAGTACGCCCCGGAGCACCTCGCCCTGGAGGCCGTGCGCCGGCTGGGGCCGGAGGCGGCGCAGTGGGCCGCGCGGGCCCGGGCCGAGCAGCCCGGGGCCTCCGTCGAGGCCCTGGCGGAGCAGGCCGTACGCAAGTTCGTCAACCACGCGCGGCTCTCCGGCGCCGTCTCCGGGGCGGCCGGGCTGCCCGGTGCCGTGATCGACGTGGGCGTGCTGGCCTGGACCCAGGCCCGGATGGTGCTGCACGTCGCCGCCGCGTACGGCGTCGACCCGCTGCACCCCGACCGGGCCACCGACCTGCTCGTGCTGCAGAAGGTGCACAAGGTGGCCGAGAGCGCCCGGCTCGCGCTCGGGGTGGCCGCCGGGCGGGAGCGCGCCGGTGCCCTGTTCGGCAGCGGCGGGCAGAACCCGCTCGGCAGGGTGATGCTGCGCCTGGGCGTACGCCTGGCCCAGATGGCCGGGGTGCGCGCGGCGAAGCGGCTCTTCGCCAAGGTGGTGCCCGGGGCGGCGATCATCCTCGGCACCTGGGCGAACTCGTCGGCCACCAAGGACCTGGCCGTCCGTTCCCGCGCCCTCTACCGCCACTACGGTGCCCTCGCCGTCCCCGGACCCCGCCGACCCTGATCCCTCGGGCCGGCTCCCCGCCCGTGCCGGCTTCCCGGGCCGGTCCGTGCCGGCGACGACTGGTCCGTGCCGGCCTCCTGGCCAGCCCGGGGCCGGTCAGGAGGCGAGGCCCGAGGCGCGCCAGGCCACGTCGGCCAGGCGGTCCTGGCCGGCGGCGTTGGGGTGGAACCAGTCCAGCGGGTTGACGAGGTTCAGGTCGAACCGCACCCGGTGCACCGCCCCGCCGTCGTAGCGGCAGCGTGAGCCGTACGCCTTGCAGGCGGCGGCGAGCTGGGCGTTGTAGTCGTCGATCCGCTCCCGGACGGCCGCCCGGCGGGCCCGGTCCAGCGGGTCCGTCGAGGCCGGGTCGGCCAGCAGCGCCGGGCAGACGCCCCGCTTCCAGGCGCGGACCGCCCGGGCGTCGGTGTGCCCGACCTCCCAGAGCCGATACAGGTCCGGGATGCTCACCACCAGCACCCGCGCCTTCGGCCGGCCCTGCCGCAGCACCCGCAGGCCCCGGTCCACCTCCGCGCGGAACCGCGTCACGGGCGTCATCGCCTCGATGCCGCCCCGGCACACGTCGTTGGCCCCGATCAGCACGGTCACGTGGTCGACGCGGTCGCGTACCGCCTGCTGGGCCTGTCCCTCCAGTGACGCCGCGCGCGCTCCCGGGCGGGCGTGGTTGTAGGCCCGGCCGCGGATGGCGGGGGTGCGGTCGAGCAGCCGGCGGTAGAGGCTGTCCACGCGCAGCCCGTCCCCGGTGGACCACGAGTTGCGCTGGCACGAGGTCAGCACCAGGCAGGAGCCGAAGCCGGTGCTGATCGAGTCGCCGAGCGCCGCGATGCCGCCGGACGCGCCCGGCGACGGCGTCTCGCGTGGCGGGCGGGAGCCGGGGTCCCCGCCGCCCTCGCAGGCGAGGGCGACCAGTGCCAGCAGGCAGGCGACGGCGGCGACCCAGCGTCGAGGCATCTCTTCCCCAGTCCCGCAGCGGAGAGCAACAGCGCGGTAACTCTACGCGCGGGCCGGGGTGCGGTCACCCGCTGCTGTCGGCTATGCGGCACAGGCCTGTTCCGCCGCGCCTCGACCTGCTATTGGCAGCCCGCCTGCCCGGCGGGCGACGGGGTGTCAGCGGGCCGAGCGCCACGGCGGGCGCTGCCCGTGCAGCCACCAGTGCAGGGACGCCGTGATCCGGGGCAGCACCAGGTAGGTCATCAGCGGGGTCAGCGTGAGGGTCATCAGCAGCACCCGGGCGGCCAGCGGCACCTCGGGGAGGAACCGGCTGGTCAGCAGCGTCGCGGTGAGGCTGAGCGGGAAGAAGGCCAGCCAGATCGTCACGGCCTGCTTCCAGCGCGGCGGGGACGGCGGCGGCACGGTGGGATCGGCGCTGACCGGCACCGTCTCGACGACGTGCTCCCGCGGCGGGTCGAACCAGCCCTCGATCCCGGTGCGCCGCTCCACCCGGGTGTGCTCCACGATGCCCTGCGCCGAGGAGAGCCACCAGTGCCGCTGCGGCGACTCCTCCCACCGGCGCAGCGTCTCGTGGTCCGCGAAGCGGTAGATGATGTGCCACTCGCCGGAGCCGGGCGCGCTGCGTACCCAGCCGGACCCGAGGAACCCCGGGAACGCCTCGGCCAGCGCCGTGCCGGCCCGCATCCAGGCCACCATCTCGCTGGTCCGGGCGGGATCGGTGCGCCGCGCGACGGCGACGGTCACCGGCAGGGCGTGGGTCATGGTCATGCCGACCATCCTCCCCGGCCACGGGCGGGATCCGGCGGCTCATGGCGCCCGGGTGTAACGCACCTTACCGGCGGCGTGACGCGGCCCACGCGGCCCGCGGCGGGGGCCGGGGTGGCCGCGGAGCGGGTTAAGTCGGCCGATCGGGGGTAGGTCCGTGCAATGACGAGATCGCAGCCCCGGCGCGCCCGTGGCACGGTCGGCCACGCCTACAGCGCGCTGAACATGCGGCTCCTGCTCGCCGGGTTCGGGCTGGTCACCATGGCCGTGTTCGCGGTGCTGGCGTTCCGTGCCGACCTGGTGTGGCTGGGGGTCCTCTGCGTGGTCTTCGCGGTGGTCGCCGTGGTCGACCTGATCATCATCCAGCGCCGCCGTGCCGCCCGCCGCCGGGAGGAGCCGGGCGCCCGCCACTCACTCTTCGAGTGACAGGAGTACGAGATGCCCATCGCGACCACCAACCCCGCCACGGGACAGGTGCTCAAGAGCTACGACCCGATGTCGGCCGAACAGATCGACGCCGCCATCGAGCGCGCCGACCTGGCGTACCGCCAGCTGCGGGGCACCACGATCCCGCAGCGCGAGCGGTGGCTGACCGCGGCGGCCGACCTGCTGGAGGCCGAACGCGACGAGACCGCCCGGCTCATGACCACCGAGATGGGCAAGACGTACGCGGCGGCCAAGGCCGAGGTCACCAAGTGCGCCACCGCCTGCCGCTTCTACGCGGCGAAGGCCGCCGAGTTCCTCGCCGACGAGCCCGCCGACGCGACGGCGGTCAAGGCCACCCGGGCGTTCGTCCGCTACCAGCCGATCGGGCCGGTGCTCGCGGTGATGCCCTGGAACTTCCCGCTCTGGCAGGTGATGCGCTTCGCCGCGCCGGCGCTGATGGCCGGCAACACCGGCCTGCTCAAACACGCCTCCAACGTGCCGCAGACCGCGCTGCTGCTGGAGGACCTCTTCCGCCGCGCCGGCTTCCCGGAGGGGGCGTTCACCACGCTGCTGGTCGGCTCGGCCGAGGTCGACCGGGTGCTCAGCGACCCCCGCGTACGCGCGGCGACGCTGACCGGCAGCGAGGGCGCCGGCCGCTCGATCGCCCAGATCGCCGGCCGGGAGCTGAAGAAGACGGTGCTGGAGCTGGGCGGAAGCGACCCGTTCGTGGTGATGCCCTCGGCGGACCTCGACCGGGCCGCCGAGGTGGCGACCACCGCCCGCTGCCAGAACAACGGCCAGTCCTGCATCGCCGCCAAGCGGTTCATCGTGCACGCCGACGTGTTCGACGCCTTCGCCGAGAAGTTCGCCGCGCACATGTCGGCCCTGCGGGTCGGCGACCCGATGGACCCCGACACCGACGTCGGCCCGCTGGCCAGCGAGGGCGGGCGCGACGAGATCCACGCCCAGGTGCGGGACGCGGTCGACAGGGGCGCCACGGTGCTCTGCGGCGGCGAGCCGCCCGCCGGCCCTGGCTGGTTCTACCCGCCGACGGTGGTGACCGACCTGAGGCCGGAGATGCGGATGTGGTCCGAGGAGGTCTTCGGGCCCGTCGCCGGCCTCTACCGCGTGTCGTCGTACGACGAGGCGATCGAGGTGGCCAACGGCACCTCCTTCGGGCTCGGGTCGAACGCCTGGACCCGCGACCCCGAAGAGCAGGAGCGCTTCGCCACCGACCTGGACGCCGGCAACGTGTTCGTCAACGGGATGACCACGTCCTACCCGGAACTGCCCTTCGGCGGGGTGAAGAACTCCGGGTACGGCCGGGAGCTCTCCGCGCTGGGCATGCGCGAGTTCTGCAACACCAAGACCGTCTGGGTGGGCGAGGGGGCCGCCACGGCCGGCGCGGGCGCGCACGCCGAGTAGCAGCGCCCGGGCGCGGCCGGGCGGGGGGCAGCTTTAGCCGGACACCGTCACGGGTACGGAGTGACGCCATGACGGTGTTCGGCTTCCACGCGTCCCACGAGCAGATCCATCCCCGCGCCCTGCTGGACGCGGTGGTCCACGCCGAGCGGGCCGGCTTCGACGCCGCCATGTCCTCGGACCACTTCTCGCCCTGGAGCGGGCGGCAGGGCCAGTCCGGCTTCGCCTGGTCCTGGCTCGGCGCGGCCCTCCAGGCCACCAACCTGCCCTTCGGCGTGGTCAACGCGCCCGGCCAGCGCTACCACCCGGCGATCGTCGCGCAGGCGATCGGCACCCTCGCGGCGATGTACCCGGGCCGGTTCTGGGCGGCGTTGGGCACCGGCGAGGCGAGCAACGAGCACATCACCGGCGACGGCTGGCCGCGCAAGGACGTCCGCAACGCGCGGCTGCGGGAGTGCGTGGACGTGATCCGCGCGCTGCTGGCCGGCGAGGAGGTCAGCCACGACGGCCTGGTCCGGGTCGACCGGGCGAAGCTGTGGACCCGGCCGGAGCAGCCGCCGGCGCTGATCGGCGCGGCGGTCAGCGTGGCCACCGCCCGCTGGTGCGCCGAGTGGGCGGACGGGCTGATCACCGTGAACGCGCCGGCCGCGCACCTGCGGCAGATGATCGAGGCGTACCGGGGTGGCGGCGGGAGCGGGCCGCTGCACCTGCAGGTGCACCTGAGTTGGGCGCGGGAGCAGGCCGAGGCCGAGCGGCTCGCGTACGACCAGTGGCGCAGCAACGTCTTCGCGCCGCCGGTCTGCTGGGACCTGGACACGGCGGAGCACTTCGACGTGGTGTCGGAGCAGGTGCCGATGCAGCGGGTCCGCGAGGTCGTCAACGTCTCCGCCGACCTGGGCCGGCACGTCGGCTGGCTGGAGGAGTACCTGGACCTCGGCTTCGACCAGATCGCCCTGCACCACGTCGGGCAGGAGCAGCGGGCCTTCGTCGACACGTTCGGGGCGGAGGTGCTGCCGAAGCTGCGCGGCGTCGGGTGAGCCGAGCGGGCCATAGGCTCGTACGTCATGGAAGCTCTGTTCGACGTCGTCGTCTTCCTCGCGATCGCGACGCTGGGTGCGGCGCTGGCCCGGAAGCTCGGGCTGCTCGCGCCGATCCTGCTCGTGGTGCTCGGCCTCGCCCTCGCCTTCGTGCCGGGCTTCCCGCAGGTGCGGCTCGACCCCGAACTGGTGCTCGTGGGCATCCTGCCGCCCCTGCTCTACGTCGCCGCACTCGAGACCTCGGTGCCGGCGTTCCGGCTCAACCTGCGGCCGATCCTGCTGCTCGCCGTCGGGCTGGTGCTGTTCACCGCGTTCGCGGTCGGCCTCGTCGTACACCTGATGCTGCCGGCGGTGCCGTTCGCGGTCTGCCTGGCCCTCGGCGCGGTGGTGGCACCGCCCGACGCGGTCGCCGCCACCGCGGTGGCCCGCCGCATCGGGCTGCCCCGACGGGTCGTGACGATCCTGGAGGGGGAGAGCCTGCTCAACGACGCGACGGCGCTGGTGCTGCTGCGGGTCGCCACCCTGGCCAGCATCGGTGCCGCCGTCGGCGTCACGGAGGTGGCCGTGGAGGTCGTCACGGCCACCGGTGGTGGCATCGTGGTCGGCGTGCTCGGCGCGGTCGTCTTCGGCTTCCTGCACCGGCACATCACCGACCCGCTGCTGGACAACGCGCTGTCGCTGATCATCCCGTTCGCGGTCGCCTTCGCCGCCGAGGAGATCCACGCCTCCGCGGTGGTCGCGGTGGTGGTCACGGGACTGGCGCTCGGGCACCGGCTGCCCCGGCTGATGTCGGCCGCGTCCCGACTCCAGGTCGGTGCGTTCTGGCGGTTGACCCGGTTCCTGCTGGAGGGCCTGGTCTTCCTGCTGGTCGGCCTCCAACTGCCGGAGGTGCTCCGGGAACTCGACGAGCCGGCCGGATTCCTGGTCGCGATCACCGCGGCGGTGCTGCTCGCCGTCTTCCTGACCCGGTTCGTCTGGCTCTTCCCGGCCACCTACCTGGCCCGGCTGGTGCCCAGGATCCGTCGCCGGGAGTCCACGCCGTCGCCGCGCTACCCGATCGTGCTCGGATGGGCCGGCATGCGCGGCGTGGTCACCCTGGCCGCCGCCCTCGCCCTGCCGCTCACCCTCGCCGACGGCCGGTCCTACCCGCGCGCGCTGTTCATCTGGCTGGCCTTCGCGGTGATCGTGGTGACCCTGGTCGGCCAGGGCGCCACCCTGCCGCTGGTGGCTCGCCGGATGCGGCTGCCGCCCGACGACCCGGTGCAGGACGCGCTCTCGGCCGCGGGCGTGCAGCAGCAGGCCAGCCGCGCGGCACGGGAGCGCCTCGACGCGCTCGCCGACACCGCCCCCGCGCCCGTGGTGGAGCGGCTGCGTCGGGCGCTGGACGAGCGCACCAACCTGGCCTGGGAGCGCCTCGGCGGCACCGCGCGGGAGACGCCGTCCCAGGCGTACGGTCGGCTGCGGCAGGAGATGATCGACGCAGAGCGGGAGGTGTTCCGGGACGCCCGGGACTCCGGCCGCATCCCCGAGGAGGTGCTGGTGCGCGCCTACCGGGAGCTGGACCTGGAGGAGTCGTTGCTGCGGCGGGAGGTCGTGGAGTGAGTTGTCAGCACCTGACCGAAGCGGGCGCCGCCGTGCCGGAGAGCACCGACGTCTGCCCGGAGTGCGTGGCCATCGGCAACGAGTACTGGGTGCACCTGCGGTCCTGCCTCACCTGCGGGCACGTCGGGTGCTGCGACTCCTCGCCGTACCAGCACGCCTCGGCGCACTTCGCCGCCACCGCGCACCCGGTCATGCGGTCGATCCAACCGGGGGAGACCTGGCGCTGGTGCTTCGTGGACGAGGAGATCGGCTGAGCCCGCCCGGGGTCAGGGCAGGCGGCGGGCGAGGACCTGCCCGGGCCACGGGTCGCGGCCCGGGCGCTCGACCGTGAACGGTTCGGTGGGGGTGAAGCCCTGCCGCTCGTACCAGCGGACCAGCGCTCCGTCCCCGCCCGCGTAGCAGTCGACCCGGAGCAGGCTGAGCCCGTGCCCCCGGGCCAGCTCCGCGGCATGGGCGAGAAGCCGGCCGCCGATCCCCGAACCGCTGTGCGCCCTGTCGGTGACCAGCAGGTTGACGTACAACTCGGGCTCGGTGGCCGGCGGCACGTAGTCCGTCGCCGCGCCCACCACCAACGCCCCGACCGGCCGGTCACCGAGCATCGCCAGCCACAGCCCGCCGCCCGCCGACCAGGCGTCGGCCTGCGCGATCCGCCGCGGATCGGTCGACGCCGGCTCGGTGCCCCACTGGCCGGTGCGCCCCAGCGCCACCAGCCAGGCGGTCGCGTCGTCGAGCAGCCGCAGCACGGCGGGCGCGTCGGCGGGGCCGCCGGGACGCAGGGTGATGCTCCGCTCGGTCATGGTGGGCATCGTGCTACAGCGGTGTGCGTCGATTGCTGCCGCGGTCGTGCGTCGAGTGGCAGCCGGTTGCGCCATTCCGCGACGATCGCCCCTCCGCAGCCGCTCGGCGAACGCTGTCGAGCTGCCCCACCCATGGGACCAACCGTGCCCACCCCTGCCCATCTGCGCGGGCAGCTCGACAGTCCCGTGTCACCTGCCCCGGCCCCGGCGCTCCGCTCAGGGGCGTCAGGGCCGCCGGGCGTCGGGGGCGTCGGCCCCGGCCGGGGCTCCGGGGCCGCCGGCCAGCGCGGCGAGCCGCTCGGTGGCCAGGCAGGAGACCAGGCAGCGTTCCTTGCGGTCGCCGGCAAGCTGGGCGGTCCAGTCCGTGAAACCGCCGTCGCCGAGCTCGACCTCGTTCCCGCCGTCGCCCGCGGTGATCCGCAGCGCGGCGTCCACGTAGTAGCCCCGGCCGCGCCGGCGCTCCGGCTCGTCCACCAGCGGCACGGTGGACGGGCCGAGCCCCGGCCGGACGGTGTCCGCGATCCGCTCGCCGACGACGGGGCTGTCGAGGACCGTCAGGCGTAGCCGCGCCGACGCCTGCGGCACCAGGGTGGCGAGCACTGTCCGCCAGTACGCCAGGTGCAGCGTGAGCAGCCGCGCCTGGGTGCTGCCCGACCCGCTGTCACGGGCGCTCGAGACCAGCGCGAAGAGCCGGAAGTGCGCCGAGAATCCGGGCCCGAAGTCCTGCGCCCGCAGCACCCGGTGGCAGGCGGCCAGGTGCACCGTGCCGGCGGCGGGCTGTTCCCGGCGGCGCACCGCGGCCTCGATCGCGAGGGCGTTGGTGGGATCGCTCAGCACCTCGGTGAGCCGCAGGGTGGTGACGATCCGGTTCTGGCTCACCGGCGCGACCGCGGCGCAGGTCCCGAGCGGCGCGACGGGGGAGAGGTCGACGCCCGTGACGTCGGCGGGCAGCAGGTCCCACAGGCGGGCCTCGACCCCGGACAGCACCCGCGGGTCGACCGCCGCCGGCCGGGTGAACCGGTCCGTCCGCCAGCGGCGGACCAGGTCCGCCGGGCGTGCCGCCGCGGCCCGGTCCCGGGCCACCGCCAGCAGCAGCGTGCGCAGGTCCGCCGGGGCCAGGCGGGCCAGCGCGGCGCGGGCACCGTCCGGCAGCCGCCCCCACACCCGCCGCTCCGCGTCGTCCATGCCGGCCACCATCTCGTACGCCCCGGGCCCGGTCCACCGATATCTGGACGGCGTCCGGTACGTGATGGCCTTCCGTCGGTGCGGCGGCGCGCGACAGTGAGATTCGCCGCGCGACGCGCCGAGGTGCTGATCTCCTAGAGACAACTGCGCCCTCGGCCTGGCAGGCTGCCACCCATGACCCTGAAGCTGCGTTCCGTGGGAACGAGCGACCGTGGGCTGATCCGCAGTGGGAACCAGGACGCCCTGCACGCCGGCCCCTGGCTCGTCGCCGTCGCCGACGGCATGGGCGGGATGGCGGCCGGCGATCTGGCCAGCGCGATCGCCATCGAGGCGGTCGCTCCGCTGGACGTGGAGACCCCGGAGGACGCGCTGGTGGCCGCGCTGCAGAGCGGCATCGAGCTGGCCACCGCGCGGATCCGCCAGGCGGTCGCCGAGGACCCGGAGCGGCAGGGCATGGGCACCACCCTGACCGCCCTGCTCTTCGCCCGGACGGGCAGCTGCCTGGCCCTCGCCCACGTCGGCGACTCCCGTGCCTACCTGTTCCGGGAAGGGGTGCTCAAGCAGATCACCCGGGACGACACGTTCGTGCAGATGCTCGTCGACCAGGGGGTGATCACCCCCGACCAGGCCAGCAGCCACCCCCGCCGGGCCGTGGTCACCCAGGCCCTGCAGGGCGACGAGGTCTCCCCGGCGTACGCGACGATGGTGCCCTGGCCCGGCGACCGCTGGTTGCTGTGCAGCGACGGCCTGTCCAACGTGGTCCGCCCCGACACGCTCGCCGAGGTGCTCGCCGAGCACCCGGACCGCGCGGAGTGCGCCCGCAGGCTGATCGACCTGGCGCTGCGCGCCGGCGGGCCGGACAACGTCACGGTGGTCATCGCCGACGTGGTGGAGGAGTAGCCCGGCTCAGCGGCGGCGCGGGGTGGCGTGCCGGGTGGGCTGGGCCGTGGTCGGGTCCTCCGGCCACGGGTGGCGCGGGTAACGGCCGCGCAGCTCCGCCCGCACCTGCGGATAGCCGGCGCGCCAGAACGACGCCAGGTCGGCGGTGACCGCCACCGGCCGCCCCGCCGGCGAGAGCAGGTGCAGCAGCACGGGCACCCGGCCGTCGGCGACCCGCGGCGCGTCCCGCCAGCCGAACGTCTCCTGGAGCTTCACCGCGAGGACCGGCGCCGCCGGGTCGGCGTAGTCGAGCCGGATCCGGGAACCGCTCGGCACGGTGATCCGCTCCGGCGCCACCTCGTCGAGCCGGGCCGCCAGCGCCCACGGCAGCAATCGGCGCAGCGCGCCCGCCACGTCGACCCGGGCCAGGTCGGCCCGGCGGCGGGCGGCGGCCAGCTCCGGGCCGAGCCAGGCCGGCGCGTCGGCGAGCAGCGCCTCGTCGCCCACGTCGGGCCAGTCGCCGCCGAGCGCGTGCCGGCAGAACGCCAGCCGCCCGCGCAGCGCCCGCGCCGCCGGGGTCCAGGTCAGCAGTCCGAGACCGGTGCGGCGCAGGCCCGTCAGCAGGGCCGCCGCCACCTCCTCCGCCCCGGGCCGGATCGGCCGCTCGGCCAGCTCGATGGCGCCCAGCCGCACCACCTCACGCGCCACCACGTCCTCGCCGGACCAGCCGACCTCCCGCTCGGCGCGCAGCAGCGGCCCGCCCGCCTCCCGGGCGGTCGCCTCGTCGAGCGGGGTCGCCAGCCGCACCCGGGCGGCCGGCGCGCCGGGGGAGCGGTCCGCCACCGCCACCGCCAGCCACCCGGCCCCCGCCAGCCCCGACCCGGGCGCCAGCTCCGCCGCGGTCCCGCCGCTCATCAGGTACGCCGAGCCGCCCGGCCGCCGCGCCCGGGACAGCCGCTCGGGGTGGGCCAGCCCGACCAGCAGCCCGGCGGCGAGGTCGTCGGTCAGGTGGTCCTGGCCGGGGTTCCCGGTCGGGCCGAGGTCGTCGGCCGGCCGTGCCCGGCCGGTGTCTCCGGCCTTCGCCGCTTCGGGGCGGTGGGTCGGGCGGGCCCGACCGGTGTCTCCGGCCTTCGCCGCGTCGGGGCGGTGGGTCGGGCGGGCCGGGTCGGTGCCGGCCGCCGGCGCCGGTCCCGAGGGGGCCGGGGGCAGGGCGGCGCGCAGGCGGCGTACCTCCGCCCGCCAGCGGGCCGTGGCGCCCGGGTCCGCGCCCGCGCGCAGCCGGCGCCACGCGGCGGTCAGGTCGTCGCCCGGCCCGGCGACGGTGTCCTCCGCGAGCAGCGCCACGACCTCGGCCGCCCGGTCCGCGCCCACCCGGGCGGCCCCGTCCAGCAGCGCCCGGGCCAGCCGGGGATGCGCCCCGACGGCGGCGATCGAGCGGCCCCGGTCGGTGATCCGGCCCTGCGCGTCGACCGCGCCGAGGGTGGTGAGGGCGTCCCGGGCCACCGTCATCCCCGCGGCCGGGGGCGGGTCCGGCAGGGCCAGCCCGGCGCCGTCGGGCGAGCCCCAAGCGGCGAGTTCCAGGGCGAACCCGGTCAGGTCGGCGGTGGCGATCTCCGGCTCCGGTTGCGCGGCCAGCCGCTCGTGAGTGGCCGCCGACCAGCAGCGGTAGACGTGCCCGGGCGCCTCCCGGCCGGCCCGGCCGGCCCGCTGGGTCGCCGCCGCCCGGGACACCGGCACGGTGACCAGCGCCCCCAGGCCCCGGGCCAGGTCCATCCGGGCCACCCGGGACAGCCCGGCGTCCACCACCACCCGGACCCCCGGCACCGTCAGGCTGCTCTCCGCCACCGAGGTCGCCAGCACCACCCGCCGCCGGTCGGCCGGCCGCAGCGCCGCGTCCTGGTCGGCGGCGCGCTGCCGGCCGTGCAGCGGGAGCACGGCGACCGTGTCGCGCAGGTCGGCCAGCCGGGCCGCGACGGCGGCGATCTCGCCGGCCCCGGGCAGGAAGACCAGCACGTCCCCGGCGTGCTCGCGCAGCGCCCGGCGCACCGTCGCCGCGACGTGGTCGAGCAGGCCCCGGTCGACCGGGCCGGCACCGGGCGCGGCCACCGGCCGGGGCGGCGGCGCCCAGATCCGCGTCACCGGGTGCAGGGCCGAGGAGGCCCGGACGACCGGCGCGGCACCGCCCGCGCCGCCGAGCAGCGCGGCGAACCGGTCCGCCTCGGGGGTCGCCGACATCGCCAGCAGCCACAGGTCGGGGCGGAGCGCGGCCCGGGCCTCCACCGTGAAGGCGAGCGCCAGGTCGGCGTCGAGGTGCCGCTCGTGGCACTCGTCGAGCAGCACCGCGCCCACCCCGGCCAGCTCGGGGTCACGGTGCAGGCGGCGGACCAGCAGGCCGGTGGTGACCACCTCGACCCGGGTGCGCGCGCCGGACCGCCGCTCGCCGCGCACGGCGTACCCGACCCGCTCGCCGACGGGCTCACCGAGCAGCGCGGCCATCCGGCGTGCCGCCGCCCGGGCGGCCACCCGGCGCGGCTGGGCGACCAGCACCCGGCCCGCCACCTCGTCGGCCACGGCCAGCGGGGCGAGGGTGGTCTTGCCGGTGCCCGGCGGGGCCACCAGCACCCCGGCGCCGGCCGCGCGCAGCGCCGCGACCAGTTCCGGCAGCACCGGCCGTACGGGCAGGTCGAGGGGCACGTCCGAGAGCACGGCCCAGTCTCGCACCGCCAGCCGCGGCCCGGTCGGGGCGTACCCGTGGATGCCCGGCGGCGAAGGCCGGCCAGGCCGGCGCCGGGAACGCCAGGCACCGGCCCGCGCCGGTCGCCGGCCGGTGCCACGGGTCGGACGCGGCGAGGGCCGGACCCGCCGGCCCGGCCCTCGCCCACCATTTCCTAGTACGTGCCGTCGAGCTGCCCCCGCAGCTTGGTCAGCGCGCGGGCCAGCAGCCGGGAGACGTGCATCTGCGAGACGCCGACCTGCTCGGCGATCTGCGACTGCGTCAGGTTGCCGTAGAACCGCAGCGTGAGGATCTTCTGCTCCCGCTCGTCGAGGGTGGCCAGCGCCGGGCCGAGGGCGACCCGCAGCTCGGCCAGCTCGAACTCGCCGTCCTCGCCGCCGAGCATGTCGCCCAGCTCCGTCGCGCGGTCACCGTCGCCGGTGGGCGTGGAGAGCGAGACCGCGTTGTAGGCCCGCGCGCCCTCCAGGCCCTCCAGGACCTCTTCCTCGGTGAGCTTGAGGTGGGCGGCGATGTCGGCGACCGTCGGCGAGCGGCCGAGGGTCTGCAGCAGCGAGCTGTTGGCGTCGGAGATGGCCAGCCGCAGCTCCTGGAGGCGGCGCGGCACCCGGATGTCCCAGGTGCGGTCGCGGAAGTGCCGCTTGAGTTCGCCGATGATGGTCGGGATGGCGTAGCCCGCGAAGTCGACGCCCCGCGACGGGTCGAACTTGTCGATCGCCTTGATGAGGCCGACGGCGGCGGTCTGGGCCAGGTCGTCGGTGGGCTCGCCGCGACCGCTGTAGCGGTGGGCGAGGTGGTTGGCGAGCGGCAGCCAGGCCTCGATCGCCCTGTCGCGCAGGGCGGCGCGGGACGGGTGGTTGGCCGGCAGCGCGGCCATCGCGTTGAGCAGGTCGGCGGCGCTGTCGGTGAGCGCCCGCGGGTCGAGCTTCTCGGTGGTGCCCGGGGCCGCTGTGGTCGCCTGCTCGCTGATCGTTGGCGCGGTCATGGGTGGTCCTCCCTGCACCTCGTCCGCGGATAGAAAGACGTGACGCTTTGGTTTAGCTTCAGATGTCCGTTCGGAAGTCACCTTAGCCCGATCGGTCCGACGAAATCTAGCCGAAAGTACGATGTACTTAGGTGATTTTCCCCTATCAAAGGCCCGAAAAGGGCAAAATCCCATCGGATTGTGAGTCGGCTTACGCGATGCGTACGGTCAGCCGGCGTGGGCCGGACATCGACGCATCGACATCTGGCGGGCCATACCGGTCGGCCGGGTGGCCCCGCGGGCGCGGATGACCGGCCGCCAATGTCGGCTTTCCGTCGTTGTCCTATGGACGGGACCGGCCGTAGCGTGCGGTTACATCCTTCCGGAGGTGCCGTGCTCGACCCCGTCGCTCCCCAGCTCGTCGTGAACAGCCGCACGCTGTTCTTCAGCTGGCTGCCGGCGGACCCGCAGGCGGTCGCGGCGCTGGTGCCCCCGGGGCTGACCCCGTGCCCGGACCGGCAGGTCTTCATCAACCAGTACGTCGTCGACGACGAGAGCCAGACCTCCGGCTTCGGTGCCCACTCGCTGACCTACCTCGGGGTGTGCCTGGCCGGCGTCGACGCCCCCGGCGGGGCCAGCCTCGGCGGCTGGTGGACGCACTACGTGACCTCCAGCGAACGGGTCCGCGACTACGCCACCGCGCGCGGCGCGCCCGCCGTCGCCGGCCGCACGAGCATCGAGTGCCGGGGCGAAACCCTGGTCGCCGAGACGGCGATCGGCGGCACCCCGCTGATCCGCGCGCGCTGCCAGGTCGGTGAGACGGGGCAGACGATCAGCAGCGGCCACCACCGGTACTTCACCGGCCGGGACGGGGAGCTGCTCAGCGCCGTGTACCCGTTCGTCGCCGAACCGGTCGACCCGTTCGTGATCGACTCGGTGGAGTTCCTGGACCCGGGGCACCCGCTCTACGCGCTACGTCCGGAGAATCCGCTCACGATCGGCTTCGGCTTCTACTCCCCGCGCGCTTCGTTCGCCTACCCCGGCGGCCTGACCGTCTACACCCCGGAGACCGACGGCACGTCCCGGGTCGCCGGGCCCGTACGCGCCCGGGCCGCCGCGGTCTCCGTGCCGGCCTAGCCCCTCACCAGGTGCCGGCCCGACGCGCCCGCAGCGGCCGGCCGTCGGGGTCGTAGACCAGCCGGTACGCCGGCAGCGCCCACGCGCGGGTGTACCAGGGCAGCCGCTCCGGCCGGTGCGGCAGCAACCGGCCCGGCGGCCGGGGACCGACCCGCCCGGAGTCGTGCCACCGCCGCAGCGCGTCGGCGGCGGCGGTGATCGCCGCCACGGCGTCGGCGGGGTCGATCAGGTCGGCGTCCTCGCCGCCCCCGGGGTCCCGGTCCAGGTGCTCGCGCCACAGGCGCAGCCGCAGGTCCCGGGCGAAGACCCGGGCCCCGTCGCCCAGGCCGCCCGGGTCCGTCGGCGCCCGCCCGTCCCGGGTCTCGTCCAGCACCGCGCAGGAGAGCTCGCTGTCGTGGGTCCAGGAGCGGCGGTTGAAGTTGTCGCTGCCGACGCTGGCCCAGACGTCGTCGACCACGCACACCTTGGCGTGCACGTACACCGGCGTGCCGGCGGGGTTCTCCAGGTCGAAGACGTGCACCCGGTCCGGGGCAGCCCGCTCGCACAGCGACAGCGCCTGCTCGCGGCCGACGGAGTTGGGCGGCAGCGCCAGCCGGCCGTCCACGTCCGGATAGCGGGGGACCACCGCGACCAGGTGCAGGTCGGGGCTGTCCCGCAGCGCGCGGGCGAACAGGTCGGCCACCTCCGTGGACCACAGGTACTGGTCCTCCAGGTAGATCAGCCGGCGGGCCCGGCGGACCGCCTTGGTGTAGCCGCGGGCCACCGTACGCTCGCCGTCCGGGGCGAAGGAGTAGCGCGGGCGGACCACCGGGTAGGTGCGCAGCACCTGTACGTGGTGCGGGCCGCAGGGCGGCGGGTCGGCCGGCTGGTCCGGCAGCGGGTCGGGGCGCAGGTCCGAGCCGCGCAGCCGGTCTCGCAGGTAGGCCAGGGGGTTCTCCGAGTCCAGCGGCACCGGGTCGGTCCACCGTTCGCGGAAGGCGGTGTCCAGCGCGCCCACCACCGGCCCCCGCACCGCGAGCTGCACGTCGTGCCACGGCGGGTGCTGCCCGTACCGGGCGGACATCTGCACGACCTGCCGGTCGCCCCGGTGGCCGGCGTCGTCCCGCCGGCTGTGGCACAGGTCGATGCCGCCGGCGAAGGCGACGTCCCGCTCCGGCGCCCGCGGGTGGCGCAGCACCACCAGCTTCTGGTGGTGCGAGCCGCCCCGGCGGACCCGCTGGTCGAGCAGCACCTCGCCGCCGGCGGCGGAGATGGTCTCGCTGAGGTTGCGGTTCTCCGCCTCGCTGTAGGCCAGCGCGTCGAGGTGGGAGCGCCAGATCAGGCCCTTGACCACCACGCCGCGCTGGGCGGCCTGCGCGAAGAGCTGGGCCACGGTCGGCCCGTCGGGGCGCAGCAGTTGGTCCGGGTCGCCCCGCCAGTCGGTGAAGAAGAGATGGTCGCCCGCCTCCAGCGCCGACACCTCGTCGACCAGCCGGTCGAAGTACGCGGCACCGTGAATTAAGGGCTCCGCAAGGTTTCCGCTGGTCCAGACGGGTAACTCTGACACCGGGTTGGCGCGTTCCCGTGCGCTGAGGAACCAGTTGCGCGGTCCCACCGTTCCAACCCCCCGAGGTCGACAACGTCCTCACGGTAGGACCCCCGTCGCGGGTCCGCATCCCGGCCGGCGCCCCCGGCGACCGGTCGGCCGACCCCCGACGCCACCCGACACGACGCGAGCAACCGAGGAGGCAACACCATGCCCGGCGAGACGACGAACTCCGTGCCCGAGTACCGCGAGCAGGCGGTGGAGAGCGAACGGGGTGCGCTGGTGGCGGTGTTGCTCATGGTGATCCTGGGCGTCGCCGGCATCTTCGCCGTCTCCTGACGCCACGCGCCGCCGTCCGGTGACGGCACCGCACTCGACGCGCCGGTGGCGCCTCCGGTCGTCCGCCGGAGGCGCCACGTCCGCGCCTGCGCTCAGGGCCGGGGCGCCTGGCCGTCGGTGTGCGGCAGCCGCTCGGCCGGGACGACGCCGAGCCGGCCGGCCTGGAAGTCCTCGACCGCCTTGAGCAGCTCGTCGCGGGTGTTCATGACGAACGGGCCGTAGTGCGCCACCGGCTCCCGGATCGGCTCGCCGCCCATGATGTAGAGGTCCAGCGCCGGGGTGTGGCTGTCCTGGCGGGCGTCCGCCGCGAAGGTCAGCGCGTCGCCCGGGCCGTGCACGGCGAGCTGGCCCGTGTGCACCGGCCGCCCGTCGGTGCCGACGGTGCCACGGCCGCCCAGCACGTAGACCAGGGCGTTGAAGTCCGGCCGCCACGGCAGGTCGACGCGCGCGCCCGGCTGCACGGTCACGTGGGTGATGGTGATCGGGGTGTGGGTGGAGCCCGGCCCCCGGTGCCCGGCGACCTCTCCGGCGATCACCCGGATCAGCGCGCCGCCGTCCGGCGTGGTGAGCAGCGCCGCCTCCTTGCCGCGGATGTCCTGGTAGCGGGGCGGGCTCATCTTGGCGACCCGGGGCAGGTTGACCCAGAGCTGCGTGCCGTGGAACAGCCCGCCGCTCGTCACGAGGTGCTCCGGCGGCGCCTCGATGTGCAGCAGGCCACTGCCGGCCGTCATCCACTGGGTGTCGCCGTTGGTGATGGTGCCCCCGCCGCCCTGCGAGTCCTGGTGGTCCATGATCCCGTCGATCATGTAGGTCACGGTCTCGAAGCCGCGGTGCGGGTGCCAGGCGGTGCCCTTCGGCTCGCCCGGCGCGTAGTCCACCTCGCCCATCTGGTCGAGGTGGATGAACGGGTCCAGCTCGGTCACCGGCACGCCGGCGAAGGCCCGGCGGACCGGGAAGCCCTCGCCCTCGTAGCCGCTCGGAGCGGTGGTCAGCCGGCGGACCGGCCGGAACGCGGTGGACTCGTCGAGCCGGGGCAGGCGCGGCAGGACGAGCACGTCGTCGACGGTGATGGCGGGCATCGGAGGCTCCTCAGTTGTCGGGGTGCGGGGTCGACGCGTCGCGGTCCGCGCGCAGGCGCCGGCCGAGCCGCTCGAAGATCCGGGTGAGGCAGGCGACCTCGGCGTCGTCGAGGTCGTCCATCAGGTGGGCGCGCACCGACCTCAGGTGGTGCGGGGCGGCTTCGCGCAGGGTCAGCAGCCCGGCGGCGGTGAGCACCGCCTCGCTGCCGCGGCGGTCCTCGGGACAGGGCTCCCGGGCGACCAGGCCGCGCCGCTGCATCGACGAGATCTGGTACGTCAGGCGGCTCGGCGAGAAGACCAGGCGCCCGGCCAGCTCGCCCATCCGCAGCCGCTGGTCCGGCGCCTCGGAGAGCAGGACGAGCACGTGGTAGTCGGCGAAGCTGAGCGCGCTGTCGGCGCGCAGATCCTCCTCCAGCCGCGTGAACAGCCGCTGGCTGGCCTCGATGTAGGCCCGCCAGGCGGCGAGTCGGGGGGCGTCCAGGCTCTCGGTCACGCCGCTACAGTAGCACTCTTTCAAAATTTAACTAGTGGGGTGTGAGCGCGGTTACCGCCGCTGTCCGGAACGGGTACTCCAGCTTTGAAAGACAGCGCTGGAACCCGAGTGGCGGGGTGCGCGGGTGTGTCAGACTCCGGCGTCGTGGACCATCTCGAACTGACCGCCCCGGGCCTGCTGCTGCGTCCGTGGCGGGAGGCGGACGCGCCGGCGGTCCTCGCCGCGCTGCGCGAGCCGGCGATCGCCCAGTGGAACCCCCCGGCGGGGCCGGTCGACGGGGAGGCGGCGCTGGCGTGGGTGCGTCGCCGGGCCGACTGGTCCGCCGGGGACCACGTCTCCCTGGCGGTCGCCGACCCGGCCGATCCCGCCAGGCTGCTCGGCTCGGTGTCGCTGTTCCGGATCCACGACCGGAACGCCTCCATCGGCTACTGGACGGTGGCCGCGGCGCGCGGTCGCGGCGTCGCCTCCAGGACCGTCGTCCGGCTCACCGGGTGGGCGTTCGCGGCGCTCGGGCTGCACCGGATCGAGCTGTGTCACGCCGTGGCCAACCCGGCCTCCTGCCGGGTGGCCCAGCGGGCCGGTTACCTCGCCGAGGGCACGCTGCGGGAGTCCTACCGCTACGGCGACGGCCGCCGCTACGACGAACACCTGCACGCCCGCCTCGCCACCGACCGCTGAACAACGCCCCGCGCCCCGCCCGCCACCCACCCGGGCCCGGCAGGTCCCCGCCCGCCGCCCGGGCGGGAGGTCCCCGGGCGGCGGTCGCCCGGGTCCGGACGTCACCGGGTCTGCGGCGACGCGGTGAGGTGCATCCGGCCGACCAGTTGCCGAGCCTGCTCGGCGAACTGCGCGTCGACGATGACCGCGTACTGGCCGGCGCGCAGCGAACTGGCGGAGGTGAAGTCGCGCTGCCCGCCGGTCATCGCGTGCGTGACCGCGCCGAACACCGCACCCCAGATCGCGCCGACCACCAGCGCGACCAGGATGATCGCGATCCAGTTGTCGCCCGCCGTGAAGATGCCGAACAGCAGCCCGACGAAGATCCCGAACCAGGCACCCGTGCCGGCGCCCAGCAGCGCCGCCCGGCCGGTGGTCATCCGGCCGAGCACCGTCTCGACCAGGGTGAGGTTCGTGCCGACGATGGCGGTGTGCTCCACCGGGAAGCGGTTGTCCGCCAGGTAGTCCACCACTCGCTGGGCGGACGGATAGTCCGGGTACGAGCCGATCGTCACGGTGGGCGGGCCCATCTCCGGGCCGTGCCCGTCGCCGGCATGGGCGGCCGGCCGACCGGCGGGACCGGACGGGAGGGTGTCGCCGCCAGGCATGCCGGGCCGCCAGCCCGAGGTCCCACTCGACGGTGTGCTCATGAGCCTCCTCCTTCGTCAACCGCCCGCGTTCCCGCCGCCGTCCACGGGTAACGCCGCCGGGGGCGCGGACCGCACCCGTCGGGCCGGCCCGGTTCGACAGGACGCCGCGTCCGGCCGGTCCTCCCCGGCCGGTCCGCCGCGGCGGTCACCGGCGGCCGGGACGGGGTCAGCGGCCGGCGTCGCGCAGGTACGCCGAGGTGGCCTCGTCCGCCGGGAAGAACGACTCGACGGACAGCTCCTCGACCGTCACGTCGAGGGGGGTGCCGAAGGTCGAGACGGTGCTGAGGAAGGAGAGTTCGCCGCCGGGACGGCGCAGCCGCAGGGGCACCACGACGTCACCCGCGCGGGGCAGTTCGGCGGCCGGATCAGCCGACCCGCCCGGGTAGCCGCGCAGCTCCTCGTGGAGCGCGGTCAGCTCCGGGTCGGCCGTCAGTCCCAGGTGCCGGCGCAGCCGGCCGAGCAGGTGGTCGCGCCACTCGGCGAGGTTGACGATGCGGGGGGCCAGACCCTCGGGGTGCAGGGTCAGCCGCAGCGCGTTGACGGGCGGCCGGAGCAGGTGCGTCGCGACGCCCTCGGTGAGCAGCGGCAGGGCGGCGTTGCCGGCGACCAGGTTCCAGAGCCGGTCCACCGCGACCGCCGGGTACGGCTCGTGCGCGCGCAGGACCCGGCGTACCGCGTCGAGGACCCGGCGCAGCTCGGGGGAGTCCAGCGGCGCGTGGGAGTAGACCGGGGCGTACCCGGCGGACAGCAGCAGCCGGTTGCGGTCCCGCAGCGGCACGTCGAGGTGCTCGGCCAACCGCAGCACCATCTCCCGGCTCGGCGTCGCGCGGCCGGTCTCCACGAAGCTGAGGTGCCGGGTGGAGATCTCCGCCTCGACCGAGAGGGCGAGCTGGCTGAGCCCGCGCCGTTCCCGCCACTGCCGCAGCAGCGCCCCGACCGGCGCCGACCGCCCCTCGACCACCTCGGCAGCGCCCACGTTCCGATCCTATGGCCGGGGTGGACGGGCGGTGGGGGCCGGCACCGCCGTCGCGGAGAATGGGGAGATGCGTCTGGTGATCACCGCCGACACCCACGTGCCGGCGCGGGCCAAGGACCTGCCGGCGCCGCTCTGGGCGGCCGTCGACGCCGCCGACGTGGTGCTGCACGCGGGAGACTGGGTGGACGAGGCGCTGCTCGACGCCCTGGCCGCCCGGGCCCGCCGGCTCGTCGGCGTGTACGGCAACAACGACGGGCCGGCGCTGCGCGCCCGGCTGCCGGAGGTCGCCCGGGTGGAACTCGACGGACTGCGGATCGCGGTCGTGCACGAGACCGGGCCGAAGGCCCGGCGCGAGGAGCGCTGCGCGGCCCGCTTCCCCGACACCGACCTGCTCGTCTTCGGTCACTCGCACATCCCCTGGGACACGGTCGCCCCGGGCGGGCTGCGCCTGCTCAACCCGGGCTCGCCGACCGATCGGCGCGCCCAGCCGTACGCCACCTTCGTGACCGCGCGGGTGGCGGCGGGGCGGCTCGACGAGGTCGAGTCGCACCGCCTCCCGCCGCGTCACTGACCGCGGCCGGTCTCCTCCTGAAGCTCGTCGATCCGCTTGGACGCCTCGGCCTTCGTGAGCCCCTCCGGCAGGTCCTCGCCGGCCTCGCGGGCCAGCGTGGCCAGGTACGACTCCTGCGCCGCCGTCGGCGGCTCCTCGCCGGTGACCCACTCGTCGGGGTCCTTGATCGCGCCCTGCGGATTGGCCCGGGTGCTGTCGCGGTCCGCCATCATCTCCACCTTTCCTCGAACAGACGTGCCAATACCCCGCCCCGGGCCGATCCATGCGGCGGCCCGGACGGGGTCCTGTCGTCCGCCGGCGATCCGGCTCGGACCCCCACCCGCCCCGCCGTCCCGCCGGCCTGCCGGGGTGGCCTTCGCGCGCCGACGTGCCCGGGTCGATCTCGTCCGCCCGCCGGGCGTCGGGGCGCATACGATCACCCGGTGAGCGCGGACCGGGCGGGTGTGGTGGTGGTCGGCGCCGGCATCGCCGGGGTGGCCTGCGCGACGGAACTGGTCCGCGCCGGCGTGCCGGTGGAGATCCGGGAGCGCGCCCGGGTGGCCGGTGGCCGGCTGGCCAGCCGCCGCTTCGACGGCCGGCCCGCCGACACCGGTGCCGCGTACCTCACCGTCAGCGATCCCGACTTCGCCGAGGTGGTCGAGGGGTGGCGGGCCGCCGGGCTGGCCCGGGAGTGGACCGACACCTTCGTCGCGTACGGCGCCGACGGCCGGCGCGAGGTGCCCGGCCCGATGCGCTGGGCGGCGCCCCGGGGGCTGCGGTCGCTGGTCGAGCACCTGGCCCGGGACCTGCCGGTGACCGTCGACCGGCTCGTGCTGGGCGTCGAGCCGGGGCCGGTGGTGGACGGACGGGCCTGCGAGGCGGTGGCCCTGGCGATGCCGGGGCCGCAGGCGGCCCTGCTGCTCGACCCGGCCCTGGACGCCGCCACGCGGGTCGTGCAGGCGCAGCGGTGGTCGCCGTCGCTGGCCGGGGTTCTGCGCTTCCCGAGTCGCCGGTGGGCCGCCTTCCGGGGCGCGTTCGTCAACGACCACCCGCTGCTGAGCCTGGTCTGCGACGACGGCGACCGGCGCGGCGACGGCGCGCCGGTGCTGGTCGCGCACACCACGCCCGGGTTCGCCGCCGGCCACCTCGCCCAGCCCACCGGCGCCGGGCCGGCGATCGAGGAGGCCGTCCGGGACCTGCTGGGGCTGCCCGAGCCGGCGGTGCACGTGCACGTGCACCGCTGGAGGTACGCGAAGCCGACGGCCGGCCGGGGCGGCACCTACCACCTGGACGCCGACGGCGTCGGGCTGGCCGGCGACGCCTTCGGCGAGCCCCGGGTGCAGAGCGCCTGGCTCTCGGGCCGCGACCTCGGCCGCGCCCTGGTCGCCCGCCTGACCTGACCGCCCGCCCCGGACCTCGGGTCGCCGCCGCCTGACCGGGCCCCGGCCAGGCCGATCGCTCGCCGCCGACTGACCGGTCGCCCCGGTCTGCGCCGACCGGTCAGCGCGTGACAGCGACGGGCTCGCCGGCGCGGCCCCGCTCGGACGGGTCGGCGGTGCGATCGCCCCTGCGGTCCAGCAGTTGCATCACCGGGGTCGCCGCGACACCGTGCACCACCACCGACACGATCACCACGAGGCCGACGGTCGCCCAGATCAGGTCCGCCTGCGCGAAGTCGGTCTTCGCCGTCGCGTACGCGAGGTAGAACAACGAACCGACGCCGCGGATGCCGAACAGCGCGATCACCCAGTGCTCGGCGGGCCGGCCCGGCGCGCCGAGCAGGGACAGCCGGCCGACCAGGGGCCGGACCACGAAGACCAGCGCCAGCCCGACCGCGGCGGCCGGCCAGGTCAGCGGGGCCAGCAGCCCGCCCACCACCGCGCCGCCGAAGAGCAGCAGCAGCATGACGGTCAGCAGCCGCTCGATCTGCTCGGCGAAGGCGTGCAGCACCGAGTGGAACTCGTGGGTCCGTTCGGCGGCCCGGATCGCCCGGGCGGCCACGAAGACCGCCAGGAAGCCGTACCCGCCGACCACCTCCACCAGCCCGTACGCCAGGAAGGTCGCGGCGAGGGCGAGAAAGCCCTCGGCGTGACGGGCCAGCCGCAGCTCGCTCGGGGCCCGGAAGAAGAGCTTGCCGAGCAGCCAGCCGATCAGCCAGCCGCCCGCCACCCCGGCGACGATCTTCCAGAGCACGTCCACGGCGAGCCAGCGGCCCAGCCAGTCCGCCGGGGCGAGGCCGGCGGTGGCGATGGCGATGGCCGCGTACACGAAGGGGAAGGCCAACCCGTCGTTGAGCCCGGCCTCCGAGGTGAGGGCGAAGCGGACCTCGTCCTCGGAGTCCTCGACGTCGGTGGGCTCGCCGACCTGCACGTCGGCGGCGAGCACCGGGTCGGTGGGGGCGAGGGCCGCCCCCAGCAGCAGCGCGGCGGCCGGCACGAGCCCGGCCCACCACCAGCCGAGCAGCGCCACCGCGGCGATGCACACCGGCATGGCGATGGCCAGCAGCCGCCACGTCGACGACCAGCGGGCCCAGCTCAGCGGCCGGTCGATCTTGAGGCCGGCGCCCATCAGCGCGACGATCACGCCGATCTCGGTGAGGTGGGTGGCGATCTCCGGGTACGCGAGCGGATCGGGGTTCGGCAGCCCGGTGGGAAGGACGAAGGCCAGCATGCCGAGCCCGAGGAAGGCGATCGGCATCGACAGCGGCCGGCGTTCGAGCACCCGGGGCAGGACCCCCGCCAGCAGCGCGCCCAGACCGACCACCGCGAACGCCACGTCTACCGGCTCCACGACACCACCTCTCCGCGTCGCCCACGGCGTGCGGGCAGGCGGAGAGAGTCCTTGCCCCCGGAGGTCTTTTCGTATTCCTGTCCCGATCGACTTCGTGTCCCGGTCCGGTGCGGTGCGACCGTCACGCCGTGGCGATCGGCGAGTCCGGGAGGGCGGCGAGCAGGGCCGCGGGATCGTCGTAGACGGCCAGCGCCCCGGCCCCGGCCAGCTCGCCCCGACTCGTCCCGCCGCAGGTCAGCCCGACGCACGGGATGTCCAGCTTGCCGGCGGCCGCGACGTCCCAGACCGAGTCGCCGACGAAGACCACCCGCTCGGCGGCCAGCCCGGACTGCTCCAGCGCGGCCACCAGGATGTCGGGTGCGGGCTTGCTCTCCTGCGCGTCCGCCGCGCAGGTCACGGTGTCGATCACGTCGTCGGCGGCCAGGGCCCGGCGCAGCGCGGCGACCTCGTGCTCGGCGGCGGAGGTGGCCAGCACCACCCGCAGCCCCCGCTCCGCGCAGGCCCGCAGCAGGTCGGCCGCGCGGGGCAGCGGGACCAGCCGCTCCCAGTACTCCGCGAAGAGCGCGTCGTGGGCGTCCCGCAGCTTCCCGTCCGCGCCGCGGTCCCGCTCCGGGCCGAGCAGGTGGTCGAGCAGTTTGTCCGAGCCCATCCCGATGGCGCGGTGGATCTCCGCCATCGGTACCTGCCGGTCGGTCTGGCGCAGCGCCTCCCACCAGCTCACGGTGTGCAGGTATGTGGTGTCGACCAGGGTGCCGTCCACGTCGAAGAGGACACCGGCGGGCTGTTCGGTGGGCATGGTGTTCCTCCTACCCCGTGCCGGGCCGGCTGACGCCACCGCTCAGCCGGACGGGATCAGCAGCTCGAACCAGACCGTCGAGCCGCGTACGGTCGGGTCCGTCCCCCACGCGTCGCTCAGCTCCTCGATCAGCCCGAGCCCCCGGCCCCGGCTGCTGAGCGTGTCGGTCTGCGCCCGGGTGACCGTGCCCCGGGTGCCCGAGTCGGCGACCGACACCAGCAGCCGCTCCGGGCTCAGGTCGATCTCCACGCGGGCGGCGGTGCCGGCGTGCAGCAGCGCGTTGGTGGTCAACTCGCTGGTGCAGAGCACCGCCGCGCCGATGATCGACTCCGGCACCTGCCACTCCGTGAGCTGCCCGGTCATCCAGTGCCGCACCCGGCTCGGCGCGGTCGGCTCGGCCGGCACCTCCATGCTCGTCGACCGGCTCGGCCGCAGCGCGTGCTCCACCGCCAGCACCGCGACGTCGTCCTCGGTGGCGCCGGGCACCGCCGCGGTCGCCACCGCGCACAGCGCGCGGGGGTCGCCGCTGCCCGCCCCGGCCACCGCCTCGGCCAGGGCGTCCAGGCCCGCCGTCAGCCCCTGCCAGCGCCGCTCCACCACGCCGTCGCTGAACAGCAGCAGCGTGTCGCCGGGGGCGAACCGGACCGTCGCGGTGGGCGGCCGGCAGCCCAGGCCCAGCGGGGCGCCGGCGGGCACGTCGACGTACTCGGCGACCGGCTCGCCGTCCGGGGCGCACCGACGGATCAGCGGGGCGGGGTGGCCGGCGCTGGCCAGGGTGAGCTGCTGCCGCTCGGCGTCGACCACCCCGAAGACCACGGTCACGAAGAGCTCCTGCGTGTCGCCCTCGGCGCCCAGGCTGGTGACCAGCCGGTCGAGCCCGGCCAGCACGGCGTCCGGGCGCGGATCGGTCAGCGCCAGCGCGCGCAGCGCGGCCCGGACCTGCCCCATCCGGGCCGCGGCCTGCACGTCGTGGCCGGCGACGTCGCCGAGCACGATGCCCAGGCCGCCCGTCGGCAGCAGGAACGCGTCGTAGAAGTCCCCGCCGGCGGCGTTGCCGTCGACGCCCGGGTCGTAGCGGGCGGCGATCCGCATCCGGGGCAGGTCCGGCAGGTGCTCGGGCAGCATGCTGCGCTGCAGGAGCTGGGCGGTGCCGTGCTGCGTCTCGAACCGGCGGGCCCGCTCGGCCGCCTGGCCGACCAGCTCGGCGGACGCGGCCAGCAGGGCCCGCCGGGCGGCCGACCAGACGCGCGGGGCCTGGTAGCCGACGGCCAGCCCGCCGCGGACCACCGACGCCCGCAGCGGCACCGCGGCCAGCGCCCGGATCTTCTGGTCGTGCCGGTCCACCGCGATCTCCCGCAGCGGGTGGCCGTCGTCGACGAAGAGCGGCACGCCGGTGCGGGCGGCCGACGCGACCGGGCCCTCCCAGTCCGGCGGGATGCGCCGCCACAGCGGGGGGAGCCGCTCGTCGGCCTCGTCCATCAGCTCGCCGCGTACGCGCCGGACCATCCGCCACCCGCCGCCGCCCTCGTCCACCGCGAACGAGACCCGGTCGGCGTCGAACGAGGTGATCGCGTAGCGCAGCGTCACCCGGGCCACGTCGTCCAGGGTGAGGGTGCCGGCGAGCGCGGCGGCGAAGTCGCTGAGGCTCTGCAACTGCTGGGTGACCTGGGCGGTCTCCGCGGCCACGGTCAGCACGCCGACGATCCGCCCGGCGCTGTCCCGCACCGGGGAGTGGCCCCGGGTGAAGACCCGCTGCTCGACCGGGCCGGTGCGCCGGTGCAGGGGAAGGGTGGACTCCTTCTCCAGGAACGGCTCGCCCGAGCGGTAGGCGCGCTCGACGGCGTCGCCGACCCCGGGCATCGGCCAGACCTCCGGGAACACCTCGCCGGCCGGCCGGCCCACCGCCCCCGGGTGCCGGTCGCCGATCAGCTCCGCGTACCCGTCGTTGTAGAGCAGCAGGTGGTCGGCGCCCAGGGTGAGGGCCATCGGCACGGGTGAGGCGAGGACGACCTCGGTCGTCGCGCGGACCGCCGGGTCCCACGAGTGCCACGGGCCGAGCGGGGTGCCGGCCCAGTCGTGGCCGAGGACGGCGGCCGCCGCGCCCGAGGCGGAGGGCGCCCCCGACACCGGGGCTGGTGGGTTGGGGACCCGTCCGACCGTTCCTGGCATGAACGCAGCCTAACCGGACCACCCGGCACCCGTTCCCGATCATGTCCCGCGCGTCGTCCACGGCGAATGTTCGGCCAGGTCGGGACGGTTCTGTGATGACATGTCGGGAAAAAGACGGGGACCGGCACGGCGTGCCGCGTCGGCGACCGGGTAAGCGCCCGACGCAGTCCATGCGACAGGAGGGACATCATGCCGGAAACCCTCGCGGTCAGGCAGGTCGACATCGGCGACGCCGTGGCCGACATGTGGAGGTCGGTGCTGCTGTTCATACCGCGGGCCGTCGCGTTCATCGCGATCCTCGTGGTCGGATGGCTCATCGCCAGAGCCGTGCTGAAAATCGTCGACGCGGCGCTGGAACGGGTGAACTTCGACAAAGCGGTCGAACGGGGCGGCATCAAGCGCGCGCTGGAACGCACGAAGTACGACGCCAGCGACATCCTGGCGAGACTCGCCTACTACGCCGTACTGCTGTTCACCCTGCAGTTCGCCTTCGGGGTCTGGGGACCCAACGCGATCAGTGACCTGATCCGCGGCGTGGTCGCCTGGCTGCCACGCGCCTTCGTGGCGATCATCATCGTCGTCGTGGCCGCCGCGATCGCCAACGCCGTCCGGGACCTGGTCACCGGGGCGCTGGGCGGGCTCGCGTACGGCAAGATCCTGGCCGACCTGACGGCGATCTTCATCCTCGCGCTGGGTGTGATCGCCGCGCTGAACCAGGTGGGCATCGCCACCACGGTGACCACACCGGTGCTGATCGCGGTGCTCGCCACGGTGGCCGGCATCCTGATCGTCGGCGTCGGCGGCGGTCTGGTGAAGCCGATGCAGAACCGCTGGGACGGCTGGCTGAACCGGATGGCCGAGGAGTCGCGGGCGGTGCAGGAGCACCGCCGGGCCCGGGCGGCCGGCGAGACCGACGTCGGCCGCCAGATGGCCGACCGGGCGGCGGCCGAGCGCGCCCAGGCCATGCCGCAGGAGCCGACGATGGCCGGCGGGCGTGGCACCTACCAGTCGGGGAACGTGGGCGACGAGACCCAGCAGTTCCGCCGCTGATCGAGCCGGTGACGGCCAGTCGGGAGGGGTGTCCGCGAACGTGGCGGGCGCCCCTCCGGCGTGCCGGCGGACGCGGTCGGCCCGCTCAGACGCGGGGGAGCGGACCCGGCGCCGGGGTGCCCAGCGAGCGGGCCAGCGCGCAGACCGCGAGCAGCCGCGTGAGCAGCCAGTCCGGCTCGGACCAGTCCACCGGCGCCGCCGTCGGCTCCCAGCCGTGCTCCAGCGCGGCCGCGCGCACGCCCTCCGCGTAGCCCGCGAGTGCGGCGGCGCTCAGCGACCGCCGGTCGCCGTCCAGGCTCTCCCGCACCGCCGCGGCGTGCTGGTCGACCAGGGCGAGCAGTCCCGGCCGCGCCGCGGCGGCGGCCAGCCCCTCGACGCCGACCGAGGTGGACAGGAGGGCCAGGGTGGCTCGCGCCGAGCCGGCGGCGGAACGGGCCTCGACCCGGTTGAACGGCACACGCATGGGAAACGAGGCTATCCGGCCGATTCCCCGGTCGACCTCGGCCACTCGGCGGGTTTTTGGTCCTCCACCGATCGGTCAACCCGGCCACCGGGATTGACCCGGCGCGGGCGGGGCAGGAGGAGAACCGCCCGGACGGGCGCAGCCGACACCGTGGAGGAACGGATGGGACAGCACGTGGACGGACCGGACGAAAGGCACCGCCGGCCGGCCGGGGTCAGCGACGAGACGGTGGCCGCGCTCGGCAAGCTCAGCGAGGCGCTGGAGTGCGTCGAGCGGGTCCGCGGCCACCTCTACTCGATGCACCAGCTCGTCGGGCACGCCGACCTGATGCTCGACGACGCCGTGGAGATGTTCCGCGCCGCCGGGCACCCGCACATCGCCGAGCGCATCGACACCGAGCTGCTGGGCCGCAACGTGATCGCCGGCCGCTGGACGTTCCAGATCGTCGAGGACTTCGACGACGGGTACTACGCCCTCTTCCGCGACCTGGACCGGTCGGCCCGCGAGGAGCTGGTCGACGGTCGCCGGCACCTCTACGAGGCGGAGATGAAGGAGCGGCGGCGGAGCCGGGGCCGCCCCGGCCACGAGGCGCGCCCCGGCGGAGCGGGCTAGCGGCCTTTCTCCGGTCACGAGGCGCGCCGGAAGCGGGCCCCGCACAGGCGCCCAGGGGGCCGCGCCGGCCCCGAGGCGCGCTCCGCCGGTGCGGGGCTAGCGCGCCGCCACCGCGTGCTCCTCGGCCGCGATGCGCAGCGCCACGACCAGCCGGCGGTAGAGGTCGTCGCCGGCCAGCAGCTCGGAGTGGGTGCCCTGGGCCCGGATCCGGCCGTGCTCCATCACCACGATCCGGTCGGCGTCGAGCACGGTGGAGAGCCGGTGCGCGATGGTCACCACGGCCCCGGCCGCCGCGCGCTGCCGGACGCACTCCTGCAACGCCGCCTCGGTCAGCCCGTCGACCTGCGCGGTCGCCTCGTCGAGCAGCAGCACGTCGGGGGTGCGCAGCATGGCCCGCGCCAGGGCGATGCGCTGGCGCTGCCCGCCGGACACCTCCGTCGACGACAGCGACGTGTCCAGTCCGTCCGGCAGCGAATCGACCTTGTCGTCGAGCCGGACGGCGCGAAGAACCGTCCGGATTTCCTCGTCCGTGGCGTCCGGGTGGGTGAAGCGCAGGTTGTCACGGATGGTGCCGGGCACCACGGGGGTCTCCTGCTCGACGTACGCGAGCCGGGCCCGCACCTCGTCGTGCCCGTGGGCCGCGTACGGGCGGCCGTCGAGGAGCAGTTGCCCCCGCTCGGGCTCCAGGAAGCGCAGGATCAGCGAGAACAGCGTGGTCTTGCCGGCCCCCGACGGCCCCACGATCGCGGTGTGCCCGCGCCGGGGAATGGCCAGGTCGATGTCGTGCACCGCAGCGGGCGCGTCCGGCCCGTACCGGGCGGTGACCCCACGGAACACCAGCACCGGCTGCTCCGCGTCGGGTGTGCCCGGGTGTTCGGTCGGGGCGGACACCGGGCCCGCCGGCTCGGCCGGGATGGTCTCGACCTCGCGGATCCGCCCCGCCGCGGCGATCCCGGCCTGCAACGCCGTGGTGTTCTGGGTCAGCTCGGTGATCGGCCCCATGAGCTGGAACGTGTACAGCAGGAACGCGATCAGGCTGGAGATCTCCAGCAGATCACGCTGGGCCCGCCAGGCGCCGATGCCCAGGATCGCGATCACCGCGAGCTGGATCCCCGTCCAGGCGATGGTCCAGACCGACGCGGTCACCCGCGCCGCCCGTACGCTGTGCGCCGCCGCCTGCCGTGCGTCGGCGACGATCCGCTCGGTCAACCGGGCCTCGGCCCGGCTGGCCTTGACCGTCCGGATCGCGCGCAGCGCCCCCTCCAGCGTGCCGCCGAGCGTGCCCATCGACTCCTGCGCTGCGGCCTGCGCCGCCGCGATGCGGGGCATGAGCGCGCCCATGACCGCCGCGACGACCAGCACGGCCACGATGGTGCAGCCCAGCAGGAACAGGTCGAGCACGCCCATCAGCACCAGCGTGCCGAGTAGGGCGATGCCGGCGTTGACCAGGCCGACGATGCTGCCGGACGCCTCGCGCAGCAGTTGCGTGTCGGAGGTGGCCCGGGTGACCAGCTCGCCGGTGGGTCGGCGTTGCAGGTCGCCGACGCGGGCCCGGAGGTAGTGCCGGACGATCGCGGCCCGGGCGTCGAGCACGATGTGCTCGGCCAGCGTCCCGAGCAGCCGCCACTGCCACAGCGAGATGGCCGCGCCGACGACGACGAGCGCCAGCAGCAGGCAGATCGGGCGGGCCATCGACCCGCCGGCGCCCAGTGTGTCCAGGACCCACTTGGTGACCATCGGCGTCGCGAGCCCGGCCGCGTTCGCGGCGAGCCCCAACACGAGCCCGAGGGCCATCGTCCGCCTGTGCGGGGCGAGGAACGACGCGAGCGTACGCATCCGGGATGGCGCCGGCACGGAGGAAGTCATGCCCTGAATGGAACAGCGATGTTCCAATCCAGTCAAGCGCTATACCGAAACGACGTATTGCTATCCTCGCCGCGTGACCGATACGCAGGTGTCCGGCAGCCGGGCCCGGACCCGCCAGGCCATCGTCGGCGCGGCGATCGAGGTGCTGGGGCGCAACCCCGCCGCCTCCCTCGGCGACATCGCCGCCGCCGCCGACGTGGGGCGTACGACGCTGCACCGCTACTTCGCCGAGCGCGCCGACCTGCTCGCCGCCGTCGGCACCGAGGCCGGGGCCCGGCTGGCCCGCGCGACCGCCCAGGCGCGGATGGCCGAGGGCAGCGGGGCGTCGGCCGTGCGCCGGCTCTGCCAGGAGTACTTCGACCTCGGCAGCCTGCTCTCGCTGATCTTCACCGAGCCGGGCCTCGCCGCCGCCCCGACCACCGAGGGGCCGGCCGGCTGCGATCCGGAGTTCGCCGCGATGGTCGAGCGCGGCCACCGCGACGGGACCATCGACCCGGAGCTGCCGGCGGCCTGGGTGCAGAGCCTGGTCTGGTCCCAGCTGTACGCCGGCTGGGCCTACGTCGCCGAGACCGGCGCCTCCCGGCACGAGACGCTGCGCCTGATCCTGCGCACCGTCGACGGCGCGATCGCGGTCAAGCCGGGCTGATCCCGCGCGGCGAGGGCCGCGCTCTCCGCAGCGCTAGTCCGTCGAGCGCGCGTCGGCCGGGCGGCGGCGGGCCGCGTCGTCGGCGATGATCACGGTCGCCACCATCAGCGCCACGCAGAGGCTGAACAACCAGGAGTCGTCCGAGACCAGCTTGGCGGAGACGGGAGCCTGGAGCGCGGCGAGGAGAAAGCCGAGCCAAGCCAGGCGGCGCTGACGCGTGGAGAGGAAGCCGGAGCCCTGTTGCATCCCGAAAGTCTTGCGCGCGACCCAGGGGTTGCCGTCAGCCGAACGGCCGATTCTGGATGAGCTGTCCGTTTCTCCACCCGTCCGGACCGCACTTTTTGTCCCTGCGGGGGAGGCCCGGTCGCGGCGCCGGTGACACGAGGCAGGATGGTGGTTCGTGTCCACTGTCCCGCCCCGCGCCTCGCTGCTCCTGCTGGCCTACCTCGCCTTCGTCAGCCTCGGCCTGCCCGACGGGCTGATCGGGGTGGGCTGGCCCTCGATCCGGGCCGACTTCGGCGTGCCCACCGAGGCCGTCGGCCTGGTCCTCACCGCCGGGACCGCCGGCTACCTCACCTCCAGCGTGCTGGCGGGCTTCACGCTGGCCCGGCTCGGGGTCGGCTGGCTGCTCGCCGGCAGCACCCTGCTGGCCAGCCTCGCGCTCACCGGCTACGCGTTGACGCCCGGCCTCGCCCTGATGGTGGGCTGCGCCCTGGTGCTCGGTCTGGGCTCCGGCGCGATCGACTCCGGGCTCAACGCGTACGCCGCCGGCGCCTTCGGTCCGCGCCACATGAACTGGATGCACGCCTTCTTCGGCCTCGGGGTGGCGCTCGGGCCGCTGATCATGACCGGGGCGCTCAGCGCGGGGCTGGCCTGGCGCTGGGGGTACGGCCTCGTGGCGACGGCCCAGCTCGTCCTGGCCGCCGCGTTCGCGCTGACCGTCCGGGCCTGGCGGGACCGGGCCCCGGCCCGCGAGCCCGCCGGGCCCCCGGTCGGCGCGGCGCCCGTCGCCCCGCCGACCGTCACGCCGGTACGCGAGACGCTGCGGCTGCCGGCGGTCTGGACCGGCGCGCTGGCCTTCGCCGTCTACGTGGCGATCGAAGTGGACGCGGGGCTCTGGGCGTTCCTGCTGCTCACCGAGGGCCGCGGCCTCGGCGCGGCGGTCGCCGGCATCTGCGTCTCGGGCTACTGGGGGTGCCTGTTCGTCGGGCGGGTGGTGCAGGGCGTGGTGGCCGAGCGGCTGGGCGCGGGGGTGGTGCTGCGGGGCAGCCTGGTCGGGATGGCCGTCGGCGCGGCCCTGATCGCGGCCCCGGCCCCGGCCTGGCTGGCCGTGTCCGGGCTGTTCGTCGTCGGGTTCGCCGCCGCCCCGGTCTTCCCGCTGCTCACCCTCACCACCGTCGACCGGGTGGGCGCCGCGCACGCGGACCGGACCATCGGGCTCCAGATCGGCGCCGCCGGGCTGGGCGGGGCGCTCGTCCCGGCGGGGATCGGCGTGCTGCTCGGCAACACCTCGGTCGAGCTGCTCGGGCCGGCGCTGGTCGTGCTCGCGCTGGCGCTGATCGCGCTGCACGCGGCGGGCACCCGCCGGCAGCACGACCGCCACCGGGCCGGAGGTGCCGGCCGGCCGGTGCCGGCGACCCGCTGAACGGACCGGCGCCGGCCCAGGCCGATGGCGCCGACCGGCCGGTGCCGGCGGCCCGCTGAGCTGCGGCCGGCGCAGGCCAGGCGACGCCGAGGGAGACCGCCAAGGCGGCTCCGCACGATGATGGAGACCCGATGAGCATGGCCCCGAGGACCGGCGGGGCGCTCGCCCGCGCCGGCCGCGGCTCACATCGTGTCGGGGCCGGTCCGTCCGGTCGTGGAGGGGCGGTAGGCGCGCTGCGGGTCGGTCGGCTCGCGGCCCGCCCCGGCGGCCTGCCCGCCGCGGTCCACCGCCTCCGGCCCGTGCCCGAACGCGGCCTCCTCGCCGGCGTCGTTGCCCGTCGCGTCGTCGGCCTGGCCGTCCAGGGTCGACCGCGCGACGGCCTTGTCCAGTTCCGGTAGGGGAATCCGTTCCTCGTCCCGCCACACCGTGTTCTCGTCCGTCATACCCATCGCGGTACCCGGGCCGACTCCCCGCAAACGGCGATGGCCGCCGGGGGAGCCGGCGGCCATCGGAGTTCGTTGCCCGGGGGCGGGGGATCAGGGCTGCGGCCGGTCGACCCTGCCGCGCCAGGCGCCGGTCTCCTGACCGCGCCGCTCGATGAACTGCTTGAACCGATCGAGGTCGCCCTTGGCGCGCCGGTCGACGATGCCCAGCTTGTCGCCGGCCTGCTCGACCACGCCGTGCGGCTCGAACTCGAGTTGCAGGGTGACCCGGGTGGTGTCCGGGTCCAGCCGGTGGAAGGTCACCACTCCGGCCTGCTTCGTGCCGCCGGTCGAGCGCCAGGCGACCCGTTCGTCCGGGAGCTGCTCGGTGATCTCGGCGTCGAACTCGCGCTTCACCCCGGCGATCTCGACGGTCCAGTGGGTCATCGTGTCCGACAGTTGCCGGACCTCCTGCACCCCCTCCATGAAGTGGGGGAACTCCTCGAACTGGGTCCACTGGTCGTACGCGGTGCGCACCGGGACGGAGACGTCCACGTGTTCGGTAACGCCACTCATCAGGCATCCTCCTTCGTCCGCCGGTGTCGGGCCGGATCGTGCGGGAATCCGGTCACCAGCGGGTCGTCTCGTTCTTGTGGCCGAGCGCCGCCCACACCTCGGAGACCGTCTGGTAACGGATGCCCTCGGGCAGCCGCTCCAGCTCCGCGAGGATGTCCGCCGGCGCGTCGTTGTCCCGCGCGTTGGCGATCAGCGCCTCCCGGTCGCCCGGCAGGGCGGCCATCGTGATGTACCGTCCGAGCCGGCTGCGCCGTTCGACGTCCTGGGAACTCATCCCCTTGGGCGCGCCCGTACGCAACTCGCCGGCCGGGGCCGTCGTCGGCTCCGGCTGGTCCTCACCGGCCGGCTCCGGCACACGGGACTCGTCGACCCGCGAGCCGCCGGTCCCCGGCCCCTGCACGAGGCCGCTGACCTCCCGGCTCATCTGCTCGTCGACCCTCGGTCCGTGCTTGCTGCTGCCACGTTCCATGCCTTCTGCGCTACCCGGTGGCACCGGCGGTAAACCGGCAGCGGTCACGCGTCGGCGGGCGTCTTCGGGGGCAGGACCGGCTCGTCCGGGTCCGGCTCGCCGGCCTGGAGCACGCGACCCCGCTGCAACTCGGCGTTGATCTGCACGCCGAGCATCAGCGCCGAGTTGGACAGGTAGAGCCAGACCAGGAACGCGATCACGGCGCCGAGGCTGCCGTAGGTGGCGTCGTACGAGCCGAAGTTGGCCACGTAGAGGCCGAAGCCGAAGGATGCGACGACCCAGGACACCAGGGCGACCGCCCCGCCCGGGGTGAGCCAGCGGAACCGTGGCTGCCGGACGTTCGGCGCGATCCAGAACAGCAGGCTCAGCAGCACCATCATGACCATGGCCAGCACCGGCCACTTGGCGACGCTCCAGGCGATGCGGGCCAGCCCGCCGGCGTTCAGCAGGTCGCCCACGGCGTCGGTGACCGGGCCGCTGACGATCAGGCCGGTGGCGACGACGGCGAGCAGCACCAGCGAGACCGCCGCGAGCCCGATCTGCATGGGCCGCAGCTTCCAGACCGGCCGCCCCTCCGCCACGCCGTAGACGGCGTTGGAGGCCCGGGTGAACGCCCCGATGAAGCCGGACGCCGACCAGAGCGCGCCGAGCAGACCGAAGCTCAGCAGCACGCTGGCCGAGTCGTTCTGGTCGACCACGCCCCGGACCACCGAGACGAAGCCCTCGTTGGCCACCACCGAGCCGGCGCCCATGTCCCGGGCCAGGTCGAGCACGGTGTCCACGGTCTGCTCGCCGTTGGACACCAGCCCGACCAGGGCGACCACCACGATGGCGGAGGGGAAGAGCGCGAGCACACCGTAGTAGGTCAGCGCGGCGGCCCAGTCCGCGCAGTTGTCCTTGACGAAGTTCCGCGCGCTGCGCACCAGCACCCCGCGCCAGGTCCGCCAGCTCAACTGCCGCACCCTGCGGGGGATCCACAGCCGCTGCTCCCCGGTGCGCGCCGTGCCGGGCTCCGTCGTCGTCATGGCCCGCTCCCTGTGCCCCGGCCGCCGGACGCCCGGGCGCCTCCGGCTCAGCCTGGCCCCGCCGGTACCCCCGGCCGGAAAACGACAAACCCGGCCGCCCGGTTTGCCGACCGGCGGTGGGGGAACGGTCAAACCAGAACCCATCGACGCGGAGGAGGACGAGATGCCCGGGCGCGAGGTACTGCCCAGCACGCTGCGACGCTCCCCGGAGAAGGCGCAGCGCACCTGGGAGAAGACGCACGACTCGGCCGTGGAGACGTACGGCGAGGGGGAGCGGGCGCACCGCACCGCGTTCGCCGCGGTGAAGCACCGGTACGAGAAGGTGGGCGACCACTGGGAGCCCAAGGGCCGCAAGGGCCCGAGCGACCGACAGGCGGCCGGCGGCGGACCGGAGCGCCGGGCGCCCACCGCCGGCGGGGTGGACGCCAACGCCACCAAGGACCACCTGATGAAGGTGGCCCGCAAGCTGGACGTCCCCGGCCGGTCGAGCATGACCAAGCCCGAACTGGTCAAGGCCATCGAGAAGGCGAACAACCGGCAGACCGCGAAGGCCCGCGGCCGCTGAGGCCACCATCGCGTACGACGCAGGGGCTGCCCGACCGCGGGCAGCCCCTGCGTGCGCGTGCTCACCAGTGACCGCCGCCGGGCGCCTCGATGTGCACCGCCTTGGTGGCGGTGAACTCGTCCAGCAGTTCCGGGCCGTACCCGAAGCCGTGGCCGCTGCCCCGGCGCGGATGTGCGGCACCGCCCGGCGCCCCGCCGAACACCGCGTTGATCTTCACGGTGCCCACCGGCAACTCCCGCCAGGCGCGCTGGGCGTGACTCATCGACCCGGTCAGCACCGTGGCGGACAGCCCGTACGGGGAGTCGGCGGCGCACCGCAGCGCCTCGGAGAACGAGTCGACCACGACGATCGCGGCGACCGGCCCGAACGTCTCCTCGCGTACCAGCGTCATGTCGTGCCGGCAGTCGGTGACCACCGTTGCCGGGTAGAACGCCCCCGGGCCCTCGGGCAGCGTCCCGCCGGTGCGGATCCGGGCCCCCTCCGCCACCGCCGCGGTCACCTGCCCGTGCACGTGGTCGCGGTGCCGCCGGTCCACCAGCGGCCCCAGCTCGGTCGCCGGGTCCGCGCCCGGGCCGACCCGCAGCCGCTCCGCCCGCTCCACGAGGGACCCCGTGAGGTCCTCGGCGACGTCCCGGTGCGCGTAGATCCGTTCCACCGCCACGCAGATCTGCCCCGCGTTGGCGAACGCGCCCGTCGCCGCCTGCCCGGCCGCCCACACCGGGTCGACGTCGCCGTCGACGACCAGCGGGTCGCTGCCGCCGTTCTCCAACACCACCTTGGCGCCGGTCCGCGCCGCCGCCGCCGCGATGGCGCGCCCGGTGGCGGTGGAGCCGACGTGCGCGACCACGTCGACCTCCTGCGCGGCCAGCGCCGCCCCGACCTCCGGGCCGCCGGTCAGCAGCGACAGCACCCCGGGCGGCAGCGCGGAGTCCAGCGCCTTCGCCAGCAGCCAGCCGGTCGCCGGGGTGCGCTCGCTCGGCTTGTAGAGCACCACGTTGCCGGTGACCAGGGCGGCGCCGAGCAGCCCGCACGAGACCGCCACCGGGTCGTTCCACGGGGTGATCGCGGCGACCACCCCGCGCGGCTGCGGCACCATGAAGTCGAGGGCGTGCGTGCCGCCGTGCAGGGTCCGCCCGCCGCGCACCGGGGCGAGCTCCGCGTACTGTCGCAGCGTGCCGATGCCCGCCTCCACGCCGCCCCGCGCGTCCGCGAGGGGCTTGCCCATCTCGGCCGTCGTCGCGCGGGCCAGCTCGTCGGCGACCGCCGCCACCGCGTCCGCCGCCCGGTGCAGGGCCGCCACGCGCTCGGCGGGGGCGGTCCCCGCCCACTCCGCCGCGACGCCGCGCGCCGCCTCCACCGCCTTGCCGACCTCGTCCGCCGTCGCCACCGGCACGGAGCTGACCGGGGAGCCGTCGGCCGGATCGCGTACGACCAGCTCGCCCCCCTCGCCGCCCGCGCCCCACACTCCACCTATGAGCTGCGCAACCGTGTACATGCGGCGGTGGATCCCCGTGCCCCGACGAGGCAAACGCGTTTCGCCCGGTTGCCGGCAGGGTAGGCGGACCGGATGAGTTCGCCCGGCACGGAGAGCGCGGACGCCGTCGTCGTCGGAGCCGGTCACAACGGTCTGGTCGCCGCCAACCTGCTGGCGGACGCCGGCTGGGACGTCCTGGTGCTGGAGGCCACCGCCGCGCCCGGCGGGGCGGTGCGCTCCGCGGAGGTCACGGCCCCCGGCTACCTCAGCGACCTCTACAGCTCCTTCTACCCCCTCGGCTACGCCTCGCCGGTGCTGCGCGGGCTGGGGCTCGACCGGTACGGCCTGCGCTGGCGGCACTCGCCGGACGTGCTGGCGCACCTGCTGCCCGACGGTCGGGCGGCGGTGCTCAACCGCGACCCGGAGGCCACCGCGGCCTCGCTGGAGACGTTCGCGCCGGGCGACGGCAAGCGCTGGCTGCACGCGTACGACGACTGGCGGCAGGTCGCCGAGCCGATGCTGGACACCATCACCAGGCCGTTCCCGCCGGTGCGCGGCGGCCTGGCCCTGCTGCGCCGGCTGCGGGTCTCCGGCGCGCTGCGGCTGGCCCGGCGGCTGGTGGTGCCGGTCCGCAAGCTCAGTGAGGAGCTCTTCGACGGGGAGGGGGGTCGCGCGCTGTTGGCCGGTTGTGCCCTGCACACCGACCTGTCGCCGGAGGAGGCCGGCTCGGGCGTGTACGGCTGGCTGCTCGCCATGCTCGGCCAGCAGGTCGGCTGGCCGGTGCCCGAAGGCGGCGCGCAGAAGATCACCGATGCGCTGGTGGCCCGGCTGACCGAGCGCGGCGGCCGGATCCTCTACGGCGCCCGGGTCGACCGGGTGCTGACCGCCCGGGGCCGGGCGATGGGCGTGCGCACCGTCGGTGGTGCCCTGTGGCGGGCCCGCCGGGCCGTGCTGGCCGACGTCCCCGCCCCCGCGCTCTACCTGGACCTGGTCGGTGCGGCGGCGCTGCCGCCCCGGCTGGTGGAGGACCTGGCGCACTTCCGGTGGGACGGCTCGACGCTGAAGGTGGACTGGGCACTGTCCGCGCCCGTGCCGTGGACCAACCGCGCGGGGGCCACCGCCGGCACCGTGCACCTCGGGGCGGACCTGAACGGGCTGACCGGCTACGCGGCCACACTGGCCCGCTCGGAGGTCCCGCGCGACCCGTTTTTGCTGGTCGGGCAGATGTCGGTGGCCGACCCCAGCCACTCGCCGCCGGGCACCGAGTCGCTCTGGTCGTACACCCACCTGCCGTTCCGCCGGCACTGGCGGGCCGAGGAGATAACCGACCACGTCGACCGGATGGAGCGGGTGCTGGAGGAGGCCGCGCCCGGTTTCCGCAGCCTGATCGTGGGACGGCACGTGGCCGGGCCGGCCGACCTGGAGGCAGGCGACCCGAACCTGGTCGGCGGGGCGGTCGGCGGCGGCACCTCCGCCGCGTACCAGCAGCTCTTCCTGCGCCCGATCCCCGGCCTCGGCCGCGCGGACACCCCGGTGGACCGGTTGTTCCTGGCGAGTGCGTCGGCGCATCCGGGCGGCGGGGTGCACGGCGCCCCCGGCGCGAACGCCGCCCGCGCCGCCCTGGCCCGCGACCGCGCCCTCACCGGTCCGGTGTACGCCGCCACGATCGACGCGGCGCACCGCGCGATCTACCGCTGACCCGACCGCACCACCCACGCGCGTCCGGCGTCGCCGCCCGCACCCGGGCCGCACCGAAATCCCGGCTGTACCCGGGATTCCGGCTGTACCGGTAGATCCCGGCCGCCCTGTGGATTCCCGCGGCTTCCATGGATCCCAGCGGGCCAGCCGGCGGGACCGGCGGCTGACCCACGCTGCCGTCACCAGCTCGTCGAAGACGCTGCTCGCTGCTCGCTGTGCCTCAGCGTTCGACGTTGCGGTGCTTGGTGCGCAGCTTGAACGGCATCAGCGCGCTCTCGATCTTGGTGGCGGTGGTCATCTTGGACGCGCCGTCGCGCCGCTCCTCGAAGCGGATCGGCACCTCCAGGATGGTGTGCCCCAGCTTGGTGGCCAGGTAGTGCATCTCCACCTGGAAGCTGTAGCCGTTGGACTGCACGCGCTCCAGGCCGATGTCGCGCAGCGCGTCCGCCTGCCAGATCTTGAAGCCGGCGGTGAGGTCACGGATCCGGACCCGCAGCAGGGTGTGCACGTAGAGGTTGGCCCAGCCGCTGAGCGCCCGCCGGTAGAGCGGCCAGTTCTCGTCGAGTTCGCCGCCCGGCACGTACCGGGAGCCGATGACCACGCCCGCCTGGGTGGAGAGCAGCGCGCCGAGCATGCCCGGCAGCGCCTCCGGCGGGTGCGACAGGTCGGCGTCCATCTGCGCCACGTACTCCGCGCCGCCGTCCAGCGCGCGCCCGATCCCGTCCACGTACGCCCGGCCGAGGCCCTCCTTGCCGGCGCGGTGCACGACCTCGATCCGGTCGGGGTGCTCGATGGCCAGCTTGTCCGCCACCTCGCCCGTGCCGTCGGGGGAGTTGTCGTCGGCGACGAGGATCTTCAGGCCCGGCAGCGGCAGGGCCAGGAGCCGCTCGACCAGCACCGGGAGGTTGCCCGCCTCGTTGTAGGTGGGAACCACGACGGTCAGGCGTGCGTCCCGCCAGGGCGCGGGCAACTGCACGGGTTCGATCATGTCGGACATCCTCGGTCGGCGGACAGGGCTCCCTGAGAGCGTAGCCAGTTGCCACATCCGGGTCGAAAAGGCACCCCGTTCCGCCGGTCATCCGCCCCCTGGTCGGGGCGAGGACGGGCCTGAGTGGTGGTCCGTGGATCAGCGGAGGCGGCGGGTGAGGGCGGTGCCGGCCAGGGCCAGGCCGGCGAGGGCGACGGAGACGGAGACGGCCGGCTTGTGCGTACCGACCCAGAGGGCGGCCGAGCGGGTGCGGGCCCGGTCCGTGAAGACGCCCTCCACGCCGCGGTCCCGCTCGTCGTCGCCGGGGCGGTCCAGGTTGTCCCGCCAGGTATCCGGGTCGATGGGCGTCCCGGTCTGCTGGCTGTCGTAGCCGTCGCGGGCGAGCTTCCGGTCGAGCAGGCCGGGCGCCAGGATGTCGCCGAGCCGGGCCCGCCAGGTCGGCCCGCCCACGTTCAGCTCGCGCGGCCCGTGGTCGGCCGCCCAGACGATCGCCTTCGCGGCCACCTCGGGCGCGAAGATCGGGGGCACCGGCTGCGGATGCCGGGGCAGCCGCGTGCGCACCCAGGAGAACTGCGGGGTGTTGAGCGCCGGGAGCTGCACCATCGACAGGCTCACGCCCGGGCAGTCGTGCAGCAGCTCCGCCCGCAGCGAGTCGTTGAAGCCCTGGATGGCGTGCTTGCTCGCGCAGTACGCCGACTGCAGCGGGATCCCCCGGTAGGCCAGCGCCGAGCCGACCTGCACGATCGCGCCCCGTCCGCGCGCCCGCATGTGGCGCAGCGCCGCGAGGGTGCCGTGCACGGTGCCGAGGTAGTTGACCTCGGTGACCCGGCGGAACTCCGGCGCGGGGATCTCCCAGGCCGGGGCGAACACCGAGACCATCGCGTTGTTCACCCACACGTCGATCCCGCCGAACCGGTGCGCCACGTCGTCGGCGGCCCGCTGCACCGCGCCGGCGTCGGCCACGTCGACCCGGTAGGCGTGCACCTCGGAGGCGCCCAGTTCCCGGCAGTCCCGCTCGGCGGCGGCCAGGCCGGCCTCGCCGCGGGCGAGCAGCGCGAGCCGGGCGCCGCGCTCGGCGTACCGGCGGGCGACGGCGCGTCCCACGCCGGCACTCGCCCCGGTCACCACCACGGTCTGCGTCATCCGTCCGCCTTCTGCCGCTTGGCGATGTCCGTCAGCCGGGTCAGCGTCTCCCTGTTGCGCTGGTGCAGCACGAGGTCGTTGAGCTTGTTGCGTACCCAGCGCAGCGGGCCGGCGGCGAAGTCCTCGCCGATGCGCACCCGGGTCGTGCCGTCGCCGACCGGTTCGAGGGTGAAGACCACGTTCGCCTCACCCGCCGGCCAGAGCCCGGCGCGGATCACGAGCCGGCGCGGCGGCTCGCAGGCGAGCACCGTCGAGGAGTCCTGGAGGGAGAGCGGCCACGGCCCGGCCTTGTGGTGCAGTTGGGTGCCCACCCGGGGCCAGGCGTCGTCCACGTCCCGGACGTGCACCGTGCCGACGACCCAGTCGCTGTAGGTCCACCCGTCGGCCAGCACCGCCCAGACCTGCTCCGGGCGAGCTTCGATCACTTTCTCCACAATCGCCACTGCGTCCCCATACCCTGACGCGGCCCGGCCTAACAGCGCCCGCGGGTTAGCTTCTCCGGGGCGACGGGTAACGCCACCCCGGGCCGGCGTGTCGACGCCGCCGGCGTGGGCGACGCGGCGGCGCGTTGAAGATGACGTTTACTCCCCGGGGCGCCGGGAACCCGCCGGCTGTGCGACAGGACCAGGTGGAGCCGGATCAGCGCAGGTCAGCCCGGGTTTGTGCCGGCGCTGACCGGGGCGCGTCCGGGCCCGTCCTGTTCGACGCGGTGCTGCTGGACCGGGACGGCACGTTGGTGGAGGACGTGCCGTACAACGGTGACCCGGAGAAGGTGCGGCCGATGCCGGGGGCGCGGGCGGCGCTGGACCGGTTGCGGGCCGCCGGCCTGAAGCTGGCGGTGGTGACGAACCAGTCGGGCCTGGCGCGGGGCTGCTTCGGCGAGGCGCAGATGCGGGCGGTGCACGCCCGGGTCGAGGAACTGCTGGGGCGGTTCGACGCGTGGGTGGTGTGTCCGCACGACGACGGTGACGGGTGTGGGTGCCGCAAGCCGGCGCCGGGGCTGGTGCACGCCGCGGCCCGGGAGTTGGGCACGGTGCCGTCGCGGTGTGTGCTGGTGGGTGACATCGGCCGGGACATGACGGCGGCGTTGGCGGCGGGGGCGGTGGGGATCCTCGTGCCCACGCCGGTGACCCGCCCCCAGGAGGTGGCTGCCGCCCCGCAGGTCGCGGCGGACCTGCCGGCGGCGGTGGCGGAGATCCTGCGCCGCCAGACGGCCCTCGACCCGGCCACCTACGGCCAGCCGGCCCTCGACCCGGCCATCCCCGGCCGGGCCGGCATTCGACCTGCCCGGTGGACCGGGACCGGCACCGTTCCGCCGGTCGGCCGGCGGGAGCGGGGCGGGACGGTGCTGGTGGTGCGGTCGGACTCCGCGGGGGACGTGCTGGTCACCGGCCCCGGCATCCGCGCCGTCGCCGCCACCGCCGGACGGGTGGTGATGCTGTGCGGGCCCCGGGGGCGGGCCGCCGCGGAACTGCTGCCCGGCGTCGACGAGATCGTCGAACACCCGCTGCCCTGGATCGACCCCACCCCGGAGCCGGTCGACCCGGCCGACATGACGGCGTTGACGGATCGGCTGGCCGCCGTCGGCGCCGACGAGGCGGTCATCTTCACCAGCTTCCACCAGTCCGCCCTGCCCCTGGCGCTGCTGCTCCGGCTGGCCGGGGTCGACCGGATCAGCGCGATCAGCGACGACTACCCCGGCGCCCTGCTCGACGTGCGCCACCGCGTCCCGGCCGGCGTACCCGAACCCGAGCGCGCCCTCTCCCTCGCCGCCGCCGCCGGCTACACCCTCGCCCACGACGACGAACCGGCCCTGCGGTTGCGCCCGGCGCCGGAGCCCCCGCCCGAGGCCGGCGAGCCGGGCTACGTGGTGCTGCACCCCGGCTCGGCGGCGCAGGCCCGGGGCTGCCCGCCGGAGCTGGCCGCCCGGATCGTCCGCACCCTGACCGGCGCCGGCTACCGGGTGGTGGTCACCGGTGGCCCCGGCGAGCGCGAGCTGACCGCCCAGGTGGCCGGCGACGACGCCGTCGACCTCGGCGGGCGGACCGGGCTCGCCGAACTGGCCGCCACCGTCGCCCGGGCCGGCGCGGTGGTGGTGGGCAACACCGGCCCCGCCCACCTCGCCGCCGCCCACGGCGTCCCGGTCGTCAGCCTCTTCGCCCCGACCGTCCCGTTCGGGCAGTGGGGGCCGTGGCGGGTGCCGACCGTACGGCTCGGCGACGCCGAGGCCCCCTGCCGGGACACCCGGGCCGCCCGGTGTCCCGTGCCCGGGCATCCCTGCCTCAGCGGCGTCGGGGCCGGGCAGGTGCTCGACGCGCTGCGGCTGCTCGGGGTGGCCCCGGCGGGCCTGCCGGCGCCCGACGGGGGCGGCGTGGGAGACCGTGTGCCGGCGGCGGCCAGCACCGGCGGGAGCGGCCGATGAACGTCCTGCTGTGGCACGTGCACGGCTCCTGGACCACCTCGTTCGTGCACGGCAAGCACCGGTACCTCGTGCCGGTCACGCCCGACCGGGGCCCCTACGGTCTCGGCCGCGCCCGCACCTATCCCTGGCCGGACACGGCGGTCGAGGTCACCCCCGACGACCTGCGCACCGCCGACGTGGACCTCGTCGTCCTCCAACGCCCCGAGGAACTCGACCTCGCCACCGAGTGGCTCGGTCGCCGCCCCGGCCGGGACATCCCCGCCGTCTACGTCGAACACAACACCCCCAAGGACGGCGACGTCCCCCACAGCCGCCACCCCATGGCCGACCGGGACGACCTGCTCATCGCCCACGTCACCGCATTCAACGAGCTGTTCTGGGACACCGGCGCCACCCGCACCACCGTGGTCGACCACGGCATCGTCCCGCCCACCGCCGAGTACACCGGCGAGCTGGAGCGGCTGGCGGTGGTGATCAACGAGCCGGTACGCCGCGGGCGGGTCACCGGCACCGACCTGCTGCCCCGGTTCGCCGAGATCGCCCCGCTGGACGTCTTCGGGATGCGGGTCGCCGGGCTGGCCGACCACCTGGGCCTGCCGGCCGACCGGCTGGCCAGCCACGACGACGTGCCCCAGCACCGGATGCACGCCGAGCTGGGGCGGCGGCGGGCGTACCTGCACCTGTGCCGGTGGACGTCCCTCGGGCTGAGCCTGATCGAGGCGATGTCGATCGGGATGCCGGTCGTCGCGCTGGCCACCACCGAGGCGGTGACGGCGGTGCCGCCCGGCGCCGGAGCCCTGTCCACCCGGGTCGACACGCTGCTGGACGCCGCCCGCCGGTTCGTCGAGGAGCCGGCGGAGGCGCGCCGGGCGGGGGCCGTGGCCCGCGCCGCCGCCCGGGAGCGCTACGGCCTCGACCGTTTTCTCGCCGACTGGGACCGGCTGCTGGAGGAGGAAGTATGCGCATCGCGATGATCTCGGAGCACGCCAGCCCGCTCGCCATCCTGGGCGGCGAGGACGCCGGCGGTCAGAACACGCATGTCGCCGAGCTCTCCGCCGCGCTCGCGGCCGCCGGACACGACGTGCGGGTCTACACGCGCCGCGACGCGGTGGACCTGCCCGTGACCGTACGCAGCGCCGACGGCTACGACGTCGTGCACGTCCCGGCGGGGCCGGCCGAGCCGGTCGCCAAGGACGCGCTGCTGCCGCACATGAAGGAGTTCAGCCGGTGGCTGGTCGACCGGTGGCGGGGCGGGGACTGGATGCCCGAGGTGATCCACGCGCACTTCTGGATGAGCGGCCTCGCCGCGCTGGCCGCCAGCCGGCAGACCGGGGTGCCGGTGGTGCAGACGTACCACGCCCTGGGCGTGGTGAAGCGCCGGCACCAGGGCGTGCAGGACACCAGCCCCGCCCGCCGCATCGGCTACGAGCGCGAGCTGGGCCGCTCGGTCGACCGGGTGATCGCGCAGTGCCAGGACGAGGTGGGCGAGCTGGTCCGGATGGGCGTGCCCCGGTCCCGGATGACGGTCGTCCCGTCCGGGGTCAACCTGGGCACGTTCGCCCCGCTCGGCCCGACCGCCGACAAGGAGGACGGCCGGCCGCGGATCCTCACCGTCGGCCGGCTGGTCGAGCGGAAGGGCTTCCAGACGGTGGTCCGGGCGATGGCGTACGTCCCGGGGGCCGAGTGCGTGGTGGTCGGCGGGCCGCCCGCCGGCCTGCTGGAGACCGACCCGTACGCCCGCCGGCTGCGCGCCCTCGCCGGCACCTGCGGGGTGGCCGACCGGGTGAAGCTGGTCGGCGCGGTGCCGAGGGAGGAGATGGGGCGCTGGTACCGCTCGGCGGACGTCCTGGTGGCCGCCCCCTGGTACGAGCCGTTCGGGCTCACCCCGCTGGAGGCGATGGCGTGCGGGGTGCCCGTGGTGGGCACCGCCGTGGGCGGCATCAAGGACACCGTGGTCGAGGGGGTCACCGGCGACCTCGTCCCGGCCCGGGACCCGCGCGCGCTGGGCACCGCGATCCAGCGGCTGCTCGACGACCGGATCCGCCGCTTCGCGTACGCGGCCGCGGCGCGGGAACGGGCCCGGCGGCGGTACTCGTGGGCGGCCACCGCCGAGCGGCTGGTCGAGGTCTACGGCGACGTGGCGGCGGTGCGCCGGCCCACCCGGGTGGTGGCCTGATGGCGGCGGCCCCGACGCCGCTCGACGCGCACCTCGCGAACCTGGCCGCGGCGCTGCTGCCGTTCCGGCAGTACGAGGAGCTGCTGGCCGGGTGGGGGGAGACACTGGCGCGCCGGCTGGTCGACGGCGGCCGGCTGCTGGTGGCCGGCAACGGTGGCAGTGCCGCCGAGGCCCAGCACCTCACCGCCGAACTCGTCGGCAAACTCCGCGACGACCGCCGACCGCTGTCCGCCATCGCCCTGCACGCCGAGACCTCCGCCCTCACCGCCATCGGCAACGACTACGGCTACGACGAGGTCTTCGCCCGCCAGGTGCGCGCCCACGGCCGCGCGGACGACATCCTCCTGCTGCTGTCCACCAGCGGCACCAGCACCAACCTCCTCGCCGCCGCCCAGGCCGGCCGAGACACCGGCCTGCGCTGCTGGGCCCTCACCGGGCCCGCCCCCAACCCCCTCGCCGACCTCTGCCACGACACCCTCGCCGTCCCCTCACCCGACAGTCAGGTCGTCCAGGAACTCCACCTCGTCACCAGCCACCTGCTCTGCGAGTACGTGGAGCAGGCGCTGCCGACGGCGCTCGCCGGGCCGGGGGCGCCCGTGCGGACCGGGGTCGAGGTGGTGCTCGACGGTGGGGCAGGTCAGCAGGTCGACGCGTGATGAGGAGGGGAAGCGTGACGGGACCCGTGGTGGTGGTCGGCGACACCCTGCTGGACCGCGACGTCGAGGGAGTGGTGAACCGGCTCTGTCCGGACTCGCCGGTGCCGGTGCTGGACGAGACCGTCCACGTCGACCGGCCCGGCGGCGCCGGACTGGCGGCGGTCTTCGCCGCCGCCCAGGGCGCGGAGGTGGTGCTGGTGACCGCGTTGGCGGACGACGCCGGCGGGGCCCGGCTGAGTTCGCTGCTCGACGCCGCCGGGGTGCAGGTGTACGCCCTCGGCCTGCGCGGCGGCACACCGGAGAAGATCCGGCTGCGCGCCCGGGGCCGGGTGCTGCTGCGACACGACCGGGGCGGGGCCGCCGGCACGCCGGGCGAGCCCTCCGACGCGGTGCTGCGGGTGATCGCCCGGGCCTCCGCCGTGCTGGTCAGCGACTACGGCCGGGGGGTGGCCCGGCAGCCCGCGCTGCGGGCGGCCCTCGCCGAGACCCGGGCGCCGGTGGTCTGGGATCCCCACCCGCGGGGACCGGCGGCGGTGCCGGGGGTGCACCTGGCCACCCCGAACGAGTCCGAGGTGCGGGAACTGGTCAAGTCCCCGCCCGGCGCGACCCGGCTGGCGACCGCGTCCCGGGACGCGCAGGGGCTGCGGCAGCGCTGGCGGGCCGGCGCGGTCGCGGTGACCCTGGGCGGGGACGGCGCGCTGCTCTGCCACGCCGGCTCGACCCCGCTGGTGGTCTCCGCACCGACCACCGCCGAGGGGGACACCTGCGGCGCCGGCGACCGGTTCGCCGCCACCGCCAGCCTCGCCCTCGCGCGGGGCGCGTTGGTCTCCGAGGCGGTGCAGGAGGCGGTCGCGGAGGCGTCGGCGTACGTGGCGGGCGGGGGAGTGGCGACGGCGCTGCCGCCGGCGCGTCCACTGCCGCCGGCGGTGTCCAGCCCCGGCGGGGAGCGGGTCGGCGTGGCCGCGGCCGCCGCCGTGGTGTCGGCGGTACGCGCGGCCGGCGGCACGGTGGTCGCCACCGGCGGCTGCTTCGACCTGCTGCACGCCGGGCACGTGGCGACGTTGCAGGCCGCCCGGCAGCTCGGCGACTGCCTGGTCGTCTGCCTCAACTCCGACGCGAGCGTGTCCGGGCTGAAGGGCCCCGACCGGCCGGTGATCCCGCAGGGCGACCGGGCCCGGTTGCTCGCGGCGCTGAGCTGCGTCGACGCGGTGATGATCTTCGACGAGTCCACCCCGCACGCGGCGCTGTCCTGGCTGCGGCCGGACGTCTGGGTCAAGGGCGGCGACTACGCCGGCGACGGCGGCGAGCCCGCCCTGCCGGAGGCGGACGTGCTGCGCCGCTGGGGCGGGCACACCGTGGTGGTGCCGTACCTGGACGGTCGCTCCACCACCGGGCTGATCGCCGCGGCCCGGTCGGCCGGCCCCGCCGCCGTGCCGCCGCTCACCGACACCGTGCCGCCGACCTGTCCGCCGCCCGGCCCCGGTTCCGGGGGCGCGTCGGCGCAGCGGCCGAGCACGGCGGAGGGCACCCGGTGAGCGGCACACCGCCCGGGGCCGGGCAGACGGTGCTGGTCACCGGCGGGTCGAGTGGCCTCGGCGCCGCCGTGGTCGCGGCGGTGGCCCGGGCCGGCGGCCGGCCCGTGGTGCTGGACCGGCACGCGCCGGCGGACGGGGTGCCGTGGGTGGAGTGCGACCTGGCCGACACGCGGGCCGCCGAGGCCGCCACCCGGCAGCTCGCCGAGCGCTCCGGCGGGCTGGACGCGGTGGTCACCGCGGCGGGGGTGGACGTGCCGGGCCGGCTGGCCGATCTCCCCGGCGAGACCTGGGACCGCGTCGTGACCGTGGACCTGCTCGCCACGGCGGCCGTCGTCCGGGCCGCCCTGCCGTTCCTGGAGAGCTCCCGGGGCAGCATCGTCACGGTCGCCTCGACGTTGGGGGTGAAGGCGGTCAGCGACGCCACCGCCTACTGCGCGGCCAAGTTCGGGGTCGTCGGCTTCACCCGCGCCCTCGCCGCCGAACTCGCCGGCACCGTCAACGTCACCCTGCTCATCCCCGGCGGCATGCGCACCGCCTTCTTCGACGACCGCGACCCCCAGTACCGGCCGGGCCCCGACGCCAACCTCAACGATCCCGCCGACACCGCCGCCGCCGTCATGTTCGCCCTCACCCAGCCCCCCGGCTGCGCCGTCCGCGAGATGGTCGTCTGCGCCGAACAGGAAACCTCCTACCCGTGATCCTCGCCCTGCGCGCCCTCGGCGTCGGCGACCTCGCCACCGCCGTCCCCGCCCTGCGCGCCCTGCGCGCCGCCCACCCCGACGAGGAACTCGCGCTCGCCGCGCCCGCCTGGCTGGCCCCGCTGGTCGACCTCGTCGGCGGCGTCGACCGCCTGGTGCCCGCCGACGGCCTCGGCCGCCTCGACCCCGCCGTGCGAAGGCCCCGCCTCGCCGTCAACCTGCACGGCCGCGGCCCCGAGTCCCACCGCATGCTCGCCGAGACCCGGCCCGGCCGGCTGCTCGCCTTCGCCAACCCCGCCGCCGGCCACCACGACGGCCCCGACTGGGCCGACGACGAGCACGAGGTGCGCCGCTGGTGCCGGCTGTTGCGCTGGTACGGGACGGCGGCGGACCCGGCCGACCTCGGGCTGCGCCGGCCGCCGGCGGGGGACGCCCCGACCGGGGCAACCGTGCTGCACCCCGGGACCAAGGTCATGGCCAAGCGCTGGCCGGCGGAGCGGTTCGCCGCGCTCGCCCGGGAGCTGACCCGCCGGGGGCACCGGGTGGTGCTGACCGGCAGCGCCGACGAGCGGGCGCTCGCCGAGCGGGTCGCGTACGACGCGGGGCTGCCCGGCACGGCGGTGCTGGCCGGCCGGACGGGCCTGGCCGGGCTGGCGGCCCTGGTCGCGTACGCCCGGCTGGTGGTCTGCGGGGACACCGGCGTGGCGCACCTGGCGACCGGCTACGGCACCGCCTCCGTGGTGCTCTTCGGCCCGGTCCCGCCGGCACTGTGGGGGCCGCCGCCGGACCGCCCCCGGCACCGGGTGCTGTGGGCCGGCGGACGGGATTGGCCGAGGTGGGACGGGGTAGGAACGCATCCGACGTTGGCGGCCGTGGGTGTCGACGAGGTGGTGGCCGCCGTGGACGAGGCGGAACGGGCGGTGCGGGTTTCCGGTGCGGTTGCGGCGTAGTGATCCGGGCAGGCCGGGGTACGGGCGTCGCCGGCGCGGCAAGGGGTGGCTCTTCCTCGACCCGGCCGGCGAGCCGGTCCGCGACCCGGACGCGCTGGGCCGGCTGCGGGAGCTGGTGATCCCGCCGGCCTGGCGGGACGTGTGGATCTGCCCGCACCCGAACGGGCACATCCAGGCCACCGGCGTGGACGCGGCGGGACGCAAGCAGTACCTCTACCACCCGACGTGGCGGCAGAAGCGGGACGAGGCGAAGTTCGACCACGTGCTGGAGGTGGCCCGCCGGCTGCCGGTGCTGCGCGAGCGGGTCGGGCAGGACCTCTCCGGCCGGGGGCTGAACCGCGACCGGGTGCTGGCGACGGTCACCCGGCTGCTGGACATGGGCATGTTCCGGGTCGGCAGCGACCAGTACGCGGCCGGCGACGACCCGACCTTCGGGGTGTCGACCCTGCGGCCGGAGCACGCCCGGTCCCGGGGCGGCTGCGTGGTGTTCGAGTTTCCCGCCAAGGGCGGCGTCGAGCAGGTGCGCCGGATCGAGGACCCGGAGTTGTGCCGGGTGCTGACCAACCTGCGGCGCCGGCGGCGGGCGGCCGACCGGCTGTTCGGCTACTGGGACGGCCGGGACTGGCGCGACGTGCGCAGCGACGAGGTCAACGAGTACCTGCGCGACGCCAGCGGCGGGGAGATGACCGCGAAGGACTTCCGGACCTGGCACGCCACCGTGCTGGCCGCCACCGCGCTGGCGACGGCGGGGGCGCAGCGTTCGGTCACCGCCCGCAGGAGGGCGGTCGCGGGGGTGATGCGGAACGTCGCGGAGTTGCTCGGCAACACCCCGACCGTGGCACGTACGTCCTACGTCGACCCGCGTGTGGTCGACCTCTACCACGACGGTGTGGTGGCCCCGGTCGACGGGCGGACGCCCCGGGAGAGGGCCGAGCAGATCGTCCTGGAACTGCTGGAGGAGGCCTGACCGGCCCCGCCGTCGGTCCTGGGGGAGTGGGCGACGGGGCCGGGGTCCAGGACAAGTCCGGGTGGTCACCGGGCGGCCGCCCGCCGCCTCCATGGACGGCGGGCGCCTCGCCACGGCCCCCGTTGGCGCCCCGATCCCGCTGTCGCCATCGGCGGGAGGGGATCGGCCGCCTCGGATGTCAGTCTGCCCCGACCGGGTTGACCGTGGACGCCGTCGAGTTGACTTTCCGTGCCGGCTCCGCCTGACTGGCGCGCCAGGATTGCGGCGTCATGCCGTGGGCCGCCCGGAAGACCCGGCTGAAGTGCGCCTTGTCGGGAAAACCCCAGCGTGTCGCGATCGTCTGGATCGGATGGTTGCGCAGGCCCGGGTCGGCCAGGTCGTGCCGGCACCGCGCCAGTCGCAGGTCCCGGATGTACGACGCGACCGTCGACTCCTCGGCCTCGAAGAGCCGGTGCAGGCTGCGCAGCGAGATGTGGTGGGCGTCCGCCACCACCTGGGGGCTCAGCGTCGCGTCGCCCAGGTGCCGTTGGATGTAGCCCTGGACCTGGGCGACCAGCGCGCGCCGGCGTACCTCGGTGGGCACGGCGTCCTCGGCCACCAGGTGCCGACCGAGCATGGTGGACGCGAGGTCCAGCGCGACGGTGCCGAGCCGGGCGGCGTCGGCGGCATGGTACTGCTCGGGATGGTTGGCGACCTGGACGAGGAACTGCGCCAGCAGCGCGCCGATCCCCTCGGTGCCCGACATCCGGCCGCCGAGCAGGGGAGCCAGCCGGTCCGGCGGCAGCGGCAGCGCGCCGTGCGGGATGAGCGCCACCACCGACCGGGCCGCCTCCTGGCCCCGGTCGTCGCCGAGGTGCCGGACGCCGTGCGGGCGCGAGGCGTGGTAGAAGGTGAACTCGTCGGGCCCCAGCACGCTGCTCCGGCCGGCCTGGCTGACCACGCCGTCGCCGTTGACGGTCAGCGCCAGCATGTAGACCTCCGGATCCGACTGGCGCACCAGCTTCGGCGTCCGGACGCAGTCCAGCGACGGGTACCGGTAGTTGACGACCTGGATCGGGCCGAGCTCGATGATCTCGGCTCGGGCGGCGAAGTCGCGCGCGTGCTCCGTCCGGATCCGCAGCGGCGTCGCCGTCCGGGCCACCATGTCGAGCCACATCCCGAAGCGGTCGGCTGCCGGAACCTGTTCCGTGTCGATGGTGGTCCGCCGCAGCATCCCCGCCCCCGTCCCTCGCGCTCCGTCCGGTGGCCATTGTGGGCGACGCGGCCGGTGGCGGCCAGGGAGGGTTCGCGTTCAGTCCGCCGCCGAGCGGCTGCGGACCAGCACCTCGACGCCGTCGAGCACCCGGTCGAGGCCGAACTGCCACTCCGCGTCGAACTCCTCCGCGTCGTCGCCCTCGGCGGCGACGCCGTCGGCCAGCAGCGCGCGGATCGCCGGGTACGGGCCGTGCCGGGTCAGCCGGGCGAGCTGCTGCCAGTAGCGTGCGCCGGCCTCCTCCGGGCTGATCCTGGTCCGCGCCGCCGCCTCGGTGATGTCCGCCGTCAGGGTGGCCCAGTGCCGGGCGTACCCGCTGACCAGCAGGATCGTCGAGAGTCGCTCGGCGGCGCGCAGGCCGGTGCCGCGCAGGGTGTCCAGCCCCTGTTCCATCCAGCGCACCTGGTTGGGGCCCATCGGCGGGCCGCCGACCGGGACGTGCCGGGTCCACGGGTGGCGGTGGATCGCTGTCGCGTTGCCCAGCGCCCAGCGGGCCAGCGCCGGCCGCCACCCCTCGTCCGCGCCGCGCGGTGGCGGCGGATCGCCGTACGCGGCGTCGGCCATCAGCTCCAGCAGGTCGCTCTTGGCGGAGACGTAACGGTAGAGCGACATGGTGCCCACGCCCAGCTCGCCGGCGACGCGGCTCATCGACACCGCCGGCAGTCCCTCGGCTTCGGCCACCCGGATGCCGGCGGCCACCACCTGCTCCAGGCTGAGGCTGCGCTTGGGCCCCTTTCCGGGGCGTTCGCGCAGGCCCCAGGCGATCTCCACACTCTCGGGCAGCTCGACGTCGGCGTCGCTCACCCTCACCTCCCGATCCGGCTTGACCGCCATCCTAGCTTCTGCGTATCTTCTACGCAGAATAGCGTACGACGTACGCGGAATGCGGAGGGTGAGTGGCGATGGGAGCAGCAGCACCTGAGGCGGTGGAGACGATCGACCTGTGCAAGTCGTACGGCGGGGTCACCGTGCTCGACGGCCTGACCATGCGGGTCGCCCGGGGCAGCGTGTACGCCCTGCTCGGCCCGAACGGGGCCGGGAAGACCACGACCGTCCGGATCCTGGCCACGCTCGCCACCCCCGACGGGGGCGTGGCCCGGGTGGACGGTCACGACGTGGTGCGCGACCGGCGCCGGGTGCGGCGGACGATCAGCCTCGCCGGCCAGCACGCGGCGCTCGACGACCAGCAGACCGGCACGGAGAACCTGCACATGATGGCCCGGCTGGCCGGGCTGTCCCCCGCCGCCGCCCGGCGCCGGGCCGCCGACCTGACGGAGCGCTTCGACCTGGTCGCCGCCGCCGGACGGCGGGTGGCGACCTACTCCGGCGGCATGCGCCGCCGCCTCGACCTCGCGGCCAGCCTGGTCGGCGAGCCGTCCGTGATCTTCCTCGACGAGCCCACCACCGGCCTCGACCCGCGCAGCCGGCAGGGGCTGTGGGAGGTGGTGGCCGAGCTGGCCGGGGCGGGGGTGACGGTGCTGCTCACCACCCAGTACCTGGAGGAGGCCGACCGGCTGGCGGACCGGATCGCGGTGCTGCACGGCGGCCGGCTCGCCGCCGAGGGCAGCGCGGGCGACCTCAAGCGCCGCTTCGGCGCCCACCGCCTGGAGTTGACGCTGCGCGACGCGCCGAGCTTCGCCGCGGCGGAGCGCCGCCTCGGCGACCGGGTCACGCACCGCGACCCGGCCCGGCTGGAGTTGGCGGTGGCGACCGACGGGGGCGCGCCGCACGTCCGGCACCTGCTCGACGAGGTCGACCCGGACGGGCAGGGCCTCGCCCGGTTCACCGTCCGCGAGGCCACCCTGGACGACGTCTTCCTCACCCTCACCGACGACCCGGTGACGGCCGCGCGGGAGGTGGCCCGTGTCTGAGCTGACCCTGCGGCCCTCCCGCGCCGGCGAGGCGCTCGTGATGGCGGCGCGCTGCCTGCGGCTGTCCCGGCGCAACGTCGACGCGCTGCTGACCTCGCTGCTGCTGCCCGTGATCCTGATGCTGCTCTTCGTCTACCTGTTCGGCGGCGCGATCGACACCGGCACCCGGTACGTCACCTACGTCGTCCCCGGCGTGCTGCTGCTCTGCGCCGGCTTCGGGGCGGCGGGCACGGCCGTCAGCGTGACCACCGACCTGACCGAAGGGGTGATCGAGCGGTTCCGCACGATGGACGTCAGCGCCGCCGCGATCCTCGGCGGGCACGTCGTGGCCAGCATCGTCCGCAACACCGTCTCCACCGTGCTGGTGCTCGCCGTCGCCGTCGCCATCGGCTTCCGCCCGACCGTCGCGCCGCTGCGCTGGCTGGCCGCCTTCGGGGTGCTGCTGCTCTTCCTGCTCGCCGTGTCGTGGCTCTCGGCCGCGTTCGGCCTGCTGGCCCGCACCCCGGAGGCGGCCGGCGGCTTCACCTTCCTGGTGATGTTCCTGCCCTACCCGAGCAGCGCGTTCGTGCCGGTGGAGACCATGCCGAGCTGGCTGCGCGGCTTCGCCGACAACCAGCCGGTCACACCCGTCATCGAGACGCTGCGGGCCCTGCTGCTGGACACCCCGACGGGTACGGCTCCGGCCCGGGCCGTGGCCTGGTGCCTCGGAATCCTGCTCGTCGCCGTGCTGGCGAGCGTGGTGCTGTTCCGCCGCCGGGTCGCCTGAGCGCCGCGCGGATCCCGCCGCGCGTCGACCCGGCGACGCGTCCGGCCCGGCCGCTCGCGCCGGACGCGCGTCGGCGGCCACCCGGACCGGGCGACGGCGGCACCGGACCTCGTCCGGCGCCGCCGTCGCCGACGTGTCAGTCGTTGAGCACCTGGGCGAGCCGGTCGCGGAAGCGCCGCTCCGAGTCGCTGACCACGTCCCCGCCGAGGCCGAGGATGCCGCCGCTGGACGCCGCGCCCACCACCTGCTCGGCGATGTCCACCAGCCAGTGCTTGTACGCCCCGGCCTCGCCCTCGTCCACCTTGGCGGCCAGCAGCGCCGCCGCCTCCTTGGCCCGGCCCAGCACGTCCTCCAGGTAGGCCCGCGGGTCGGACGGCGCGATGACCGGCAGCTCCTCGCCGGCCTCGGGGTCGCCCACCCGGGAGACGACCTCCCCGGCGACGGCGGCGACCAGCGGGCTGGCCGACTCCCGGCCGGCGGAGATGGTCTCCAGCCCGGCCGCGTTCTCCGCCATGGTGCGCCTGGTGCCGTCGGACTCGGCGGCGCTCGCCGCGGCCACCACCGACTGTGGCAGGCCGACCAGCAGCCCCCAGTCCTCGTCGGAGAAACCGAACCCGGTGTACGCCGGCTGCTCGATCACGGCAACGCCCCTTCCCGCACTGAATCGCTCGTCGTCCACGGCCCCGCCAGCGGTGCCCGGCTCAGGCTAGTCGAGGGTCAGCAGGCCCTGTTCGGACACCACGCTGACGGACAGCGTCTTGTACCCCACCTCGTCGAAGAGAACCGTCATCCGGTCCTCCTCGTAGCTCAGCACCAGGCCGGGGCCCCACTCCGGGTGCCGGACCTGGCTGTGCACCGGGAACGGGCCGACCGCGCCGTCGTCGGCGGTGCTGGTGCCGGCGTGGCAGTTGTCGCAGTGCCCGCAGACCTTGGTCATCTGCTCGCCGAAGTAGGCCAGCAGCGTCTGCCCCCGGCAGGCGGTGGTCTCGGCGAAGGCCCGCATCATGTCGGTGCGCGACCGGGTCACGCTCTGTTGCCGCTCCGCCTCGGCCAGGGCCGCCGCGGCGGCGTCCACGGGCGTGGGGGAGTAGCGGGGCGCGCCGACGCGCTGCCTCGCCCGCGTCTCGGCCGCGCCGACCTGCTCCAGCAGGGCGAGGTACTGGCCGAGCTTGCGCGGGCCCAGGCCGGTGACCTCGCGCAGCTCCTTTTTGGTGCGCGCCTGCTTGCGCAGCAGCGCGGACAGGTCGCGCAGTTCCGTCTCGTCCGGCAGCCCGCCGCTGAAGAACCGTTGCAGCCCGACGTCCTCGGCCTGCCAGAGCAGCAGCACCCGCGCCGGCGCGCCGTCCCGGCCGGCCCGCCCGATCTCCTGGAAGTAGCTGTCCGGCGAGTCGGGCAGCGCCATGTGGACCACCCAGGCGATGGTGGGCTTGTCGATGCCCATCCCGAACGCCGAGGTGGCCACCATGATCGGCACCTGGTCGGCGAGGAACGCCTCGTGCAGTTCGGCGCGGGCGCCGGCCGCCATGCCGCCGTGGTAGTACTGCGCCGGGAACCCGGCGTCGGTGAGCCGGGCCGCCAACTCCTCCGCGGAGCGCCGGGTGGGCACGTACACGATGCCGGGCCGGGTGTCGTCGCGCAGCAGGGCGAGCAGCCGCCGCCACCGGTAGTCCTCCGTCGGGCAGTGGGCGACCTCGAGGAACAGGTTCGGCCGGTCCAGCCCGGAGACCACCACCTCGGGCTCGCGCAGCCGGAGCCGGGCGACGATGTCGTCGCGTACGGGCGGTGAGGCGGTCGCCGTCAGCGCCACCACCGGCGGCCGGCCGATGCCCTCGACGAGGTGGCCGAGTGCCAGGTAGTCCGGGCGGAAGTCGTGCCCCCACGCGGAGATGCAGTGCGCCTCGTCGATCGCCACCAGCGCCGGCCTCAGCGACCTCACCTCGGCCGTCCGGTCGGGGTTGGCGAGCTGCTCCGGGGTGATGAAGAGGAACTCCGCCCGCCCGTCGCGGATCTCGGCGATCGCCTCGGCCTGCTGGGCGGGCGACTCGGCGGAACTGATCCGCACCGCGCGCAGCTCCGGCCGCTGCCGCTCGTTGAGGGCCGCGATCTGGTCCTGCTGGAGGGCGAGCAGTGGGGAGATCACCACGGTCGGGCCGGGGATCAGGCTGGCCGGGATCTGGTAGATCGCCGACTTGCCGGCACCGGTGGGCAGTACCACCAGGGCGTCGCGGCGCTTCATCACCGCCCGCATGGCGGCCAGTTGGTGGGGCCGCAGCGCCGTCCAGCCGAAGAGGCTCTTGGCCGCGCGGCGCAGGGTCGTCGAGTGCGTGGACAGTTTCATCGAGGGCCGGAGGTACCCGCCGTGATCAGCGGCGAAACCGCCGCGGGGTGGGTGGCGCGGACGATCCCCGACGGCCGGCTCCGTTGACAGCCGGGACATCCGCCAGCCACTATGAACACTCGTTCATGAACGACTGTTCATTACGTTCCGAAGGCGGGTCGATGATCGTCAACGAGCAGCAGGCGCAGGCGTGGAACGGCTACGAGGGGCGGCACTGGGCCGCGCACCACGACCGCTACGACGCGGTGAACAGCGGGTTCAACGAGGCCCTGCTGGCGGCCGTACGCCCCGGTGACCGGGTCCTCGACGTCGGCTGCGGCAACGGCCAGCTCACCCGGCTGGCGGCCGGGCGGGCGGGCACCGGCGAGGCGCTCGGCGTCGACCTCTCCGCCCCCATGCTGGAGCGGGCCCGGGACCGGGCCGTCGCCGAGCGGGTGGACAACGTCCGGTTCCACCAGGCCGACGCGCAGGTCCACCCGTTCCCGCCAGGGGCGTTCGATGTGGCGCTGAGCCGCTTCGGGGTGATGTTCTTCGCCGACCGGGTGGCCGCCTTCGCCAACCTCGGCCGCGCGCTGCGGCCCGGCGGTCGCCTCGCCTTCCTCTGCATGGACGACATCCGCCGACGTGACCTCGGCCAGGTGCTCGCCGCCCTCGCCGCCCACCTGCCCCCGCCGGACGGGGACGGGACGGGAGTGGCCGAGCCGCTGTCGCTGGCCGACCCGGCGGTGGTCGACCGGGTGCTCACCGCGGCCGGCTTCACCGACGTCGACTGCGCTGCCGTCGAGGCGCCCCAGGTCTGGGGACGGGACGCCGCCGATGCCGCGGCCTTCCTGGCCGGCTGGGGGCCGATCCGCCACCAGTTCGACCGCGTGGACCGGTCGACCGTCGACCGGGCCACCGCCGCGCTGACCGAGGCGCTGCGCCGGTACGAGCAGCCCGACGCGGTACGCCTGCGCGGCACCGCCTGGCTGGTCACCGCCCGCCGCCCCGGCTGACCGGGGCGGTCGGCCGGCCTTCGGCGACGTCTCTACGATTCGGGTGATGTCACCCAGGACAGCGGCGGCCCTGCGGGGCGGCGACCGGAGTCTGCGCGATCACCTGATCGCCACGGCGGAGCGGCTGATCGCCGACCGTGGCGTGGCCGGGTTGACCGTGCGCGACATCGCCCGGGCCGCCGGCGTGGCCGACGGCGTGCTCTACAACCACTTCGCCGACAAGGAGGAGTTGCTCGCGCACGCGCTGCACGCCCACGTCCGCGCCGCCGAGGAGCGGGCGGGCGGGCCGGCGCCGGAGCCGGGCACCGGGACCGTCGGGGCGAACCTGCGCGCGCACCTCACCCGGGCCCTCGCGCTGCACGCGGCGGTCCTGCCGGCCTTCACCGGGCTGCTGCACCAGCCCCGGGTGCTCGCCCGCTTCGCGGAGCTGCCCGGTCCCGTCGCGGGTGGCTGGGTGCGCGCCGAGCTGGCCGACTACCTGCGGGCGGAGCAGCGGCTCGGCCGGGTGGCCCCGGACGCCCGGCCCGACGCCGTCGCGGCCCTGGTCGTCGGGGTCTGTCACGACCTGGTGCTCGGCCACCTGCTCGACCCGGCCGCCCCGGCCCCGGCCGAGCTGCCCGCGCGGACCGTCGACGACCTGGTCGTCACCCTGCTACGCGGCATCGCCCCGGCGCCCGACTGAGCCGGGCCGGGGCACCTGTCGCGCCGCCGGGGAAACACCGCTCAGCGCAGGCGCGGGAACACCTCGCGCTGGTAGAGGTCGAGCATGCCCTGCCAGTTCGGCCCCGTGTTGGCGACGTAGACCTCGTCGAAGCCGGCCTTGGCGTACTCGTCGATCTTGGCCAGGTGCGCGTCGGCGTCCCGCCCGCAGACGAACGCGTCCTTCATCATCTCCGGCCGGACCAGCTCCGCGGCCTGCTCGAAGTGCCGCGGCGAGGGCAGCACCTGGGACAGTTCGCCCGGCACCCCGGCGTTCGGCCAACGCTCGTACGCGATCCGCATCCCCTCCTCCTCGGTCTGCGCGTACGCCGCCTTGAAGCCGGCCTGGCACGGCTTGTCGCCGCCGCCCGCGCGGAACCGCCGGACCAGATCGGCGTCGGGGGACGTGTTGACGAAACCGTCGCCGATCCGGGCCGCCAGGTCGACGGCCTTCGGGCCGAAGCCCGACACGTAGATCGGCGGGGGAGTGTCCGGCAGCGTGTAGATCCGGGCGTGCTCGACGGTGTAGTGCCGGCCGTGGTGGTTGACGAAGCCGCCCCGCCAGAGTTCGCGGATCACCGCGACGGCCTCCTCCAGCATCTCCAGTCGGACGTCGGTCTGCGGCCAGACGTCGCCGAGGATGTGCTCGTTGAGCGCCTCGCCGCTGCCCACCCCGAGCACGAACCGGCCGGAGTGCATGACCGCGCTGGTGGCCGCCGCCTGGGCGACGATCGCCGGATGGACGCGCACCGTCGGGCAGGTGACGGCGGTGGTGACCGGGAGTCGGCAGACCTGGCTGAGCGCGCCGATCACCGACCAGACGAAGGGGCTCTGCCCCTGCGCGTCCGTCCACGGGTGGTAGTGGTCGGAGATCCAGAGCGCCTCGAAGCCGGCCCGCTCCGCGGCGCGCGCCTGTTCGAGCAGCTCCGCCGGCACGTACTCCTCTGTGGACAGAAAGTAGCCGATCCTCATGTTTCCCCCTCGCCGTGTCGTACCGGGTCCAACGAGGCAGGCGGTACCCCGGTGGCCGCCGTCGGAACCGGCCGGGCCGCGCGGGCGGGGATCAGCGCCGGAACATCGCGCGGATCGCGGCGAGCAGCAGCAGGCCGCCGACCACCAGGCCGAGCAGGCGTACGCCGGGGACGTCGGCCGGGCTCGTCGCGTCGGCCAGCAGCAGGGGATCCATCCCCGAACTGTCCCCAGCTCCGCGGCCGACGGCAACTGTAAAGTTTATTGACTATTCGGTCGGGCGATGTGACCATGGCAGCACCGCCGCCGGTGGCGGGCCGCCGGGGCGCGGAGAAGACGGGGGTACGACGACCGCATGAGCGAGCGAACCATCAGACACCACGCGGGCGGGCCGGCGTGAGCGGGCGCGCCGGCCGGACGCCGGGACACCGGCAGGTGGCGCCCCGCGCCGGGCGGGCCGAAGTGGTGGTGCCCCGCGCCGGGCGGGCCGAGGTGCTGGCGTGAGCGCCGGAAGCCTGGCGGCCCTGGCCGCCGCCGTCCTGCAGCCCGGATTCGTCGGCACCACCCCGCCGCCCTGGATCTGCCGCTGGCTCGGCGAGGGGCTCGGCTCGGTCGTGCTCTTCGCCCGCAACGTGGTCGACCCGGAGCAGGTGGCCGCGCTGACCGCCACCCTGCGCGCCGAGCGCCCCGACGTCGTCGTCGCCATCGACGAGGAGGCCGGCGACGTGACCCGGATCGAGTCCGCCCGGGGCAGCTCCCGGCCCGGCAACTTCGCCCTCGGCGCGGTGGACGACCCGGCGCTGACCGAGCAGGTCGCCCGGGACCTCGCCGCCGACCTCGCCGCGCTCGGGATCACCCTGGACTACGCGCCGGACGCCGACGTCAACTCCAACCCGGCCAACCCGGTGATCGGCGTCCGCTCCTTCGGCGCGGAGCCGGCGCTGGTCGCCCGGCACACCGCCGCCTGGGTGCGCGGCCTCCAGGCCGGCGGGGTCGCCGCCTGCGCCAAGCACTTCCCCGGGCACGGGGACACGCGGGTCGACTCGCACCACGCCCTGCCCCGGATCGCGGCCGACCGGGCCCGCCTCGACGCCGTCGAGCTGGCCCCGTTCCGGGCCGCCGTGGCCGCCGGCGTGCAGGCGGTGATGACCGGCCACCTGCTGGTGCCAGCGCTGGACCCGGAGCTGCCGGCCACCCTCAGCGGCCGGATCCTGGGCGGGCTGCTCCGCGACGAGCTGGGCTTCTCCGGCGTCGTGGTCACGGACGCGGTGGAGATGCGGGCCGTCGCCGGCCGGTACGGCTTCGCCGGCGCGACGGTGCGTGCCCTCGCGGCCGGGGCCGACGCGATCTGCATCGGCGGCGAGCGGGCCGACGAGGAGTCGGCGCGGCTGCTGCGGGACGCCATCGTCGCCGCCGTCGTCGCCGGCGACCTGCCGGAGGAACGCCTCGCCGAGGCGGCCAAGCGGGTCGGCCAGCTCGCCGCCTGGACGGTGACCGCGCGCGCCGAGCGGCCGCCCCGGCCCCGCCCCTCCGCCGAGGGCTCGGCCGTCGGGCTGGCCGCCGCCCGGCGGGCGCTGCGGGTCACCACCGCGCCCGCCGGCGTCGGCGCGCTGCCGCTGGCCGGCCCCGCGCACGTGGTGGAGTTCGAGCCGCCGCGCAACATCGCGATCGGCCCGGAGACGCCGTGGGGCCTGGCCGCCCCGCTCGCCGACCTGCTCGCCGGCACCACCACCGCCCGGTACGCCGAGGCCGACGTGCCCGCCGACCCGACCGCCGGTGCGGCCGGCCGGTGCGTGGTGCTGGTGGTGCGCGACCTGCACCGGCACGACTGGGTGCGGGCGGCGGTGGGCCGCGCGCTGGCCGCCCGCCCGGACGCGGTCGTGGTCGAGCTGGGCGTGCCCGAGGCGGTCACCGGTGCCGTTCACGTCGCCACCCACGGCGCCACCCGGGCCGCCGCCCGCGCCGCCGCCGAGCTGCTGACCGGTCGCTGACCCGCCCGTCCCGCCGACGGCGCCGACCGCCGGGTCGCCCCCGCTACGCCTCGGGGACGACCAGGTCGGCGTACTCGGGGTGGCGGTCGATGAAGGCGGCCATGAACGGGCAGCGGGGCACCACCCGCGTGCCGCGCTCGCGGAGCTGGTCGAGGGTGTCCCGGACCAACGTCGCGCCGACGCCCATGTTCTGGAACTTCGGGTCCACCTCGGTGTGGGTGAAGACCAGCACCTCGCCGCGCGGCAGGTACGCGGTGAACCCGGCCAGCGCGTCGTCGACCAGGATCTCGAACCGGTGCTTGGCGGGGTTGTCCTCGACCAGGGTGCTCACCCGGCCATTCTGCCCCCGCCACCGGCGAGCCGGTCCAGTTCGGCGAGCAACCGGTCCACCTCGTCGGCCGTGTTGTAGTGGTAGATGCTGGCGCGCACCGCCCCGCCGCTGTCCCGCAGCCCCGTCGCCTGGAAGTACTCGTAGGCGTAGTAGTCGCCCGCGGAGAGGCAGAACCCGGCCGCGCCCAGCTCCTCCTGGGTGCGCTGCGGGGAGAGCCCGGCCAGCCGGAACGACACCGTCGGGCAGCGCCGGGCGGGGGAGCCGAGCACCCGGACGCCGGGCAGCCCGGCCAGCCCGCCGAGCAGCCGGTCCAGCAGCGACTCCTCGTACGCCTGCGCGGCGGTCAGCCCGGCCCGCAGCCGCTCCCGGCGGCTGCCGGTGGCCGCCGGATCCAGCCCGGCCAGGTGGTCCACCGCGGCGGCGACCCCGGCCAGCAGCGGGAAGCTCGGCGTGCCGTACTCGAAGCGGTCCGGCACGGCGTCGGAGGAGGGCCGCAGCTTCGCCGGACGCAGTCGCTCCCAGGCGGCCGGCTCGGCCACCACCGCGGCCAGGTGCGGCCCCGACCACTTGTAGGCGCTGGTGACCAGGAAGTCGGCGCCCAGCGCGGCGAGGTCGGTGGGGCCGTGCGGCACCGAGTGCACCCCGTCGACGCAGACCAGCGCGCCGGCCGCGTGCGCGGTCTTGGCGATCGCCGCCACGTCGGGGACGGTGCCGATCGCGTTGCTGCCGGCGGTCACGGCGACCAGCCGCGTCCGCTCGCCGACCAGGTCCGCGTACTGCCCGGCCGGCAGCTCCCCGGTGACCCGGTCGAACTCGGCCCAGCGCACCGTCGCGCCGGCCGCCTCGGCGGCCTGCACCCAGGGGCGGACGTTCGCGTCGTGGTCGAGCCGGGAGACCACCACCTCGTCGCCCGGCCGCCAGCCCGCGCCCAGGGTCCGGGCCAGGGTGTACGTCAGCGCCGTCGCGCTCGGGCCCAGCACCACCCCGTCGGCTTCCGCGCCGAGCAGGTCGGCCACCGCCACGCGGGCGGCGGCCACCATCTCCAGCGACCGCCGGCCGGGCGGGAACGCGGCGCTGCGGTTGCCCACCGCCGCGCGCATCGCGTCGGCGACCGCGTCGACCACGGGCCCGGCGGTCTGGGTGCCCCCGGCCCCGTCGAGGTGGACGAAGCCCTCGGCCAGGGCGGGGTAGGCGGCGCGGGTGCGGGCGATGTCGAACGGCATGCCGGGACCCTAGCCGCCCCGGCCGCCACCGGCGCCGCCACCTGGGCGGATGATCATCATAATGCCGGGGTCGCGGTCGTCTCGTACCCTTGGCCGCGTGACGAACCGACGCGTGTACTCCCCGCTGACCCCCACCCGCCGGGCTGCCGGCCTGCTGGCCGGCCTGGCGCTCGGCGTCGCCCTGCTGGCCGGTTGCAGCTCCGAGGGCGCCTCCACCGACTGCGGCCTGGACGCCTGCACGGTCACCTTCGACCGTGGCGTCGAGGCCAGCGCCACCATCCTCGGCGTGGAGGCCAAGCTGGTCGGCGCGCAGGGCGACCAGGTGACCGTCGAGGTGGCCGGCGAGCAGCTGTCACTGACCACCGGCCAGCAGGCCACCGAGGTCGGCGGCTTCTCCGTGACGCTGGACAGCGTCACCGACCAGGAGGTCAAGATCCGGGTGGCGAGGAACCCCGGCAACTGACCCGCCCGGGGCGGCGGTGGCCGACGTTTGGGGATCTTCGCATTCGGAGATTGTGGCGCCATGTCACTCACCTGGAACGCCGAAGCCACCGCCTCCCGTACGGCGAACAGCCGGTGGCTCGAACTGTTGGCCCGGGCCGGTTTCATCGGCTACGGCATCGTGCACCTCCTGTTCGCCTGGCTGGCGTTGCAGATCGCGTTCGGGAAGCCCGCCGACGACGGCGACCAGTCCGGTGCGCTGCGCACCATCGCCGCCCAGCCGCTGGGCAAGTTCCTCGTCGTCACCATCGCGGTCGGCCTGTTCGCCATGGCGGTCTGGCAGGCGCTGGAGGCAGCGGTCGGGCACCGCGCCGAGCGCGGCAAGGAGCGGGTCTGGGAGCGGCTGGCCTCGCTCGGGCGGACCCTCGTCTACCTCTACTTCGCCTGGACGGCCGTCAAGGTCTTCAGGGACGCCGGCTCGAACAGCGCCGACCAGCAGGAGGCGCTGACCGGCCGGGCGATGGAGTCCTCCGGCGGTCGCTGGCTGGTCGGCCTGGCCGGGCTCGTGCTCGCCGCGATCGGCGTCGGCCTGGTGATCTACGGGCTGGTCAAGCGCTTCGAGAAGCATCTCAGGAGCGGTGAGATGAGCCCGCGGACCCGCCAGCTCGCCCGCCGGCTCGGCATCGCCGGCTACGTCGCCAAGGGCGTCGCGTACGGCATCGCCGGCCTGCTGATCATCCTGGCCGCCGTCAACTACGACCCGGAGAAGGCCCGGGGCCTGGACGCGGCGCTGCGCACGCTGCGCGACCAGTCGTACGGTCAACTGCTGCTCACCCTCGTGGCGCTCGGCATCGCCGCCTTCGGCCTCTTCTGCTTTCTCCAGTCCCGGTACCGCAAGGTGTGAGCCTGGTCGATTCCGGGGCCGTCCGGCACTATTGGGCCTTTGCCCCGAAACAGGCCGCCCGGTCCGGAAGAGGAGAAAACCTGTGCAGAGCTACCTCGGGACGATCGTCGCCGCGCTCGCCGCGGCGGCGATCGCCCTGTTCGTCGTCGAGGTCGTGCATCGCGTGGTCCGGCGGCTCGGCCGGCGCTCGCTGCTGCTGACCGAGCTCACCGAGCACGCGCACCGGTCGATCCAGGTCGCGGCCACCGTCCTCGCCGTGCAGTTCGCCGTGCGCTTCAGCACCGGCTACGCGGTCGGCGAGCAGTGGCGGCAGGTGCTGCTGCACGCGCTGGTGCTCGGCGTGATCGCGAGCGTCGCCTGGCTGGTCGCCTCGCTGCTCGTGGTGGCGGAGGACACGGCGCTCGCCCGCTTCCGGGTGGACGTGCCGGACAACCGGCACGCGCGGCGGGTGCGGACCCAGGTGGTGATGCTGCGCCGGTTGACCATCGCGGTGATCGTCGTCCTGGCGGTCGGCGTGATGCTGATGACCTTCCCGGCCGTACGCGGCATCGGCGCCGGCGTGCTGACCAGCGCCGGTGTCGTCGGTGTGGTCGCCGCGCTCGCCGCGCAGAGCCTGCTGGGCAACGTCTTCGCCGGCCTCCAGCTCGCCTTCAGCGACGCGGTGCGCCTCGACGACGTGGTGGTGGTCGAGGGGGAGTGGGGCCGGATCGAGGAGCTGACCCTCAGCTACGTGGTGGTGCAGATCTGGGACGACCGCCGGCTGATCCTGCCCACCTCGTACTTCACCACCAAGCCGTTCCAGAACTGGACCCGCACCGAGGCGGCCGTGCTGGGCACCGCCGAGTTCGACGTCGACTGGGCGATCCCGGTGCAGGCCATGCGTGAGGAGCTGCGCCGCCTGGTGGAGAGCACCGACCTGTGGGACGGCCGGGTCTGCGTGCTCCAGGTGACCGACGCGACCGGCGGCATGATCAAGGTGCGCGCCCTGGTCAGCGCGGCCGACGCCGGCAGCCTGTGGGACCTGCGCTGCCTGGTCCGCGAGCACCTGGTCGCCTGGATCCGGGACCAGCGGCCGACCGCGATGCCCCGGATGCGCACCGAGATCGGCGACGCGGAGAGCAACCTGCCGTGGCAGTGGGTACGGCCCCGCCGGCCGGTGCGCCGCCTCGCCGACGGCGAGGTGCCCGACGACGCCCGGGTCTTCGGCGGCAGCGACGACGGCGACGCCCGCAGCGAGGCCTTCGTCGGCCCCGACGAGCCCGCCGAAGCCCGCCGCTGACCCCCGCGCCCCTCAACCCCCGCGCCCCTCAACCCCCGCCCCCGCCCCGCCCCGCCCCGCCCCGCCCCGCGATCTTGCGCATTGTGCCCTCCGGATGCGGAGAACGTCCGCTTTGCCGGGGCGGAAGGTGCAAGATCGCGAGGCCGGGTGGGGGTCGGGGGGAGGGCAGGGGTGGGTGGGTCGTGACCTGTGGGGGCTGGGGGCGGTTGGAGGTGTGGGTGGGGTTGTGCCTCGTGGGGTGGCCGGGCGGAGTGCGCTGGCTCGGGAAGTTTGACCGGGCATTTCGTGGGGACCTGCTGCGCGACGCTTCTGCACCTCCTCCCGCGCGCCGTCCGCCGGCACGAGGGACGCGGCGGCCCGGGCTCACCGGCCGGCGCGCGAAGGATTGACGGGCGGCGACTCCGGGCATACAGCGCGGTGATGATGAAAGGAGGACAGCATGGCTGACGTGGCGAACGCCCGCACCTCCCGCGACGGGAGCGAGCCGTCCACCGCCGAGCTGGTGCAGCGGGCCACGGAGCAGGTCTCCCGCCTGGTCCGCGACGAACTGGCCCTGGCCCGCGCGGAGCTGACCCAGAAGGGCAAGCATGCCGGCATCGGCATCGGCCTCTTCGGCGGCGGCGGGGCGCTGGCGCTCTACGGCCTGGGCGCCCTGGTCGCCACCGCGATCCTGCTGCTCGATCTGGTGCTGCCGGCCTGGGCCGCGGCCCTGATCGTCGCGGTGGTGCTCTTCGTGATGGCCGGCATCCTCGCCCTGGTGGGCAAGAAGCAGGTCAGCCAGGCGGTCCCGCCGGTACCGGCGGCCACGGTGCGCAGCGTCCGGGCCGACGTCGACACCGTCGCCGCCGCGGTGAAGGACAGGGGGCGGGCATGACGACGGGCAACGGACGGGGCACCGGCGACACCGAGGCCCTCCGGGAGGAGATCCGGCGGACCCGGGTCGAGTTGGGCGAGACCATGGAGGCGTTGGCCGCCAAGGCCGACGTCAAGGCGCGGCTGAAGTCCTCCGCCGACCAGGCGAAGGAGCGGATGCGGGAGCAGGCCGCGCAGACCGTGGCCCGGGTGCGCGGGCAGGCGGCACAGAAGGCGCAACTCGCGCGAGGGCAGGCGCAGGAGACGGGCGCGGTCGTCCGGCGCAACCCGGCGCCGTTCGTGGCCCTCGCGGCCGGCGCGGTGGCCGCCGCTATCGTGCTGTTGATCGTCCGGGGGAGGCGTAGGTGAGCAGGAACATCGGGAGGGCCGCGTACAAGCCGGTCGGCGTGCTGATGGGCATCGCCGCCGGTGCGGTCGCGGGCATGATCTTCCGGCAGGTCTGGAAGGTGACGGCGGGCGACGGCGAGGCGCCCAGCGCCACCGACGAGGACCGCGGCTGGGGCGAGATCCTGGCGGCGGCGGCCTTGCAGGGCGCCATCTTCGCGGTCGTCCGGGCCGCCGTCGACCGGGGCGGCGCGGTGGGCGTACGCCGGCTGACCGGGCACTGGCCGGACTGACCCGGCTTTCGCCGAAGGCCCCCTCGCCGTGGCGGTGAGGGGGCCTTTCGCACGGCGGTAAGCGCCCACCCAGCGGATCTTCGGCATCCGTCAGGTCACATGTCGGAGAATTTCGTCGGGTAGGCTGTGCAGAGTTTTTGCGTACGTGGTTTGCTGTTCCACGCTGTTGAGAGATGGCGTGGGTTGAGAGAAGTCTCCTTCAATGGGGGCCGCCTCAGGCGCCGCTGCTCGAAAACGGCCAATCGGCCGCACGGCGTGCTCGGCCGCCAGTTTTAGAAGGAGATACACATGGCGCAGGGAACCGTGAAGTGGTTCAACGCTGACAAGGGCTTCGGCTTCATCACCGTCGACGGCGGGGGTGCTGACGTGTTCGTCCACTTCTCGGCCATCCAGACCAGCGGCTACCGCACGCTGGAGGAGAACCAGCGGGTGGAGTTCGAGATCGCCCAGGGTCAGAAGGGTCCGCAGGCCGAGCAGGTCCGCCCCATCTGAGCACCGCCGGTCGGCAGTCGCCGGCCAGTGGATGATCCGACGCCCGGATCACCAGTGAAGCCCCGTATCCCGCCCGGGATGCGGGGCTTTCCGCGTATCCGGGTGCGGTCGGCGCGCCGGGGCCGGGGGGCGGGAGCGCCGGGGCACTCAGCGGCGTCGGCGGGCGCGCAGCCCGGACCAGAGCAGGGCGAGTCCGATCAGGACGACGAGCGGCCCGAGGATCGCCCAGAGTCGCTGGTCGGTCATCAGGCTGCCCTCGACGTAGCCGAGGCCCTGCACCGTCCAGACCGCCCCGCCGACCACGGCGAGCAGGCCGAGGGTGAGCGGCAGCCAGCCCTTCATCGTGACTCCCCTTCGTCGATCCCCGTCCCGGGGAACCGTCCGACGAGCTGCTCGCTGCCCGGCCCGATCGCCCCGACGTGCCGCCCCGGCCGGGGGAAGGTCCGCTGCTCCATGCCACCGAGCCTAGTGATCCCGCTTGTGGGGCCGCGCCACGGGCCGTACGGTTAACAAGACGGACGTACGGTTTGGGAGGCTGTGATGTGGGATCCGACGACATACCTGCGCTACGGCGACGAGCGCTCCCGGCCCTTCCACGACCTGCTCGCGCGGGTCCCGGCCGAGCGGCCGCGCGCCGTGGTCGACCTCGGCTGCGGGCCCGGCAACCTGACGGAGACCCTCGCCGGACGCTGGCCGGACAGCCGCGTCGTCGGCCTCGACTCCTCCGCGGAGATGATCGCGCGGGCACACGCCACCGCGTCCCCGGTCTCCTTCGCGGTGGGCGACGTCCGGGACTGGCGGCCGGAATCCGACGTGGACGTGGTGGTCAGCAACGCGGTGCTGCAGTGGGTCCCCGGCCATCGCGAGCTGCTCGCCCGCTGGGCGCGTGAGCTGCCCGGCGGGGCCTGGCTGGCGGTGCAGGTGCCGGGCAACTTCGACGCGCCCTCACACCGGGCGCTGCGCGAGGTCGCCGGCCGCCCGGCCTGGCGCGCCGACCTCGCTCCACTGCTGCGCGAGGCCCCGGTCGACGACGCCACCGGCTACGCCGGGTTGCTGACCGGTGCCGGCTGCGCCGTGGACGCCTGGGAGACTACCTATGTGCACCTGCTGCCGGCCCGCGCCGACGCGGACCACCCCGTGCTGACCTGGATGGAGGGCACCGCGCTCCGGCCTGTCCGCGCGGCCCTGGACGCCGCCGGCTGGGCCGACTTCCGGGCCGAACTCGGCGTACGCCTCGCGCAGGCCTACCCGGCGCGACACGGTCAGGTGTACTTCCCGTTCCGACGCGTCTTCTTCGTCGCCCGTACCGGCGCCCGTGCAGAGGAGAACATGTGACCGACCTGCAAACCTTCATCGCCGGACTGCCCAAGGTGGAGCTGCACGTGCACCACGTCGGCTCCGCCTCGCCCCGGATCGTCGCCGAGCTGGCCGCCCGCCACGAGGGTCGCAGCCCCGTGCCCGCGGACCCGGCCGCGCTCGCCGACTACTTCGCCTTCCGCGACTTCGCGCACTTCATCGAGGTCTATCTGAGCGTCGTGGACCTCATCCGCGACCAGGAGGACGTCTGGATCCTCACCCACGAGGTGGCCCGCGAGCTGGCCCGCCAGCAGGTCCGCTACGCCGAGCTGACCGTGACGCCCTACTCGCACGTGCACCGGGGCATCCCCGCCCCGGCGTTCTGCGAGGCGATCGAGGACGCCCGCAAGCGGGCCGCGGCGGACTTCGGCATCGAGCTGCGCTGGTGCTTCGACATCCCCGGCGAGGCGGGCCTGCCGGCGGCCGAGGAGACCCTGCGGATCTCGCTGGAGGAGCGCCCGGACGGGCTGATCAGCTTCGGCCTGGGCGGCCCGGAGATCGGCGTGCCCCGGCCGCAGTTCAAGCCGTACTTCGACCAGGCCCGGGCGGCCGGCCTGCGCTCGGTGCCGCACGCCGGCGAGACCACCGGCCCGCAGACGGTCTGGGACGCGCTGCGCGACCTGGGCGCGGAGCGGATCGGGCACGGCATCTCCGCCGCGCAGGACCCGGAGCTGCTGGCCCACCTCGCCGAGCACCAGATCGGCATGGAGGTCTGCCCGACCTCCAACGTGCGGACCCGTGCGGTCGCCACCATCGACGAGCACCCGTTGCGGCAGTTGGTCGACGCCGGCCTGCTGGTCACCGTCAACTCCGACGATCCGCCGATGTTCGGCACCACCCTCAACGACGAGTACGCCGTCGCGGCCCGGCTGCTCGACGCGGGGCCGGAGGGGTTGGCCGCGCTGGCCCGCAACGCGGTGACCGCCTCCTTCCTGGACCCGGCGGGCAAGCAGCGGATCGGGGCCGAGATCGACGCCTACGTGGCGGCCGTCACTCGCTGAACGGGACGGGGGAGCCGGCGCGCGGCGTGGCAGGAGAGCGTCGCGCGCCGCGCAAAAGAAAGGTGTAGCGGGAGAGCGTCGCGCGTCGCGCGGAAAGGTGTGGCGAGAGAGCGTCGCGCGTCGCGCGGAAAAGGTGTGGCGGGAGAAGTGTGGCGCGCGGCGGGAGCAGGTTGTGGGGGGACCGTTGCTCCCGCCGCGCGCACGGCTCCACCGGCCGGTGGGTGCTCGGGGCAGTGACCGGTGGAACTGATGGGTTCGTGGAAGATCATGGCAGTTCGCGACGGGACGGCCGCCGCGGTTAATCGGGATCTAAGGAAGACTTGCGCCGGCCCACAGCTCGGCCGACCAGCCCGAACCGGCTGACCTGCCGGGGCGTCGCCTCGGGATCGGCGAGCAGCATGACCACGCTCGCCCCGCCGAGCCGGGCCCGGTCGATGCTCACCGAGCCGTTGGCCTGCAACGCCACCCGCCTGGCGATGTCCAGCCCCAGCCCGGTGGAGCCCTGGTCGCTGGCGCCCCGGCGCAGCGCCCGGTCGGGGTTGGCGATCCCCGGCCCCGCGTCGTCGATCCGGATGGCCACGTAGCCGTCGCGGCGGGAGACCGCCACCTCGAACGCGGTGCCCTGCGGGGTGTAGCGGAAGACGTTGCCGATCACCGCGTCCAGCGCGGCGGCCAGCTCGGCCCGCGGCACCGGCGCCGGGATGCGTAGCTGGGCGCCGGTCACCCGGTGCGGGCGGTTCTGGTCGCCGGCCAGCGCGGCCCAGAACACCATCCGGTCCCGGACCACCTCACTGACGTCGCACATCGCCGGTCCCGCCTCGTGCGCCACCGCCTTGCGGGTGGTCTTGATCAGCACGTCGATCTCGCCTTCGAGGGTGACGATCGCCTGGCGGATCCGTCGGATGCCGCGCCGCCGGTCCAGCTCCGCCGCGCTGAACGAGCCCACGCTGGTGTCGTCGGACTCCAGCGCCTCGGCGTCCAGCCGCAGCACGGTCAGCGGGGTGCGCAGCCGGTGCGACAGGTCGGCGACCAGCTCCCGCTCGTCGGTGCGCGCCGCGACCATCCGGTCGGCCATCCGGTTGAAGGCGTACCCGGCCTCGGCCAGCTCGCGCGGGCCGCTGGGCTCGACGCGTACGGCCAGGTCGCCGTCGCCGATCGCGAGCGCCGCCCTGACCAGCCCCCGGGCCGAGTCGACCGCGCGGGCGGCGACCCGGTCGACCACCAGCACCGCCGCGCCCACCAGCGCGGCGGCCACCCCGAGCAGCAGCAGCCACCGGCCGCCGGCGCTCTCGTCCAGCGCCGACTCGGGCACGAAGACCTCCACCACGGCGGTGCGGTCGCCGAGCACCACGGGGTCGAGCCGGAGCACGCCGCCGTCGACGTCGACGACCACGGAGCGCCGCTCGGCCCGCGCCCGCTCCAGGTCCGCGCCGCCGGCCCGGCCCGCGGACTCGTCGGCCCCCAGGCCGTGCACGACGGGCCGGGTGGTCGGGTCGTCGCCGCTGGCGGCCACGGCGCGCTGCACCACGGCGGGATCGGTGCTGACCGCGAGCGCCCCGGTCACCAGCGCGCTGCGGCGGGCGGCATCCGCGATCGCCTCATCGCGGGCCCGGTCACCGAGGCCGGTGGCGAGCGGGACGAGGAAGGCGAACGCGACCAGGGCGCACATGCCGGCCGTGAGACGGGCCAGCGACGCCCTCAGTCCGGCGCCACCAACCGGAAGCCGACCCCCCGCACGGTGCGCAGGTAGCGCGGCTTCGCCGCGGACTCGCCCATTTTGCGACGTAGCCAGTAAAGGTGAACGTCGATGGTCTGGTCCTCGCCGACCGACGGCTGCCGCCATACCTCCTCCAGAAGTTCCCGGCGGGACACTACCCGGCCCGGACGCGCGGCGAGATACGCCAACAGGTCGAATTCCTTGCGGGTCAGCGCCAACGGCTCGCCGTCGAGGTGGGCGGTGCGCTCCCCGACGTCCACCCGCAGCCCGCCGACGCTGTGCACGGCCGGCTGCACCGCCCGGCTGGCCCGCCCGGCCCGGCGCAGCACCGTGGTGATCCGGGCGTCGAGGTGCGCGCCGGTGAACGGCTTGACCATGTAGTCGTCGGCCCCGGCGCGCAGCAGCCGGACCACGGACTGCTCGTCGTCGCGCGCGGTGGCGATGATGATCGGCACGTCGGTGATGCCGCGCAGCATCCGCAGCGCGTCCGAGCCGTCGAGGTCGGGCAGGCCGAGGTCGAGCACCACCAGGTCGGGGGTCTCGGCGGCCACGCGGCGCAGCGCGTCCAGGGCGGTGCCCACGGCGTGCACGGCGTGCCCCCGGTCGGCGAGGGACCGCAGCATCGCGCCGCGTACGACGTGATCGTCTTCGACCAGGAGCACGGTGGCCACGCCAAGACGGTACTCGGCGTGGCAAGTTGATCGCGTTGCGGCGCACCTGCGAACCGGGCAAGCTGGTGCAACGATGTCCTTCACGCTCTTTGCCGACACCCGCCTCGCGCTCGCCCGGGACTCCCTCGCCGGCCTGTCGGTCGGTGACGCGCTCGGCTCGCAGTTCTTCGTCCCCGGTCGGCACCCCGCCGACCTGGCCGCCGGCAGGCTCCCCCCGCCGCCGTGGGAGTGGACCGACGACACCGAGATGGCCTGCTCGGTGGTCGCCGCCCTCGCCGCGGCGGGCACCATCGACCGGGACGCCCTCGCCGTCGCCTTCGCCGAGCGCTGCGAGCCCTACCGGGGGTACGGGCCGGGCGCCGTGACGATCCTGCGGCTGATCCGCACGGGCACGCCGTGGCCGGTGGCGGCCGCCGCCGCCTTCGACGGGCAGGGCTCGTGCGGCAACGGCGCGGCGATGCGCGTCGGCCCGCTGGGCGCCTGGTTCGCCGACTCGACCGCCCGCGCGGCGGCGCAGGCCCGGGCGTCGGCCGAGGTGACCCACGCGCACCCGGAGGGCATCGCCGGGGCGGTCGCGGTGGCGGTGGCCGCCTCGCTGGCCGCCCGGGCCCGGCTGGACGGCCACCGGCCGCCCCCGCGCCGGCTGCTCGCCGGGGTGGCCGCCGCGCTGGACCCGGCCACCGAGGTGCACCGGGGCGTACGCCGGGCGGCCGACCTGCTCGACCGGCCGCTGCGCGCGGCCGTCGACGTGCTCGGCAACGGCTCCCGGGTCACCGCCCAGGACACCGTCGCCTTCACCTGCTGGGTGGCGGCCGCGCACCTGGACGACTACCCGGCGGCGATCGGCGCCTGCGTCGAGGCGGGCGGGGACGTGGACACCACCGCCGCCATCGTCGGCTCGGTGGTGGCCGCGCACACCGGGGTGGGCACTCCCGGCGGGGTGCCCGCCGACTGGCTGGCCGCCCGCGAGCCGCTGCCCGACTGGTCCGCCTGACCCTTCCCGCCGGTCGGGCGGGCGCCGGGGCCGGCGTCCCACGGGTCGCGGGGGCGGTGGCGTCGCCGACCGTGCCGGCGGAGGCGACCGATAGCATCGCAGGAGCCGAACGCTCGGCGTCATCCGTACCGTCTGCTGGAGGAGTGACCGTGTCCGCACCCCGTACCCCCGCCGTGGCCGACCCCGTCGTCGTTGCCGCCGGGACCACGGCGGCCGACGCGGTGGCCGCGGCCGGGCTGCCCGCGGCCGGCCCGAAGGCGGTCGTCGTGGTCCGCGACCCGCAGGGCCAGCTGCGTGACCTGGACTGGTCGCCGCAGGTCGACACCGAGGTCGAGCCGGTCAGCCTCGACTCCCCGGACGGGCTCAACGTGCTGCGGCACTCCACCGCGCACGTGCTCGCCCAGGCCGTGCAGGACGTCTTCCCCGAGGCCAAGCTCGGCATCGGCCCGCCCATCGAGAACGGCTTCTACTACGACTTCGCGGTCGACAAGCCGTTCCAGCCGGACGACCTCGGCAAGCTCGAGAAGCGGATGCAGGAGATCATCAAGTCCGGCCAGCGGTTCCGCCGTCGCCGCTTCGGCAGCCTGGACGAGGCGAAGGCCGAGCTGGCCGCCGAGCCGTTCAAGCTGGAGCTGATCGACGTCAAGGGTGAGGGGCTGGACACCTCCGAGGTGATGGAGGTGGGCGGCGGCGAGCTGACCATCTACGACAACCTCGCCGCGACCGAGGACAAGGTCTGCTGGTCGGACCTGTGCCGCGGCCCGCACCTGCCGAACACCCGGCTGATCGGCGCGTTCAAGCTGATGCGCTCGGCCGCCGCGTACTGGCGCGGGTCGGAGAAGAACCCGCAGCTCCAGCGGGTGTACGGCACCGCCTGGCCGACCCGGGACGAGCTGAAGGCGTACCTGAAGCTGCTGGAGGAAGCCGCCCGGCGCGACCACCGCAAGCTCGGCGCGGACCTCGACCTGTTCAGCTTCCCCGACGAGATCGGCTCCGGCCTGGCGGTCTTCCACCCCAAGGGCGGCATCATCCGCCGCGAGCTGGAGAACTACTCCCGCCGCCGGCACGAGGCGGCCGGGTACGAGTTCGTCAACAGCCCGCACATCACCAAGGCGCAGCTGTTCGAGACCTCCGGTCACCTGCCCTACTACGCCGACACGATGTTCCCGCCGATGCAGCTCGAGGGCGCGGAGTACTACCTCAAGGCCATGAACTGCCCGATGCACAACCTGATCTTCAGGGCGCGCGGGCGGTCGTACCGGGAGCTGCCGCTGCGGCTCTTCGAGTTCGGCACGGTCTACCGGTACGAGAAGTCCGGCGTGGTGCACGGCCTCACCCGGGTACGCGGCCTGACCCAGGACGACTCGCACATCTACTGCACCCGGGAGCAGATGGCGGGCGAGCTGACCACCCTGCTCACCTTCGTGCTCGACCTGCTGCGCGACTACGGCCTGGACGACTTCTACCTGGAGCTGTCCACCCGGGACGACTCGCCGAAGTTCATCGGCTCGGACGAGGACTGGGCGGAGGCCACGGAGGCCCTGCGCACCGCCGCCGAGGCATCCGGCCTGGACCTGGTGCCGGACCCGGGCGGCGCGGCCTTCTACGGCCCGAAGATCTCGGTGCAGGCCAAGGACGCGATCGGCCGGACCTGGCAGATGTCCACCATCCAGGTCGACTTCAACCAGCCGGCGCGGTTCGGGCTGGAGTACCAGGCGGCGGACGGCAGCCGGCAGCAGCCGGTGATGATCCACCGGGCGCTCTTCGGCTCGATCGAGCGCTTCTTCGGGGTGCTCACCGAGCACTACGCGGGCGCGTTCCCGGCCTGGCTGGCCCCGGTGCAGGTGGTGGGCATCCCGATCCGCGAGGACCACACCGACTACCTGCACGGCTTCGTCGCGGCGTTGCGCGCCGAGGGCATCCGCGCCCAGGTGGACGCGGGCGACGACCGGATGCAGAAGAAGATCCGCAACGCCCAGCAGCAGAAGATCCCGTTCATGGTGATCGCCGGCGACGACGACGTGGCGGCCGGCACGGTCTCGTTCCGCTACCGGGACGGCTCGCAGCGCAACGGGGTGCCGATCGCCGACGCGGTGGCCCACGTGCTCGACGTGGTCGGCTCGCGCACCAACGTCGGCCCGTCGGCCGCCTGATCCACCACGTCGGAGTCCACGACGCACGGAAGGCCCCCCGCCGTCGGCGGGGGGCCTTCGTCGACGGGCCGTCGGGCGTCAGATCCCGCAGGTCGGGGCGGACCAGGACCGGCTCGGCGTGTTGCCCAGGTGGGTGTGGTCGTTGTGGCCCGGGTAGCCGGGGCCGAGGATGTTGCTGAAGCCGTGGTAGCGGGCCTGCTGGGCGAGCCGGCACAGCGAGGGTGAGCCGACCAGGTCGACCCCGTCGCCGTAGAGGTGCCGGCTGCCGGCGGCGCCGCCGACCGCGCTGTTGCAGGCGTAGCTGCGGAATCCGCTGCTGATGTAGATCGGCACGTTGCCGAGTGCGCGCCGCATGGCCTGGAGCTTCCACATCGACACGCGGGCGTTGAAGCGGGCGGTGCTGGCGGACACCGCGCCGCCGGACCAGTCGCTGTTGCACCTGTTCCATTCCGCGTAGCTGAAGCTGACCGGCGTGCAGTCGTCGTCCTGGAGCGCGTAGATCTGGTTGAAGGTCTGCGGCCCGGCGATGCCGTCGGCGCCCAACCCGTACGCCTGCTGGAAGCGGATCACGGCGGACCGGGTGCCCGGGCCGTACACCCCGTCGAGGGCGAGCACGGCGCCGTAGCCGGGGTAGCCCGAGACCCGGATCTGGAGTTGCCGGACGTCCTCGCCGGACATCCCCTCGGACAGGGTGCGTCCCCACGTGTAACAGCCGTCGGCGTGGGCCGCGCCGGCGGTGAAGGTGACGCCGACCACGGTGGTGGCGGCGGTCAGCGCGAGCGCCGCGAGGAATCTGCCGAACCGTCGGATCACGGAGACCTCCATCGGTCTATGGAAGCAAGTCGATGGATGGAAGTTTCAATGGTGCACTTCGATTCGTCAACAACTTCCATCGCCGGGTTCCCCACGGCGGGCCTCGCCGGTCGTCGGGCCGCTCCGTAGGATCGGCTTGTGGCAGGGGTGGAACGGCACACGGACAGCGGCATGGCCGACGGCCTGGAGCGGCTCTGGACGCCGCACCGGATGACCTACATCTCGGGCGAGGACCGTCCCGAGGGTTACGAGAAGCCGAAGGGGTGCCCCTTCTGCCTCGCCCCCGGCCTGCCGGCGGAGGAGAGCCTCGTCGTCGCGCGCGGCGCGCACGTCTTCGTGGTGCTCAACCTCTACCCGTACAACCCGGGGCACCTGCTGGTCTGCCCCTACCGGCACGTCGCCGACTACACCGACCTCGACGGGCCGGAGACCGCCGAGCTGGCGTCGTTCACCCAGACCGCGATGCGGGTGATCCGCAAGGTCAGCAACGCCCACGGGTTCAACCTCGGGATGAACCAGGGCGGGGTGGCCGGCGCCGGGATCGCCGCGCACCTGCACCAGCACGTCGTGCCCCGCTGGGGCGGGGACGCCAACTTCATGCCGGTGATCGGGCGCACCAAGGTGCTGCCGCAACTGCTCGGGGACACCCGGGAGCTGCTCGCCCGCGCCTGGCCCTCCTGACCCGGCCCGCCGCGCCCGGCCCGACTGACTCCGGCCCGCCCGCGCCCGGGCCGGGGTCGGGATCCCGGGCGGCGGCGGGGACATCGGGGCGGGAGCCGGAGGTGGCACGATGCGTCGATGGCAGTCACGACACGGACGTTGGGCCGCAGCGGTATCGAGGTCAGCGCGCTGGGCATGGGGTGCTGGGCGATCGGCGGCCCCTGGGCCGAGGGCACGCAGCCGCTGGGCTGGGGCGCCGTCGACGACGAGGAGTCCGTCCGGGCGGTACGCCGCGCGCTCGACCTCGGCGTGACCCTCTTCGACACCGCCGACACCTACGGGGCGGGTCACTCGGAGCGGGTCCTGGGCCGGGCGCTCGCCGGCCGGCGCGACGAGGCCGTGATCGCCACCAAGTGGGGCCACACCTTCGACGAGGCGACCCGCCAGGCCACCGGCGCGGACAGCTCCCCGGCGTACCTGCGGCGGGCGGTGGAGGCGTCGCTGCGCCGGCTCGGCACCGACCGGATCGACCTCTACCAGTTGCACCTCGCCGACCTGCCGGTGCCCCGGGCCGAGGCGCTCGTCGGCACCCTGGAGGACCTGGTCGCCGACGGGCTGGTCCGCGCGTACGGCTGGAGCACCGACCGCCCCGACCGGGCGGCCGCCTTCGGCCAGGGCGCCCGGCACGCCACCGCCGTGCAGCACACCCTCTCGGTGCTCCGGGACGCCCCCGAGCTGCTCGCCGTCTGCGACAAGTACGACCTGGCCAGCGTCAACCGGGGGCCGCTGGGGATGGGCCTGCTCTCCGGCAAGTACACGACCGGCTCCACCCTGCCCCGCGACGACGTGCGGGGGGTCGCGCCGGGCTGGCTGGAGTGGTTCCGGGGCGGTCGGCCCGCCCCGGAGTGGCTGCGGCGGGCCGCCGCCGTGCGGGCGGCGCTGACCGCCGACGGCCGCACCCCGGCCCAGGGCGCGCTGGGCTGGATCTGGGCGCGCAGCGGGCGCACCGTCCCGATCCCCGGCTGCCGCACCGTCGCGCAGGTCGAGGAGAACGCCGCCGCCCTGCACCGGGGGCCGCTGCCGGCCGACCAGTTCGCCGAGGTGGAACGCCAGTTGGCGGCGCTCCGCTCGGCCGCGCTCCGCGAGGCCGATCGCCCCCACCACCCGAGCCCCATGCTCCCCACCGCCCGCCCCTGACGCGCCCCAGCCGCCGGAGCACCGTCGATCACGCAGTCGTGGTGGGCGTCGCGCCCCGGATCGCCCGTTTCGTCGGGCAGCTCCACCGCGCCGAGCGGCTCCGTGCCACAACTACGCCCGCGAGGAGCCCGGTCAGGGGTGGCTGCCGTGTTCCTTGCGGACCTGGTCGGCCAGGTGGGCGGGCATGGGGTCGTAGCGGACGAAGTGGCGGCGGAAGGTGCCGGTGCCCGACGTCATCGAGCGCAGCTCGACCGCGTAACGGAGCAGCTCCGTGGCGGGCACCTCGGCGCGGACCAGGGTGCGCCCCTCGGCGTCCGCGTCCGGCTCGGTGCCGAGCACCCGGCCGCGCCGCCCGGACAGGTCGCCCATCACCGCGCCGACGGACGAGTCGGACACCCGGATCACCACCTCGTCGACCGGCTCCAGCAGCGCCGGCTGGCCCTTCTCGGCGGCGTCCCGCAGCGCCAGCGCGCCGGCGGTCTGGAAGGCCGCGTCGGAGGAGTCCACGCTGTGCGCCTTGCCGTCGAAGAGGGTCACCCGCAGGTCCACCACCGGATGGCCGGCGACCAGGCCCCGCTCCATCTGGGCGCGTACGCCCTTCTCGACGGAGGGGATGTAGTTGTGCGGCACCGCGCCGCCGACCACCCGGTCGACGAACTCGAAGCCGGCCCCGCGCGGCAGCGGCTCGACCTCGATGGCGCAGACGGCGTACTGCCCGTGGCCGCCGGACTGCTTGACGTGCCGGCCGTGTCCCTTGGCCGGGACGGTCAGCGTCTCCCGCAGCGCGACCCGGACCGGCTCGGTGTCCAGCTCCACCCCGCCCGCGCGCAGCCGCTCCAGCACCACGTCGGCGTGCGCCTCGCCCATGCACCAGAGCACCAGCTGGTGGGTCTCCGGGTTGCGCTCCAACCGCATGGTCGGGTCGCCGGCGACCAGGCGGGCCAGGTTGCGCGCGAGGGCGTCCTCGTCGGCGCGGCTGTGGGCCACGACGGCGACCGGCAGCAGCGGCTCGGGCATCTCCCAGGGGGCGATCAGCAGCGGGTCGTCCTTGGCGGAGATCGTGTCGCCGGTCTCCGCGCTGCCCGACTTGGTGATCGCGCAGATGTCGCCGGCCACGCAGGCGCCCACCTCGCGCAGGCTCGCGCCCAGCGGGGTGTAGATGTGCCCGACCCGCTCGTCGGCGTCGTGGTCGGGGTGGCCGCGCTTGGCCATCCCGTGCCCGGAGACGTGCACGGTCTGCTCCGGGCGCAGCGTGCCGGAGAAGACCCGGACCAGGGAGACCCGGCCGACGTGCCGGTCGACGGTCGTCTTGACCACCTCGGCGACCAGCGGGCCGTCCGGGTCGCAGGCCAGCGGCGGGCGGGGCGAGTCGTCCACCCCGGCGACCGCCGGCAGCTCGTGCTCCAGCGGCGACGGGAAGCCGGCGGTGAGCACCTCCAGCAGCGCGTCCAGCCCGACCCCGGTCTCCGCGCAGACCGGCACCACCGGGTAGAAGTGGCCCCGCGCGACCGCCTTCTCCAGGTCTTCGACCAGCACCTCGGTGCCGATCTCCTCGCCCGAGAGGTAGCGGTCCATCAGGGATTCGTCCTCGCTCTCGGCGATGATCCCCTCGATCAGCTCGTTGCGGGACTCGACGATGGCCGGCAGGTGCTCCGGGTCCGGCTCGCGCACGTCGGCCGGCAGACCGGCGGTGTAGTCGAAGACCCGGCGGGTGATCAGGCCGAGCAGGCCGACGGTGGAGACGCCGTCGTCGCCGAGCATCGGCAGGTAGAGCGGGAGCACGTTGTCGCCGAAGACCCGCTGGCAGAGCGCCACCGCCTCGTCGAAGTCGGCGCGCGGGTGGTCGAGCCGGGCGACGGCGACGGCCCGGGGCATGTCGACCGCCGCGCACTCCTCCCACAGGGCGGCGGTGGCGGCGTCCATCCCGTCGACGGCGGAGACCACGAACAGCGCCGCGTCGGCGGCCCGCAGCCCCGCGCGCAACTCGCCCACGAAGTCGGCGTAGCCGGGGGTGTCGAGCAGGTTGACCTTGATTCCGTCGTGCAGCAGCGGCGCGCAGGCCAGGCTCACCGAGCGCTGCTGGCGTACGGCCGCCGGGTCGTGGTCGCAGACGGTGGTGCCGTCGGCGACGGTGCCGGCCCGGCCGATCGTGCCGGTCGCCGCGAGCAGCGCCTCGACCAGGGTCGTCTTGCCCGCTCCGGAGTGCCCGACGAGCACCACGTTGCGGATCCGGCCCGGCTCGGTCACCACCGGCGCGCCGCCGGCGGCCCCCTTGTCCTGACTTTTCTGCGCCATGGGGCGCACCTCCCTCAGCCGTGGTTGGTGGCGACCGCCGCGCGCGACGGGGAAGCGGCCCGAGCGGGTTCCGCGGCGATATCCTCCGGTGCTCTGCAGGGTTGCGGGTAATCAACGGGCGGGTGGGTGAGCTGACTCACCTTTCCTGGCTCGATCTCACACCCGTTGCGGGGCCGGCACAAGCCTCCACCCTGCGCTCGTCGCCTGACCGGCCGTACCGCCGGTGGTGGCGGGACCGTTATCGTGGGACCGCCATGGCGAAGATCTTCCAAGTGACGGCCCGCGCGGGGATGACCCGCGTCGTCGAGCCGGTCGCACGCGGCCTGCTCCGAGCGGGCGTAACTCCCAACGCGGTCACCGTGGCGGGCACCCTCGGGGTGCTCGTCGGTGCGCTCGGCTTCGGTGCCCGCGGTCATCTGGTCGCCGGGGCCCTGATCGTGACCGTGTTCGCCCTCACCGACCTGCTCGACGGGACGATGGCCCGGATGAGCGGCGGCTCCACGAAATTCGGGGCGTTCCTCGATTCGAGCATGGACCGCATCGCCGACAGCGCGGTCTTCGGCGCGGTGGCGTACTGGCTCGCCACCGAGCACGACCATTCGGGCGTCGCCGCCGCGCTGATCTGCCTGGCCGCCGGCGGCCTGGTCTCCTACGTCAAGGCCCGGGCCGAGGGGCTCGGCATGACGTGCAACGTGGGCATCGCCGAGCGCACCGAGCGGCTGCTCATCGTCGGCGTCGGCGGGCTGCTCACCGGCCTCGGCGTCCGGCCCGCGCTGGAGATCGCGCTCTGGCTGCTCGCCGCGGTGTCGATCTTCACCGTCGGCCAGCGGATGGCCCACGTCTACCGCCAGGCCCAGCGGGTGCACACCCCGGGCGGGCAGGGGTGAGCGCGACGAGCGCCGGTCGGCCGCTGCCCGGGGGCCGGCGCCGGTGAACCTCACCGAGCTCGGCTACGTCGCCGGGTGGCGCGTGATCCGCGCGCTGCCCCGGCCCGTCGTGGCCGCGGCGTTCCGGGCGGGCGCCGACCGCGCCCACCGCCGCGGCGGCGGGGGTACGGCCCGACTGCGCGCGAACCTGCGCCGGGTGGTCGGCCCCGACCTGCCCGAGGCCGACCTCGACGAGCTGGTCCGCCGCGGCCTGCGCTCGTACGCCCGCTACTGGATGGAGGCGTTCCGGCTGCCCTCGCTCAGCCGGACGGAGATCCTGGCCGGCTTCCGGCTCGACGGCGAGGAACTGCTCGCGGCCGACGTGGCGGCCGGCCGGGGCGCGGTGGTGGCGTTGCCGCACGCCGGCAACTGGGACGCCGCCGGGGCCTGGGTCGCGGCGACCGGCTGGCCGATCACCACGGTCGCCGAGCGGCTCAAGCCCGAGGGCGTCTACCAGCGTTTCCTCGCCTTCCGGCGGAGCCTGGGCATGGAGATCCTGCCCACCCACGGCGGCGACCGGCCGGCGTTCGACGTGCTGGTCGACCGGGTCCGGGCCGGCGCGGTGGTGCCCCTGCTGGCCGATCGGGACCTCTCCGCCCGGGGGGTGGAGGTCGACTTCTTCGGGGCCCGCACCCGGATGCCGCCGGGCCCGGCCCTGCTCGCCCTGCGCACCGGGGCGCCCCTCTACGTCGCCTCGATGTGGTACGAGGCGGACGCGGCCTGCGCGTCGATCGAGGGTCCGCTGCCGCTGCCCGACCCCGAGGAGGGCCCGCTCGACCGGCGGGTCCGGTCGCTGACCCAGCGGATCGCCGACGGTCTGGCGGCGGGCATCGCCCGGCATCCGGAAGACTGGCACATGTTGCAGCGGATGTGGCTGGACCAGCACGGCACGGGTGGCGGCGCGACCCTGCCCTCCCCGGCTGCCGGACAGGCGTAAGGGAGGCGTTGAGGCGTGCGCATCGGCATCGTGTGCCCGTACTCCTTCGACGTGCCCGGCGGGGTGCAGAACCACGTCATGGACCTCGCCGAGGCGCTGATCGGCCTCGGGCACGAGGTGAGCGTGCTCGCCCCGGCCGACGAGGACTCCCCGCTGCCGCCGTACGTGGTGCCGGCGGGGCGGGCGGTGCCGCTGCCGTACAACGGCTCGGTGGCGCGGATCGCGTTCGGCCCGGTCTCCACGGCGCGGGTGCGGCGCTGGATCACCCGGGGCGATTTCGACGTGCTGCACGTGCACGAGCCGCTGACCCTGAGCCTGTCGCTGCTGGCCGTGCTCTCCGCCCGAGGGCCGGTGGTGGCCACCTTCCACACGGCGATGACCCGGTCGCGCGCGCTCGCCGCCGCGCAGGGGGTGCTCCAGATCGTGCTGGAGCGGATCACCGCCCGGATCGCGGTCAGCGCGCTGGCGCGCAAGGTGCAGGTCGAGCACATGGACGGCGGCGCGGTGGAGATCCCCAACGGGGTGGCCGTCGCGAAGTTCAACCACGCGCAGCCGCTGCCGAGCTGGCCGGGGGAGTGCGCGCCCGGGCGGGGCGGCGCGATCGGCTTCCTCGGCCGGTTCACCGAGGCCCGCAAGGGCTTCCCGATCCTGCGCGACGCCTTCGTCGAGCTGGCCCGGCAGCGTCCCGGGCTGCGGCTGCTGGTGGCCGGCCCCGGCGACCCGGACGACCTGTTCGGGCGCTTCCCGGTCGAGCTGCGCGACCGGGTGACCTTCCTCGGGCTGGTCTCCGAGGAGGACAAGGCGCGGATGCTGCGCAGCGTGCACCTCTACGTGGCGCCGAACACCGGCGGGGAGTCCTTCGGCATGATCCTCACCGAGGCGCTCGCGGCGGGCACCACGGTCGTGGCCAGCGACCTCGACGCGTTCCGCCGCGTGCTCGACGGCGGCCGGGCCGGCCGGCTCTTCCCGACGGGGGACGGGGCCGCGTTGCGTACCGCCCTGGCCGACCTGCTCGACGATCCCGACGGCCGGGCCGCGCTGACCGCCTGCGGCGACCAGGTGGTGGCCACCTTCGACTGGCCGGTGGTCGCCCGCCGGGTCCTGGAGGTGTACGCGGCGGCGATCGAGGCCACCGACGGGCGGGTCATGGACACCGAATGGGTGGGGCTGGACTGACGATGTCGGGCATGTGGTGGGGGGTGGTCGCGGCCCTGGCCGTCGGGCTGGTCGCGGCGTACCTGGTCTGGACCGCCGGGCGGGTCGACCGGCTGCACGGCCGGGCCGAGCTGGCCGCCCGCGCCCTGGACGCCCACCTGCTGCGCCGCGCGGCGGCCGCCGCGGTCCTGGCCGAGCGGCGCTACGGCGTCGAGCTGTACGCGGCGGCGCGGATCGCGCTGGACGCGCAGCCGGACGAGCGGGAGGCCGCCGAGAACGACCTCACCCGCCAGTTGCGTGCCGTGGAGCTGGACCCGGCCGATCCGGACTGCGAGGCGGTGATCGGCGCCAGCCGACGGCTCGCCCTGGCCCGCCAGGTGCACACCGACCTGGTCCGCGACGCCCGCGCGGCCCGCGGCCGTCGGCTGGTGCGGCTGCTGCGCATGGGGCGCCGCCGGCCCTGGCCGCGCTACTTCGACATCGACGACCCCACCCTCACCGTCCCGGCGGACGTCCCCGCCGGCTGAGGCGGGCAAGACCCGACAGAACGCCCAGACGGGACGCCGGACGCATTCGGCGACCGGGCGGCGGCGGGGCGGTGACGACTGCCACAGGGCAGGCCACCGTGGGTCTGATTGGCTGTCGGACGGGCGTTGGGACGGCCGTAGCATTTTCGCAGCCACCCCATCCCCGAGCACGTCGAGGAGCGATGACCCGTGCCCGAAACGACTGCCCAGAACGCCAGCGCCAGCCCGGTCACCGGCACCGCCCGCGTCAAGCGCGGCATGGCCGAGATGCTCAAGGGCGGCGTGATCATGGACGTGGTCAACGCCGAGCAGGCCAAGATCGCCGAGGACGCCGGCGCCGTCGCCGTGATGGCGCTGGAGCGGGTGCCCGCTGACATCCGTGCCCAGGGCGGGGTGTCCCGGATGAGCGACCCCGACATGATCGACGGCATCATCAACGCCGTCTCCATCCCGGTGATGGCGAAGGCCCGGATCGGCCACTTCGTGGAGGCCCGGATCCTCCAGTCGCTCGGCGTCGACTACGTCGACGAGTCCGAGGTGCTGACCCCGGCCGACTACGCCAACCACATCGACAAGTGGGCCTTCACCGTCCCCTTCGTCTGCGGCGCGACCAACCTCGGCGAGGCCCTGCGCCGGATCACCGAGGGCGCGGCCATGATCCGCTCCAAGGGCGAGGCCGGCACCGGTGATGTCTCCAACGCCACCACCCACATGCGCAGGATCCGGCAGGAGATCCGCCGGCTGGGCTCGCTGCCGACCGACGAGCTGTACGTGGCCGCCAAGGAGCTCCAGGCGCCGTACGAGCTGGTCAAGGAGGTCGCCGAGAGCGGCAAGCTGCCCGTGGTGCTGTTCACCGCCGGTGGCATCGCCACCCCGGCCGACGCCGCGATGATGATGCAGCTCGGCGCCGAGGGCGTGTTCGTCGGCTCCGGCATCTTCAAGTCCGGCAACCCGGCGCAGCGGGCCGCCGCGATCGTCAAGGCCACCACCTTCCACGACGACCCGGACGTGCTGGCCAAGGTCTCCCGGGGCCTGGGCGAGGCGATGGTCGGCATCAACGTCGACGACATCCCGCAGCCGCACCGCCTGGCCGAGCGCGGCTGGTGACGTGCGGGGAAGGGGCACCTTCCTGGCGTCTGACGCACAGGAAGGGCCCCTCCCCGACCGACATGCAGGAAAGGAGCGGCAGATGGGCGACGCACCCGTGATCGGAGTGCTCGCGCTCCAGGGCGACGTGCGCGAGCACGTCGCCGCCCTCGCCGCGGCGGGCGCGGACGCCCGCCCGGTGCGCCGGCCGCAGGAGTTGGACGCGGTGGACGGCCTGGTGATCCCCGGGGGCGAGTCCACCACGATCAGCAAGCTCGCGGACATCTTCGAGATGCGCGAACCGATCGACAAGCGGATCGCCGGCGGGATGCCGGTGTACGGCTCGTGCGCCGGCATGATCATGCTGGCCACCGAGGTCCTCGACGGTCGGCCCGACCAGCGCGGCTTCGCCGGCATCGAGATGACCGTGCGGCGCAACGCGTTCGGGCGGCAGGTCGACTCCTTCGAGGCGCCGGTGGCGATCACCGGCGTCGAGGGCGGGCCGTTCCACGCGGTGTTCATCCGGGCACCGTGGGTCGAGCGGGTCGGCGACGGCGTCGAGGTGCTCGGCACGGTGACCGAGGGCCCGGCCGCCGGACGGATCGTGGCGGTCCGGCAGGGCAACCTGCTGGCCACCTCGTTCCATCCCGAACTGACCGGCGACGCGCGCGTGCACGCGTACTTCGTGGAGCTGGTCCGGGCGTCGCGCTGAGCGGCGGCGAGCCGTGCCTCGTTTTCGCCCCGTCTGTCCTGGTCCGGGCGGTCGGGGCGTGGCGGCGAGGCGCGGCGCGGTGACAGCGGGCCGCCGGGCGTCGGTAGGATTGCCGAGATTCGGCAGGGCCATCTGCCCGTCACGGCTTCCACCAGGGCTGACCGGCACCACCGCGTGCGCCGGCGGGAGCGGGGCGTGCGCGGTGCGGTCGATGCAGACGGCGGGTAGCAACGGAGGTAACAGATGTCCGGCCACTCAAAGTGGGCGACGACCAAGCACAAGAAGGCGGTCATCGACGCCAAGCGCGGCAAGATGTTCGCCAAGCTCATCAAGAACGTCGAGGTCGCCGCGCGGACCGGCGGCGGCGATCCCGCCGGCAACCCCACGCTCTACGACGCCATCCAGAAGGCCAAGAAGAACTCGGTCCCGAACGACAACATCGACCGCGCCGTCAAGCGCGGCTCCGGCCTGGAGGCCGGCGGCGCCGACTACCAGACCATCATGTACGAGGGCTACGGCCCGAACGGCGTGGCGCTGCTCATCGAGTGCCTGACCGACAACCGCAACCGCGCGGCCACCGAGGTGCGCACCGCGCTGACCCGCAACGGCGGCTCGTTCGCCGACGCGGGCTCGGTGTCGTACATGTTCTCCCGCAAGGGCGTGGTGATCGTCCCCAAGGCCGAGACGACCGAGGACGACGTGATGATGGCGGTCCTCGACGCCGGCGCCGAGGAGGTCAACGACCTGGGCGAGGCGTTCGAGGTGGTCTCCGAGCCGACCGACCTGGTCGCGGTGCGCACCGCGCTCCAGGACGCCGGCATCGAGTACGAGTCGGCCGAGTCGTCGCTGATCCCGAGCGTCAACGTCCCCCTCGACGAGGACGGCGCGCGCAAGATCTTCAAGCTGATCGACGTCCTGGAGGACTGCGACGACGTGCAGAACGTCTACGCGAACTTCGACGTCTCCGACGAGATCATGGCCGCGGTCGGCTGATCGCGGCCTGACCCACGACGAGGAAGCGCGCCGGGCGACCGCCGCCCCGGCCGCTGCGTCGTGCCCTGCCCCGTGCCCGTCCGGGCGGTGATCGGGGCGGCCACCGCCCGGACGGGCGAAATTTCCGGATGATCATCCGGACACCCGCCGTTCGGAACGCTCGCATAGGATCTCCCGCTGTTCGATCTTCTTGAGCAACGGAGAGACATGCGAAGGACCCTCACCGCCGCGGTTGCCGTCCTGGCGATTCCCGTCCTGGCCGGCGCTGTCGCCCCGCCGCACGCGACGGCGGGCCCGATGCCGACTCCGGGCCGGGGCGTGGCCGTCGGGACGTCGCGCCCGCCGGTGGCGCCCCCGAACATGCCGGCGACGGTGTACGGGGGCGCGTGGCCCTCGGGCCACGTGCAGGGAGTGGCGGTCGACTGGAGCGGCGGTCACGTCTACTGGTCCTTCACGAACCTCCTGGTCAAGACGAACCTCGACGGCCGGGTCGTCGGCACGGTGACCGGCTTGACCGGCCACCTCGGCGACCTGGACGTCAACCCGGAGGACGGCCGCGTCTACGGCTCGCTGGAGTACAAGGCGCAGCGGGCCTTCTACATCGCCATCTTCGACGTTGCCCGGATCACCCGGATCGGAATGGACGCCGAGACGGACGGGGTGATGACCACCGTCTACCTGAAGGAGGTCGTCGACGACTTCACGGCCGACCTGGACGGCGACGGCGTCTTCGACGGCGACACCGGGCAGACCGCCGACCACCGGTACGGCGCCAGCGGCATCGACGGGGTCTCGTTCGGGCCGGCGCTGGGCGGCGGACGGAACGTGCTGATGGTGGCCTACGGCATCTACCCGAACACCACGCGTACCGACAACGACCACCAGGTGCTGCTCGCCTACGACGTGCGGCGGTGGAGCCTCCTCGCCCGCCCGCTCAGCCAGACCGCACCGCACCAGAGCGGGCCCGGGCAGCCGTACTCCAAGGTCTTCGTCCGGACCGGAAACACCACCTTCGGCGTGCAGAACCTGGAGTACGACCGGCACACCCGCCGGTGGCTGATGGCGGTCTACCGGGGCAGCAAGCCGGAGTTTCCGAACTGGACGCTCTACGCGATCGACGGCACCGTCGCCCCGCGGACCGGTGTGATCACCGGCCAGCCGGACGGCGCGACCGGGCAGATCGTCCCGCTGGCCCCGGCCGGGCTGGCCGATCCGGCCACCGGGATCCGCGGCTGGGAGGGGCCGGGCAGCTTCGGCCTGGAGGCGCTCGGCGACGGGCGGTTCTACGTGGTCAGCAGCGGGACGACCACGGTGGACGGTGAGCGGCGGCAGACCGGCACCGCCGTCCTCCAGCACTGGACGGGAGCGACGCCGAACCCCTTCGCCACGGCCGGATCCACCGTCGCCGGGCGCCGACCCGCAGCCCGTGCAGTGGTCTCCCGACCCCGCTGACCCTCGACGAGGACGGCGCGCGCTGTCCGACATGCGACCCGGACGCACGGGCCTCGCGATGCCGGGCAGCGACGCCGGCACTCGGTAGGTTGGGGGAGTGGAACGTCCGGGTCGGGTGGAGCGAGACGGTGGGCGGGTCGGGGAGGGGCACCGCTTCGCCCCGGGCGACGTCGTGGTCCGGCGCGAGATCCTGCACGGCGAGACGTGGTTCGCCTGCCCGACCGTCTGCGTCGAGGACTCGCCCGACCTGCTCGTGCTCTACCTTCCCCCGGGCGCGCAGTTCGGCTTCCCCGAGACCGGGCGGTTCCCGTGCGGGCGGCACCCGTGGCAGGTCGCCGGGCACCGGGCGTGGAGCGGCCACGGCAAGCTGATGCTGCACCGCCCGGGCGAGGCGCACTCCGTCGACGTCTTCTGGGCTGGCCCGGAGCGCGCCTTCGCCGGGTGGTACTTCAACCTCCAGGACCCGTTCCGGCGTACCCCGATCGGGGTGGACACCCTCGACCACGAGCTGGACCTCTGGTGGCCGGCCGACGCCGACCGCTACGTCTGGAAGGACGTGGAGATGTTCGCCCAGCGCCTGGAGGAGGGGCGTTATCCGGGGAGGGCCGACGCGATCCGCGCCGAGGGCGACCGGATCGCCGCCCTGCTCGACGCCGGGGAGCGGTGGTGGGACGAGGCGTGGGCGTCGTGGCGGCCGGACCCGGCCTGGCCGGTGCCGGCCCTGCCGGCCGGCTGGGACGCCGTCCCGCCGTCCCGCTGACCGCCGCCCGCCGGCCCCGAGCGTTCTCGGCCCTGCTCGTCAGGACCCGACGTCGCGGGGCAGGACCGGACGGACCTCGACCGGGCGGCCCGGCCCGCCGCCGGCGCGCGACGCGTACTCCGGGACGCCCACGCACGTGAACAGCAGCGCCGCGAGGTCGTCCGGCTCGCCGAGCAGACCCGGGACCTCCGAGTCGAGGAAGGTCATCCCGGAGGCGCCGGCACCCAGGGCGTACGCCGCGAGGTGCAGCCGGCCCTCGACGAGCCCGGCGGCGAGCTGGGCGTCGCGGTAGCCGCGGTCGTCGAGCGCCGACAGCGGGGTGGCGCCGACGACGACGTACGCCGCGTCGCCGGCGAGCGCTTGGTCCAGGCAGACCCGCAGCAGCTCGTCGCGCAGCTCCGCGGCCCGCAGCGGCGTCGTCAGGTCGGGCCAGCGGTAGAGACCGGGCGTCACACCGTCGACGTCGTGCACGGCCACCCAGTGCGACACCGGCACGCCGCGCAGGGCGGCGGCCAGGGGCCACTCCAGCAGGGCGCGCGGCAGCGTCCGGGACCGGTCCATGCGGCGCTGCGACCCGCGCCGGCGCACCACCTCGTCGAGCGGGTCGGACGGCGGGAACTCCGGCAGCGGCGGCGCCTCCGGCCAGGGCTCCCCGAGCGTGTCCCGCTCACCCGCGCGCTGCGCGGCGGTGCACAGCGGCAGCTCGACCGGCGGCAGCTCACCCGGCACCGCCGCCGCGGTGGGGCCGATCGCCGGCTCGCCGTCGCCGAGGGACAGCAGGGCGAGCGGATACTCGTGCACCCCGTCCGCGCCGACGAGGCGGCGCAGCGTGGCGTCCGGGAACAGCGTCCGCAGCCGTGGCGCGAGGCCGGCGCTCGTGGCCGCCGCCGACAGTTGGGACAGCAGCGTCCCGGCGTCCCAGTAGAGGTGCCGCCAGCCGCGCTCGGCGTACCGCCACCCCGTCCGCCACGGCACGCCCGTGACCACGAGCGTGGTGGCCGCACCGGTGGCGGCGGGGGCGACCTGGACGAGCGCGTGCCGCGCCGGGTCGTACCAGTGCACGCCGTCCGGGACGCCCGCGACGTCGCGGGCGCTCGCGTAGACCTCCAGCGGGAAGCGTGCGCCGGCCGAACCGGCGGCCCGGTAGAGGAACGGCCGCCCGTGGCGCTCGGCGGTGCGGACGACGCCGGCGCCGAGGAAGAGCACGCGGCCGAGCTGCGCGGCGTCGAGGAGTTGCGCCCGGCCCGCGGCGCCCGCGAGCACCGCCGTCGCGGGGATCCCCGGGTCGGGCAGGTCGCGCGGCAGGGCGACGACGGGCAGGCCGTCCGGATAGCCCTTGAGCTGCGGTGGCAGGGTCTCGGGGTCGTTCGGCACGAGGTCGTGACGGAGCCGCGGGTCGTCCCCGGGCACGTCCCAGTCGCGGTTCGGCACGTACGACGTCAGCCGGTGCAGCAGCCCGGCGCCGGAGTCGAGGTCCACAGCGGCCATCCTGCCAGTGCCCACGGCCCCGCACCGTGGTGACGACCGCACCGGCCACCCCACCCCGCGCGGTGGACCTCGTCGCCGGCGTCGAGGTCCACCGCGACGACCTCGCCCGGCGGCCGGGCCCCGGTCAGAGCCCGAAGAACGCGAGGTAGGAGTCGAGCTGGTGGGCGAGCATCGGCTCGCCGGGGTGCGCCCGCAGGCCGCGCGCGCGGGCCTCGGCCAGCAGGGCCGTCTCCGCCGGGGTCATGATGATGTCGGCGACCACGGCGTCCGCCGGCAGTTCGGCCACCGGGAACGGCAGCGGGTCGTCGGGGCGCAGCCCGAGGGGGGTCGCGTTGACCGCGAGGTCGGCGTCGGCCAGTCGCGGTCGCGCCGCCCCGGTGACCCGGTCCGGGTACGCGTCGGACAGCCGTCGCCGCAGCGTCTCCAGCCGGCCCGGGTCGGTGTCGGCCAGCCGCAGCTCCGCCACGCCGGCGTCGAGCAGGGCGACGGCGATGGCGCTGCCTGCCCCGCCCGCGCCCACCACGCACACCCGGCGGCCCCGGGGGTGGTGTCCGGCCGTGGCCAGCCCGCGGACGAACCCGTCGCCGTCGAAGGTCTCCGCGGTCCAGGTCCCGTCCGGCTCGCGCCGCAGGGCGTTGGCGCTGCCGGCCAGGCGGGCGCGGTCGCTGGCCCGGTCCGCGAGGGCCAGGGCGGCGGCCTTGTGCGGCACGGTGACCAGCATCCCGTGCAGGTTGCCCACCCGTTGCAGGCCGCGTACGACCGGGGTGAGGTCGGCCGGTGCGACGTGGACCGGGACGAGCACCGCGTCGGTGCCGCGGCGGGTCAGCACCGGATTGAGCAGGCCGGGGGCGCGCACCTGCGCGATCGGGTCGCCGAGCAGCGCGTACAGCCGGGTGGTGCCGCCGATCTCCGTCATGCCGCGCCTCCGTGTCGATGGCCGACGCCAGGGCCGCCCGTCCCGCCGGTCGGGTGCCGCGCCGCGCCGACGCTATCGCGGGCCCGGACGTGGGGCCCCTCCGGGTTCGCGCCCGGCCGCCGAGCCGGCCCCCTTCCGCCCGGTCGGCCGCCGCCGGTTCGGTAGGGGACGGTGGGTGTGCCCGGGGGCGTCCGACCCCTGGAGGCGCGGGGTGGGCGGACGCGGCGGTACGGGGGTGGCGGACCCGGAAACCGTTGCCGGCACCCCTAAGATCACCGCAAGGATCTTTCGCTGGGAAATATTTAGTGATATCAATCTCGCACCGATCCCTCTCACCCCCGGAGTGCGACGTGCGGAGAACTCGCTTCGTGACCCTCGCCCTGAGCCTCGCCACGGCTCTCGGCGTCAGCCTGTCCATGACGGCCCCCGCCCAGGCCGCCGCCACCGACCGCTACGTCGCCCTCGGCGACTCCTACGCCTCGGGCGTGGGCGCCGGCAGCTACACCAGCGAGAGCGGCTCCTGCCAGCGCAGCACCAACGCCTACCCCGCGCTGTACGCCGCCAGCGTCAAGCCCGCCTCGTACCGCTCGGTCGCCTGCTCCGGCGCCACCACGACCAGCGTGATCAACACCCAGCTCTCCGCGCTCAGCTCCACCACCAGCCTGGTCAGCATCACGGTCGGCGGCAACGACGTCGGCTACTCCAACATCATGACCACCTGCGTGCTCAAGGGCACCACCGAGTGCGTCGCCGCCGTGCAGGCCGCCGAGGACAAGGCCCGCGCCCAGCTCCCCGGCCTGCTGAGCAACGTCTACAACGGCATCAAGACCCGGGCCCCGAACGCCCGGGTCGTGGTCGTCGGGTACCCGGTCTTCTACCAGCTCGGCACCGTCTGCGTCGGGCTGAGCGCCACCTCGCGAGCCAAGATCAACGAGGCCATCAACCTGGTGGACGACATCACCCGCAGCGCGGCCAACGCGGCCGGCTTCACCTTCGCCGACGTGCGTTCGGCCTTCGTCGGGCACCAGCTGTGCAGCTACGGCGAGAAGTGGCTGCACGCCCTCAACTACCTCAACCTCGGCGTCTCCTACCACCCGACCGCGGCCGGCCAGTCCGGCGGCTACTACCCGGTCTTCCGCAACGCCGCCGGCTGACCCGACCGCGCGCCACCGCCGACGCGTACCGGCTGATCCGGCAGCCGCCCGCGGCGGCGGTGGCGCACGTCCGTCCCGGCTCCCGGTGGTCCTCGCCCGATCCGGCGGGACGCGGGCCGACCGGCCGCAGGGGCCCGGCACGTGGTGGGCGTGCCGGGCCGCCGTGCGTCAGCCCCGGACGCGGTACGCCAGGCCGGCGCCCCGCGACACCCTCAGCCCACCGTCTCGCGCGACCGCCACGCCGTCCGGACCGAGGTGCGGCCGTTGGTGCGCAGCAGCGAGCCCTCGTACACCCGGGCCCCCGCCGCGACGAGCGCGGCGGCCGCGACCAGCAGCAGGACCAGCGACAGCAGCGGCTCCCAGCCGGCCGCGTCCCCGGTGAACAGCCGCAACGGCATCGCCGTGGGCGCGGAGAACGGCAGGTAGGACAGCACCCGCATGGCGGTCGCGTTGTCGTTCAGGAAGATCACCGCGAAGAACGGCAGCATGACCGCGAGCTGCACCGGCATCGACACGCCGGCGATGTCCTCCTGGCGGTTGACCAGCGCCCCGGCCGCCGCCCACATGGCCGCGACCAGCACGAAGCCGAGCAGGAAGAACGGCACGAACCAGCCGATCGCCGGGGCCAGCAGCGAGAGCAGCCCCCCGCTGTCGCCGAACTGCACACCCACCACGGCGACCAGGGCGACCAGGGCGATCTGCCCGAGGGCCAGCAGGGTGCCGGCGACCATCTTGCCGGCCAGCAACGCCCGGACCGGCACCGCGGCCACCAGGATCTCCACGATCCGGGTCTGCTTTTCCTCGATGATGCTCTGCGCGATCTGCACGCCGAAGGTCTGCGAGGTGACGAAGAAGACGAACGCGAAAGCGAACGGCACCAGGAAGGCCACCACCGGGTCCACCGCGTCGGGGTCCAGCAGCCGCACCGGGGGCTGCGTGCTCAGCGCCGCGACCACGTCGTCGGGGGCCTCGTCCATGGCCAGCACCGCCGGCCCGGAGACCACGGCGGCGTCCACGTCGCCGTCGCGGACGGCCTGCTCGGCGGCGTGGTCGTCGGGCGCCAGCCGCACCTCCAGCCCCGCCTCGCGCAGCGGGCCGGCCGCCGCCTCGGTCACCGCCACGCTCGACGGGCCGCCGGAGAGCAGCGGCGGCAGGATGGTCGCGGCGGCGGCGATCAGCAGGAAGAACAGGGTGCTGATCAGGAAGGTGCGGTCGCGCAGCTTGACCCGGATCTCCCGGGCGGCGACCAGCCGGGTGGCTTGCCAGGTGTTCACTGGGCGACCTCCCGGAAGATCTCGGTGAGGGACGGGCTGACCGGGCGGAACGCGCGCACCGGGCCGCGGGCCAGCGCCGCGTGCAGCACCGCCTGCTCGTCCGCGCCGGGCGCGAGGTCGAACACGGCGCGGGCGCCGTCCAGGTCGACCAGGGTCACCCCGGGCTGGTCCCGCAACCAGCCGGCGTCGGTCTCCACCACCAGCTCGAACCGGGGCACCGTGTACGTCGCGCGCAGCTGCTCCCGGCTGCCGGCGGCGCGGATCACGCCGCCCGCGATGATCACCAGGTCGTCGCAGAGCCGCTCGACGACGTCGAGCTGGTGGCTGGAGAAGAGCACGGGCACGCCCGTGGCGGCCCGCTCCCGCAGGACCGCCACGACCGTGTCCACGGCCAGCGGATCGAGGCCGGAGAACGGCTCGTCGAGCACCAGCACCTCGGGGTCGTGCACCAGCGCGGCGGCGATCTGCGCGCGCTGCTGGTTGCCCAGCGACAGCGTCTCCAGCAGGTCGTCGCCGCGCTCGGCGAGCCCGACCCGCTCCAACAGCGCGTCCGTGCCGCGCCGTGCCGCGTCGGCCGTCATGCCGTGCAGCCGGCCCAGGTAGGCCACCTGTTCCCGGACGCTCATCTTCGGATAGAGGCCGCGTTCCTCCGGCATGTAGCCGAAGCGGCGGCGGACCTCCCGGGTCAGCGGAGCGCCCTGCCAGCTGACCTCCCCGGCGTCCGGGGCGAGCACCCCCAGGATGATCCGCATGGAGGTGGTCTTGCCGGCGCCGTTGCCGCCGACGAAGCCGGTCATCCGGCCGGCCGCCACGTCGAAGGAGACGTTCTGGAGCACCCGACGGTCGCCGAAGCTGCGGTCGACGCCGTCGAGACGGAGCACACTGGTCACGGCGGTCACGCTAGATCGTCAACGGCCCGCCGCCGTCCGCCCGCAGGCTGAGCGGGCAGGTCCCCCGCGCGGCGGAGGCGGGTCAGCCGCCGGGCCGCACCACCCCGTGTTCGTACGCGAAGACCACCGCCTGCACCCGGTCGCGCAGGCCGAGCTTGGCCAGCACCCGGCTGACGTGCGTCTTCACCGTCGCCTCGCCCAGGTGCAGCTCCGCGGCGATCTCGGCGTTGCTGGCACCCCCGGCGACCAGGACCAGGACCTCCCGTTCGCGGGGCGTCAGGTCGCGCAGCGCCGCCTCGGGAGGCATCCGCGCGCCGCCCCGCCCGGCGGGGTCGCCGGGGCGGGCGAAGGTGGCGATCACCCGCCGGGTGAGTTCCGGGGCGAGCAGGCCGTCGCCCCGGGCGAGCACCCGGATCGCCTCGACCAGCGCCTCCGGGGTGCCGTTCTTGAGCAGGAAGCCGCTGGCCCCGGCGCGCAGCGCGGCGAACAGGTAGTCGTCCCGGTCGAAGGTGGTGAGGATCAGCACGGCCGGCCCGCCCGGCTCCTCCTGCTCGGCCGTGATCCGCCGGGTGGCCTCCAGCCCGTCGACCCCGGGCATCTCCACGTCCATCAGCACCACGTCCGGGCACAACGCCCGGGTCATGCCGACGGCGCGTTCCCCGTCGGCGGCCTCCCCGACCACCTCGATGTCGTCCTCCACCTCGAGGATGACCCGGAAGCCGGTGCGGACCAGGTGCTGGTCGTCGGCGAGCAGCACCCGCACCGGCCGGTCGGCGTCGGGCGCCTCGCGGTCGGCGCCCACGCCGGGCACCTCGCGGTCGGCGCTCACGCCGGACGCCCCGCCGCGACCGGCAGCGGGAACCGGGCCCGCACCCGCCAGCCACCGCCGGCCCGCGGGCCGACCTCCAGCGCCCCGCCGTGGGTGGCGACCCGCTCGCGCATCCCGACGAGGCCCAGCCCGTCGGCGTTCGCGGGGCGGGTGGCCCGTCCGTCGTCGGTCACGTCCACCTCCACCTCGTGCGCCAGGTAGCGGATCCGCACGTCGAGTGCGGTCGCCCCGGCGGCGTGCTTGAGCGCGTTCGTCACGGCCTCCTGGACGACCCGGTACACGGCCTGGGAGACCGACTCCGGCAGCGGCACCCGGTCCCCGTACACCCCCAGGGTGGCCCGCAGGCCGGCCTGGCGGGCCCGGTCGACCACGGCCGTGACCTGGTCGATCGCGGCGGGTCCCGGCTCGTCCGCGCGGTCCGGGCGGTCGTCGCGGGCGCGGAGCAGGCCGAGCATCCGGCGCAGCTCGTCCACCGCCGTACGGGCCGTCTCCTCGATCGCGCCCAGCGCCGTGCGGGCCTTCGCCGGGTCCTTGTCGAGCACCCGGCGGGCGGCGGACGCCTGCACGCCCATCACCGACACGTGGTGGGCGACCACGTCGTGCAGCTCCCGGGCGATGCGGACCCGCTCGCCCACCACCGCGTGCTCACGGACCTCGGCCTGCGAGCGGCGCAGCTCCTCGGCCCGCGCCTGCACCTCGTGCTGCCGGCGGGCGGCCAGCCACGCGGTCTCCCCGAAGAAGTACGCGAACCCGAAGAAGAGGCCGTTGACCAGCACCCCGTTCACTATCGCGGCGAGCACGGGGGGCACCGGCCCGACCGCGCGGTCGAACGCGTCGGCCGGGATCCTGTCGATGGTGACCGCGTAGTAGATCCCCAGCCACGCGAACATGGTGGCGATGACGCCGATCCGCAGCCGGCGGGCCAGCCGGCGGTCCGGCCCCCAGGCGCCGAGCGAGTAGAGGGCCGCGAAGAGCGCCCAGGAGGAGAGCTGCGACTCCGGGGCGGAGCGCGCCTGCGCGGCGACGAACGCGACCGAGACGACCAGGAGGGTGGTGGCGGGGAACCGGCGTCGCCAGATCACCGGCAGCGTCACCGCGACGGTCCAGAAGACCTGCTCCGGCCCGGAGGGCGGCGGCCCCAGCAGGAAGGCCCCGGTGCTGCGGGCGAGGGTGAGGCTGACCAGCGCCAGGACGACCGTGGCCAGCCCGACGTAGACGTCGTACCGCCGCTGTTCCGGGGTGGGGCCCGGCCGCCGCCAGTCGTCGTCCGTCACGGTGTTCACGCTGGTGAGGATCCCATCCCGCCCCTCGGCGTTGGCCGGGCACCCTGCCGGGCGGCCACGTGCGGCCGCCGTTTTCGCCCGGGGGTACCGGTATCCGCGCGCCTGTCCGTGTCGACCTCCTCCGTCGCGCCTGTTCACACTCTGCTGCTGCGGCGACTACGGTCGGAAGGCGTCGACGGGGCCGCCGGCCGGGGGTGCCGGCGGGCACGGCGCCGGTGCGGGCGCCGACGGTGATCGGCTGGGCTGTGGTGGAGGTGTGATGGGCGTCGGGCAGGTGTCCACGTTGGAGTTCCTCGGCGGCGAGTTGCGCCGGGCGCGGCGCGACCGGGGGCTGAGCCAGGAGGAGCTGGCCCAGCGGATCAACTACTCGTCCTCGCTGGTCGGCATGGTGGAGATCGGCCAGCGGACCCCGTCGCAGGACTTCGTCGGCCGGGTCGACGCGGCGCTGGAGTCCGAGGGCTTCTTCGAGCGGCTGCTCACCCTCGTCCGGGCCGACGCCGCCCCGCCCTGGCTGCGGGAGTGGATCTCGGTGGAGGCGGAGGCGACGCTGATCCGCTGGTTCGAGCCGTCGCTGATTCCCGGCCTGCTCCAGACCGAGGCGTACGCGCGCGCGGTGCTCACCGGCGGCGGGATGCTCCGCGAGGTCGAGGTGGAACAGCGGGTGACCTCCCGGCTGTCCCGCCAGGCGGTGTTGACCCGGGAGGCCCCGCCGGAGGTCGTCTTCGTCATGGACGAGTTGGTGCTGCGCCGGCAGATCGGCGACCGGAAGGTGATGGCCGAGCAGTTCGCCCACCTGTTGGAGGTTGGTGACCTTCCCCAGATCGATATTCATGTGGTGCCCGCCGAAGCTGGCATGCATCCTGGGCTCGCTGGGCCGTTCATCCTGGCCCGCACCACGGATGGCGCGGAGGTGGCCCACCTCGACAACCAGTTGCGGGCGCAGGTCACAGATCGGTCCGAGGACGTTGATAGCCTTCAACGCGCGTGGGAACGGGTGCGGGGCGAGGCGCTGCCCCGCCGGGCGTCCCGAAAGCTGATTCAGGAGGTGGCACGGTCGTGGAGCTGACCGGCGCTATCTGGCGCACGTCGACCCGCAGCAGCAACGGCGGGTCCACCTGTGTCGAGGTGGCGACGAACCTGGCCGACGTGGTGGGCGTACGCGACAGCAAGGACCGTGGGGGACCGGTGCTGGCCTTCGGCCCCGCGGCCTGGACCGGCTTCCTCGCCGCGGCCACCGCCGGCGCCCTCCGGCCCGCTCGTCACGGCTGACGGCCCGGCACGCCGGGGCGTGCCGGGCCGCGTGGCGCGGTCGGGTCAGCGGCGGTCGCGCAGCGCCTTGACCACGCTCTCGGCGACGTCCCAGAGCACGATCAGCGCCGTGCCGGCGACCACGATGGTGGCGACGGTGTTCAGGTTCTCGCCCTCGCCGAGCCACTCGAAGCGGGCCACGAGGTCGGGGTTGAGCAGCCGGTCGGTCGACATCAGCCAGACCACCGGCACCGCGAAGGCCAGGTCGAGCACCGCGTTCGCCGCGACCAGCGGCCAGGTCCAGCGCCCGGCCCGGTACTTGGCGATCTCCAGGCCCACGGTGGCGACCAGCACGGCGATCAGGACCGGCAGCCAGAAGCTCCACAGCGCCGGGTCGAGGATCGGCAGGTTGCCGTCACCGTCCGCGGGGACGAACGACCGGAAGTGCTGCATCGGCAGGTAGGCGATGAAGATCGCCAGGAAGCCGATCGAGGCGGCGGTGTCGGTCAGGGTGATCTGTCGGTCGCCCGGGCCCTCCGGGAGCTGGTCGACGCTCCAGTCGGGCAGGTGCAGGGGAGTCCTGGTGCGCTCCAGCACCGCGAAGACCAGGGTGACCCAGAAGGCGATCTGGAGGGCCACCGTGAGGGCGGTGGTGACGCCCTCGCCGACGGCCCCGCCGGCGTTCTCGCCGTCGGTTGCCGCCAGCAGGCCGACGATCACGCCGGCCGTCGCCGGCACGAAGCTGAGCAGCAGCTTCAGCAGCCGCTCCCAGGCCAGGTAGTAGGTCGGCCCGATGAGCTGCAACCGGCGGTCGGAGTAGCGGGCGGCGAGCCGCGCCGGGTCGCCCAGCTCGGTGAGCACCTCCCGCTCGGCGGCGGTGCCGTCCTGCCCGCCGGTCGTGCGGCCCTCGACCATGTCCTCGATCGAGGCGCGCAGCTCGGTGGCGATCTCCTCGCGGCGCGCGACCGGCACCGAGCGCAGGGTCGCGGCGAGGTAGCGGTCGGTCAGGGAAGTCATCGGTCGGCTCCTTCGATCAGCCCGGTCAAAGAGGTCTGCACTGCGGCGAGGTCGGCGAGGAGCCGGCCCAGCACCGACTCGCCCTCCTCGCTGGTCCGGTAGAACTTGCGCGGCCGGCGCTCCTCGGTGTTCCACTCGCTGGTCAGCAGCCCCTGCTCCTCCAGCCGCCGCAGCAGCGGATAGAGCGTGTTGGCGTCGACCGGGAAGCCGTGGCCGGAGAGGCTTTGCAGCAGCGCGTAGCCGTAGTCGGGGCGCCGCAGGGCGACGAGGCTCGCCACCACCACGGTGCCTCGACGCAACTCCTGGAGGTGCGTCCGCAGGATCTCGTCGCTAACCATGCGTCACACCATACTGTGTGACACACACTATCGTCCAGCACTACATCATCGTGCGATCCTCCATCAGTGTGTTTGGGCAATACGGACGGCGCGGACCCCGCGGGGTCCGCGCCGTCGGTGAACCTTTTTGCTCGGCGGGACCGACGCTCCCGGAAGGTGTGGTCGACCCGGCCGTGCCGGGTGCCTTCGTCGGCCGTGCGGATCACGTCCCGCCCGGCAGCCGGGGCGACCTCGTCGACACGCGGCCGGGGAGATCCAGAACACCCCGCCCGCTCGGCCCCGCGCGGCGTCTGGAGCGGCCTCTTCCGGCGGCGATAGGGTAGGCCGACCGACCTCGACCATCCCATGATCCGACCCGGGGGGCGCCACGCATGGGCGATTCGTTCGCGCATCTGCACGTGCACACGGAGTACTCGATGCTCGACGGGGCGGCCCGCCTGAAGGACCTCTTCGCCGAGGTCAAGCGGCAGGGCATGCCGGCGGTGGCGATGACCGACCACGGCAACATGCACGGCGCGAACGACTTCTACAAGCAGGCGATGGCCGCCGGGGTCAAGCCGATCCTCGGCATCGAGGCGTACGTGGCGCCGGAATCACGCTTCCACAAGCAGCGGGTGCGCTGGGGCAGGCCGGAGCAGAAGAGCGACGACGTCTCCGGCAGCGGCGGCTACACCCACATGACCATCTGGGCGCGGAACAAGACCGGTCTGCACAACCTCTTCAAGCTGACCAGCCGGTCGTACACGGAGGGGTTCTTCGTCAAGTGGCCGCGGATGGACGCGGAACTGCTCGCCGAGAACGCCGACGGGTTGATGGCGACCACCGGCTGCCCCTCCGGGGAGGTGCAGACCCGGCTGCGCCTGGGCCAGTACGACGAGGCGCTCAAGGCCGCCGCGAGGTACCAGGAGATCTTCGGCAAGGAGAACTACTTCCTGGAAGTCATGGACCACGGCATCAGCATCGAGCGCCGGGTCCGCCAGGAGCTGCACGACATCTCCCGCAAGCTGGACATCCCGCCGGTGGTGACCAACGACTCGCACTACACCCACGAGGCCCAGGCCGAGGCGCACGACGTGCTGCTCTGCGTGCAGACGGCGGCGAACGTCGCCGACCCGAACCGGTTCCGGTTCGACGGCAGCGGCTACTACATCAAGTCCGCCGACGAGATGCGCGCCGTCGACAGCTCCGACCTCTGGCTGGAGGGCTGCCGCAACACCCTGCTGGTGGCCGAGAAGGTCGACCCCACCGGGATGTTCGAGTTCCACAACCTGATGCCGCGCTTCCCGATCCCGGAGGGGGAGACCGAGGAGTCCTGGTTCCGCAAGGAGACCTTCGCCGGGCTGGCCCGGCGCTACCCCGGCGGCATCCCCGAGGGCCACGTCGCGCAGGCCGAGTACGAGCTGGGCGTCATCATCCAGATGGGCTTCCCGTCGTACTTCCTCGTGGTCGCCGACTTCATCCAGTGGGCCAAGAGCCAGGGCATCGCCGTGGGCCCCGGCCGCGGTTCGGCCGCCGGCTCGCTGGTGGCGTACGCGCTGGGCATCACCGACCTCGACCCGATCCCGCACGGCCTGATCTTCGAGCGGTTCCTCAACCCCGAGCGCGTCTCGATGCCGGATGTCGACATCGACTTCGACGAGCGCCGGCGCGGCGAGGTCATCAAGTATGTCACCGACAAGTGGGGCGAGGACAAGGTCGCCCAGATCGCCACCTTCGGCACCATCAAGGCGAAGGCCGCGATCAAGGACTCGGCCCGGGTGCTCGGCTACCCGTACGCGGTCGGCGACCGGATCACCAAGGCGATGCCCCCGGCGGTGATGGGCAAGGACATCCCCCTGGAGGGCATCTTCGACCCCAAGCACCCCCGGTACGCCGAGGCCGGCGAGATCCGGGGCATGTACGAGGCCGAGCCGGACGTCAAGAAGGTCATCGACACCGCCCGGGGCATCGAGGGGCTGATCCGGCAGACCGGCGTGCACGCCGCCGGCGTCATCATGTCCGCCGAGCCGATCATCGACCACATCCCGCTGATGCGCCGGGACTCCGACGGGGTCATCATCACCCAGTTCGACTACCCGACGTGCGAGTCGCTCGGGCTGTTGAAGATGGACTTCCTCGGCCTGCGCAACCTGACCATCATCGACGACGCGGTGAAGAACATCCAGCTCAACCACGGCAAGGAGCTGGACCTGCTCGGGTTGCCGCTGGACGACAAGGCCGCGTACGAGCTGCTGGCCCGGGGCGACACCCTGGGCGTGTTCCAGCTCGACGGCGGGCCGATGCGCTCCCTGTTGCGGATGATGAAGCCGGACAACTTCGAGGACATCTCCGCCGTCCTCGCCCTGTACCGACCAGGCCCGATGGGCGTGGACTCGCACACCAACTACGCGCTGCGCAAGAACGGCCTCCAGGAGATCACCCCGATCCACCCGGAGCTGGAGGAGCCGCTGCGGGAGATCCTCGCGCCCACCTACGGCCTGATCGTGTACCAGGAGCAGGTGCAGCGCGCCGCGCAGATCCTCGCCGGCTACACCCTCGGCCAGGCCGACCTGCTGCGGCGGGCGATGGGCAAGAAGAAGAAGGAGATCCTCGACAAGGAGTTCATTCCGTTCCGGGACGGTTGCCGGGAACGGGGCTACTCGGACGAGGCGATCCAGAAGGTCTGGGACGTGCTGGTCCCGTTCGCCGGCTACGCCTTCAACAAGGCGCACTCGGCGGCGTACGGCCTGGTGTCGTACTGGACCGCGTACCTGAAGGCGCACTACCCGGCCGAGTACATGGCGGCGCTGCTCACCTCCGTCGGCGACGACAAGGACAAGATGGCGCTCTACCTCTCGGAGTGCCGCCGGATGCGCATCCAGGTGCTGCCCCCGGACGTGAACACCTCCGCCGGGCCGTTCACCCCCGTCGGCAAGGAGATCCGGTTCGGCCTCGGCGCGGTACGCAACGTCGGGGCGAACGTGGTCGCCGCGATCATGCGCTGCCGGGAGGAGAAGGGCGACTACGCCGACTTCTACGACTTCCTGTCGAAGGTCGACGCGGTGGTCTGCAACAAGAAGACCATCGAATCGCTGATCAAGGCCGGGGCGTTCGACTCGCTCAAGCACTCCCGCAAGGCGCTGCTCGCGGTGCACGCGGAGGCCATCGACGCGTACGCCGATGTCAAGCGCAAGGAGGCCGTCGGCCAGTACGACCTCTTCGGCGCCGGCTTCGGCGACGCGGAGACCAGCAGCACCACCGTGATGCCGGTGATCGGCGAGGGGGAGTGGGACAAGCGCGACAAGCTCGCCTTCGAACGCGAGATGCTCGGTCTCTACGTCTCCGACCACCCGCTCTTCGGCCTGGAGCACGTCCTCGGCGCGGCGGCCGACTGCACGATCGCCGCCCTGTCGGAGGAGGGCACCGTCCCGGACGGGGCGGTGGTGACCCTCGCCGGCATCCTCTCCGGCGTGCAGCGCCGGGTCACCAAGCAGGGCCGGGCCTGGGCCTCGGCCACGCTGGAGGACCTGGCCGGCGGCGTGGAGGCGCTGTTCTTCCCCAACACCTACGAGGTGATCGGGCAGTACATCGCCGAGGACGCCATCGTGGTGGTCAAGGGGCGGGTGGACCGGCGCGACGACACCCCGCGCATCATGGCGATGGACATGTCCATGCCCGACATCAGCAGCAACCCGGCGAGCAAGCCGATCACCCTCACCATCCCGGTGACCCGGTGCACGCCCCCGCTGGTGGAGCGGCTCAAGGAGACCCTGGTGCTGCACCCGGGCGACACCGAGGTGCACGTCAAGCTGCTCAACGGCAGCAAGGTCACCACGCTGCGGCTCGGCCCGTTCCGGGTGGCGGCCACCACCGCGCTGATGGGCGACCTGAAGAGCGTCCTCGGCCCCGCCAACGTGAGCTGACGCCGCCAGGGCCCCGGCGCCGGGGCCGCGAGCGCCGGATTGGCCGTCCCGGTACGCGCCGCGGGTGACTAGCGTCGTCGGTGTGGAGATCACACAGGCGCAGAAGCTGTGGCGGCCGCAGCCGGGCTGGCTGAACACCGCCAGCTACGGGCTGCCACCCGACCCGGTGTGGGACGCGGTGCAGGCGGCGCTGGCCGACTGGCGCGTCGGGCGCACGTCGTGGGAGGGCTGGGGAGAGTCGACGCACCGGTCCCGGGCCGCCTTCGCCGGCCTGGTCGGCGTGCCGGCCGCCGACGTCACGGTTGGCAGCAGCGTCTCCCAGTTGCTGGCCCCGGTCGCCGCCGCGCTGCCCGCCGGCGCGACCGTGGTGGTGCCGGAGGTCGAGTTCACCTCCAACCTCTTCCCGTGGCTGGTGCAGGCCGAGCGGGGCGTCCAGGTGCGCACCGTGCCGCCGGCCGGGCTGGTCGACGCGATCGACGCCGGCACCGACCTGGTCGCGTTCAGCCTGGTGCAGTCCGCCGACGGCACGATCGCCGCGTACGACGAGATCGTCGCGGCGGCCCGTGCGCACGGCGCGCTCGTCGCGGTGGACGCCACCCAGGCGTGCGGCTGGCTGCCGTTCGACGCGAGCCGAGCCGACGTGGTCGCGGTCGGCGCGTACAAGTGGCTGATGGCGCCGCGCGGCTCCGCCTTCGCCTACCTCGCCCCTGAGCTGCGCGAGCGGCTGCGCCCCGACGCCGCCGGCTGGTACGCGGGCAGCGACCCGCACGCCTCCTACTACGGCCCGCCGCTGCGCCTGGCCGACGACGCCCGCCGGTTCGACATCTCGCCGGCCTGGTTCAGCTGGGTCGGCACGGCCCCCGCACTGGAGTTGGTCGCCGAGATCGGCGTGCCCGCCGTGTACGCGCACGACGTCGCGTTGGCCAACCGGTTCCTCGCCGGGCTGGGCCGGCCGACGGGCGACAGCGCGATCGTCACCGTGGAGGTGCCCGGCGCGGCGCAGCGGCTGGAGCGGGCCGGCGTCCGGGCGGCGGTCCGCGCCGGCCGGGTCCGCGCCTCCTTCCACATCTATTCCACCCAGGACGACGTCGACCTCGCCCTGGACGCGCTCACCGGCTGAACCGGGGCGCGTCCACCGGGGCGGGTCAGCGCCGTCGGTGCGGATGATGCCGGGGCGACGGCGCCGCTCCGGGGTCACTTGGTGCCGGTGATGATCCCCGGGTTGATGCAGAGCCCGGGGTTGCTGCCGTTGCGCTCGGCGATCTCCAGGCACCGCGACACCTTGTCGACCTTCGCGTTCGTCTCGGTGATCTGCTTCTGGATGGCGGCGTTCTTCCGGTCCTGCTCCAGGTTCCGGGTCTGGGCGAGCTTGTCCTGGAAGGCCTTGATGTTGCCCTCGGTCTTGTCGTCGTGGTTGACCCGGGTGATCGTGACCGACAGGATGTCGACGTCGCTGGAGAGCCGCGTCTCCGCGCTGGCCTTGATGCTCTCGGCGAAGGGCTTCAGGTCCACGTTCAGGTTGCCGGTGTTCGCGTCGATCTTCTCCAGCGGGTTGTACGTGGCGAAGGCGTCGTTGACGGCGCTGTCGAGCTGGACGCCCACCCGCTGACCCCGGAAGCTGTCGAAGTCGCCCTTGTAGTCCATGAACTGCTTCGGCGCGTTCTCCGGCCTGACCTGCCACTCGACGAGCACCTCGACGCAGGCGTCGGCGAGCGTGCCGGTGCGGACCCGGACGCAGTTCTCGCCGCCGATGTGGTCGTACTTCTGCCGGCCGGCGTCCCACTCGCCGACCTTCTGCCACGGGGCGACCCATTTCAGGCCGGAGCCGGTGACCTTGCCCGTCGGCTTGCCGAAGCTGGTGACGATGCCGACCGAGCGGATCGGCACGGAGTGGGCGCTGGAGCCGACGACGAACACCACCACGCCGACGAGGCAGCCGAGCGCCGCCAGGGTGGCGGGTCGCTTCATCGAGCTGGCGCGAGCGCCGAGCGCGAGCGCGCCGGAGATCGCCAGACCGGCGGCGAAGATGATCGCAACAGTGAAGCCGAAGGGCATTCGCTCGGCACCTTTCGCGGGAGGAGGCCCATGACACTAGGGCCGCCGGTCAAGACGGTGCGGAGGTAGTGGCCGTGGGCCGTCCACATGCCGGTGGTAAGCGTCGGGCTGGACAGTGAGAGTCGTCGATGCTAACCGGCGGGGCTGTCGGGTGGGAGGTGGAGGTCCCGCACGGCCAGCCGCCCCGGAATATGGCTCCCATCGACATAGCTCGACCTCTGGTGCCGCCGTAGGTTTCCAGCACGCGACGGCCATGTGACCACGGTCACCGACCCGGCCGTCGCGACACCTACGGAGGAGTAGGCGATGGCCGGGCAAGCGCTCCTGTCGGCTCGTGGGCTGACCCGCGACTTCCGGGGCTTCCGGGCGGTCGACGGCGTCGACCTCGACATCGCGGCGGACAGCGTGCACGCGCTCGTCGGCCCGAACGGCGCCGGGAAGACCACCCTCTTCAACCTGCTGACCGGGTTCCTACAGCCCAGCGGCGGCCGGATCGAGCTGGCCGGCCGCGACGTCACCGGGCTGCCGCCCGAGCAGGTCGCTCGGCTCGGCGTGGCCCGGTCGTTCCAGATCACCAGCCTCTTCCCGCAGCTGTCCGCGCGGGAGCACGTCGAACTGGCATTGCAGAGCCCGAGCGGGCTGGGTTGGCGGTTCTGGCGTTCGGCGAAGCTGATGCGCCGCTACACCGACCGGGCCATCGAACTGCTCGACATGGTGGGGCTGGCCGAGCTGGCCGAGGCCCCCGCCGAGGCGCTGGCGTACGGGCGCAAGCGGGCGCTGGAGCTGGCCATCGCCCTCGCGCTGGACCCGAAGGTGCTGCTGCTCGACGAGCCGACCGCGGGCATGGGCCTGGAGGACGTCGACCGCACCGTCGACCTGATCGCGCGCGTCCGGCAGGGCCGGACCGTGGTGATGGTCGAGCACAACATGAGCGTGGTCGGGCGGCTCGCCGACACCGTCACCGTCCTGCAGGCCGGCAAGGTCCTCGTCGAGGGCCCGTACGAGCAGGTCCGCGCCGACGAGCGCGTGATCACCGCATACCTGGGAGCCGCTGATGCTGCGCATTGAGAACCTGTCCGCCTGGTACGGCGAGGCGCAGGTGCTGCGGGACGTCAGCCTGGACGTCTCCGCCGGCGAGGTGGTGACCCTCGTCGGGCGCAACGGGGCCGGCAAGTCCACCCTGCTGCGCTGCGTGATGGGCCTGCACACCGGCCAGCGCGGCACCGTGGAGCTGGACGGTCGGGACGTCGGGAAGCTGCCCGCGCACCGGCGGGCGCGGCTGGGGCTCGGCTGGGTCCCCGACGACCGGGGCAGCTACGCCACGCTGAGCGTCACGGAGAACCTCACCCTGCCGCCGACGGTCGGCCCCGACCCGTGGCCGCTGGAGCGGGTGTACGAGGCGTTCCCCGCCCTCTACGAGCGACGGGACTCGGCCGCCACCATGCTCTCCGGCGGCGAACAGCAGATGCTCGCCCTCGCCCGCGTGCTGCGGATGGGCGCCCGGCTGCTGCTCTGCGACGAACCGACCGAGGGGCTCTCGCCGCTGCTCGTGCAGCAGGTCGGCGACCTCCTGCGCGAGGCCAAGCGGCACGGGGTGACCGTGCTGCTGGTCGAGCAGAACCTGCACTTCGCCACCGGCGTCGCCGACCGGCACTACCTGCTGGCCGAGGGACGCATCGCGGAGGCGATGGACAACTCCGAGGTGCAGTCGCGGGAACGCGAGCTGCTGTCGTACCTCGGCATCTGATTTTCGATTTCGACGACCCGCGCGCCGCGCGGGGGTGGAGGGATGAGCATGCGTAGGACGGTGGGTGTGGCCGCCGCGTCGGCGGCGGCGATGGTGCTGGTCGCCGGCTGCGGCGGCGGTGGTCCCCAGTCGGGCGGGGACCAGAAGCTGACCGGGGGCAAGATCGTGCTGGGCGTGCTGAACGACCAGTCGGGCGCGTACTCGGAGCTGTCCGGCAAGAACTCGGTCAAGGCCGTCGAGATGGCCATCGCCGACTTCAAGGCGAAGCACGGCGACAAGGCGGTGACGAAGGACATCACCGTGGAGACCGCCGACCACCAGAACAAGCCGGACGTCGCCAACAGCAAGGCCCAGGAGATGTACGACCGCCAGGGTGTCGACCTGATCCTCGACGTGCCCACCTCGTCGGCGGCGCTGCGGGTGGCCGACGTGGCGAAGGCGAAGAAGAAGCTCTACTTCAACATCGGCGCGGCGACCACCGACCTGACCGGCAAGAGCTGCAACAAGTACACGTTCCACTACGCGTACGACACGTACATGCTGGCCAACGGAACCGGCAAGGTCACCACCCAGCAGGTCGGCAAGAACTGGTACATCCTCTACCCGAACTACGCCTTCGGGCAGGACATGGAGAAGAGCTTCTCCGCCGCCATCACCGCCGCCGGCGGGCAGGTCGTCGGCAAGGACGGGGCGCCGTTCCCGAACACCAGCGGCGACTTCTCCACCTTCCTGCTGAAGGCGCCGACGCTCAACCCGAAGCCGCAGGTGCTCGGCACCATGCAGGCCGGCGCGGAACTGGTCAACGTGGTCAAGCAGTACAACGAGTTCAAGCTGCGGGACAAGGGCGTCGGGCTGGCGGTCGGCCTGATGTTCATCACCGACATCCACTCGCTCACCCCGGCCGCGCTCGCCGGCACCACCTACACCGACGCCTGGTACTGGAACTTCGACCAGCAGAACCGCGAGTTCGCCGACCGGTTCCAGAAGGAGACCGGCACCCGGCCGTCCTTCGCGCACGCGGCCAACTACTCCGCCGCGACGCAGTACCTGGAGGCCGCGCAGGCCGCCGGCACCGACGACGCCGACGCGATCGTCATGGCGCTGGAGGGCAAGGAGGTCAACGACGTCTTCCTGCGCAACGGCAAGTTCCGCGCCGAGGACCACCGGGTCGTGCACGACGCGTACCTGGCCCAGGTGAAGCCGCAGTCCGAGGTCACCGAGCCGTGGGACTACGTCAAGGTGCTCGAGACCATCCCCGCCGCCGAGGCGTTCGCCGCGCCGTCGTCGGCGTGCAAGATGTGACGAGCCGATGACCGGCTTCCTGCAGAACACGTTCAACGGGTTGGTGAGCGGGGCGTTCTACGCCCTGCTCGCCCTCGGGCTCGCGGTCATCTTCGGGATGCTGCGGGTGGTCAACTTCGCCCACGGGGCGTTCTACATGCTCGGCGCGTTCGGCGCGTACGTCCTGCTCAGCGAAGCGGGCGTGCCGTTCTGGGCGGCGCTGGTGATCATGCCGGTGGGCCTCGCCCTGCTCGGCATGGCACTGGAGCGGGCGTTCATCCACCGGCTCACCCGGCTCGACCCGCTCTACAACTTCCTGCTCACCTTCGGCCTCACGCTGATCCTGCAGGACCTGGTGAAGCTCCGCTACGGCGTGCAGTCCAGCCCGTACGAGACCCCGTCCGCGCTGAGCGGGTCGGTCGACTTCGGGCTCTTCGACTTCCCCACCTACCGGGTCTTCATCCTCGGCTTCGCGATCGCCGTCTGCGTCGGCGTCTGGTGGGTGCTGACCCGCACCCGGATCGGCATGGTGGTCCGGGCGTCGACCGAGCGCCCCGAGCTGACCCGTGCGTTCGGCATCAACGTCGGACGCTGGGTCACCCCGGTCTTCGGCTTCGGCATCGGGCTTGCCGGGCTGGCCGGCGTTCTCGCCGCGCCGATGCGGGCGGTGAACCCGCTGATGGGTGCCGACCTGGTCATCGTGGTCTTCGCGGTGGTGGTGATCGGCGGGCTGGGCTCGATCTTCGGGTCCGTCGCCGCCGGCTTCGGCATCGGCCTGGTGCAGGCGTGGGGCGAGGCGTACCTGTCCGACTTCCCGATCGTGTCGCAGACGATCGTCTTCATCGTGATGGCCGTCGTGCTGCTCTGGCGCCCGGCCGGGTTGTTCGGACGTGAGGAGGCACCGGCATGACGAGCACCGTCGACACCACGACCGACGCCGGCCGCCCGGCGCCGAAGTCCGGGCTGGTCGCCGTGACCCGGGCGCCCGGCTGGGTCCGGTACGCGCTGCTCGCCGTCGGGCTGCTGGTGGCGTTCTGGCTGCCCAACGGGCTCTACCCGGCGGTGGCGGTGGACATCCTCTGCTGGGCGCTGTTCGCCGTCGCCGTGGACCTGCTGCTCGGCTTCACCGGGCTGATGTCCTTCGGGCACGCGGCCTTCTGGGGCGCCTCCGCGTACGTCACCGGGTTGGTGGCCATCCACGCCGGCCTGCCGTTCCCGGTGGCCGTGCTGGCCGGGGCGCTCGCTGCGGCCGTGCTCGCGGTGCCGATCGGCTACCTGGCGGTCAAGCGGACCGGCATCTACTTCGCCATGGTCACGCTGGCCTTCGCGCAGATGGTCTATTACATCGCCAACGAGTGGCGCTCGGTGACCCAGGGCGAGAACGGCCTGCAGGGCGTGCCCCGCGAGCTGTTCGGGCTGGACCTCACCGACGACTACTACTTCTACTACGCGATCCTGCCGATCGTGCTGCTCGGCCTGGCCGGCGCCTGGCGGATCGTGCACTCGCCCTTCGGCCGGGTGTTGGTCGGCATCCGCGACAACCCGGCACGGGCCCGCGCGCTCGGCTACCCCGTGCACCGCTACAAGCTGACCGCGTTCGTGCTGTCGGGCTTCATCGCCGGGCTCGGCGGCGGGCTGTTCGCCGTCGGGCACCGCTTCGTCTCCCTGGAGGTGCTGCACTGGACCACCTCCGGTAAGGCCGTCATCGTGGTGGTGCTCGGCGGGATCGGCACGCTCTGGGGCGGGGTGCTCGGCGCGGGCATCGTGGTCCGTCTGGAGGACTGGCTGTCGTTCTCCGGGTTCGAGGCGATCGGCCTCGTCACCGGCGGCATCTTCGTCCTCGTCGTGCTGCTGTTCCGGCGCGGCATCTGGGGCAGCGCCGCCGCCCTGGCCACGCGCTGGCTGGCCGCCCGCCGTCGGTAGTCCCACGCGGTGGTGGAGATGTGCCGCTGGCCGGCGCCCGTGTCGGGTGAGCCGGCCAGCGTTCCCCCTTGTGGTGGAAAGTCTGTCTCTGGTGTCAGTTGTTCCAGTGCTTGGCGACGAGGTCGGCGGCCTGCTGTTCCCACTGGGCGTAGTGGTCGGGGTACGCCGACACCTGCACGGTCTGTG